>CAXBDS010000036.1:0-35193 GCA_963974355.1 uncultured Opitutaceae bacterium
TCACCCGCACCGGGTGGCTCGCCGGGATCAGCGCCTCCACGTTGATCAGACTCACAAAAGACGGTTGAACAGGTCGGTGGCCACGCATGAAGTATCCAATATCACAATACGGTTTCGCTCGAGACTTTTTCAGCAGCCTGTCAAGGAAGTGAATCTGAATTACTCCTTTAAGCGGTAAGGCCTAAATACTCGCTAGAGATAGTAGGAATTCGCAGACCCCAAAATCAGTGGGAGGCGGAGCCATTCTCAACACGGAACGAGGGCGAAAAGTTGATAAACGTTGATAAACTTCGCCGAAAAAAAGCCCAATTTCGACGCCTTCACAGTTATTCAAGTCAAGGAATCACAGTTCCTTAAGACATTGTTCATTATACATTTAAGATACATTAGATGCGTCTCGCGAAGGCCAAGGGGACCCGGGTTCAATTCCCGGCACCTCCACCATTTTAACCAGCTATTTTATAGCCACTTAGACCCAGATCCTAAAGTGGCCGACATCGCCGGGGCGATGGATAAAATCGATCAATTTCCGCGACCATATCTCCCGGCCACAGATCCCCGATCTTAATACCGAGTCCAGGCGGAAAGGCGCGCCACTCCCCCAGAGCCTTTGCCACCGCTCAAGGCGAGCGATCCCCCCAACCGAGACGGCCCACGTGCCGCCCGCCCCTCCCCAAGCGGTCGTCTCGGAATTGGCCACCATGAGTTATTGCTGGTCACGGCCAACTCAAGGCATCAGGCGAAGCGGCGCGGAAGCACGCGATTCAGCGAAACGGCAAGTTCGAAAACCTCCCCTGGAACTCCGTCGACTCCAATGGGCAGCACAGCTCGACTTTCCACCGCAAGCCATGCGTCTTTTCAGGGCGCGAAGCCCCGGGTTCTTCCAACGGTCGGAACGCTCAAACCCACCTCCATTCATGCCCGAACGCCTCCGACAGAAAGGATCGGAGCGCCTCCAAATTTCGCCTCCCCTCCTAGCCTTTTTTCGATTCCGCGTTTCGCAGGACCGAGCCAGCGAGGAGATACGCAACCACGACGAACCAGCGGGGTAAAGGGGAAGGGAATTTTTCGGTCGCGTGATCTTCAAAAATCGCCCCCTCCGCATGGCCAACGCCTAACTCCGATCCGTGCGTCAACTCGCACCAACCTGGAAGGATAATCGGCCACCTCGGGCGCCCATGCCACAGCAGCCTGGGCCGAGGATGTCGATTCGGAACACAGCGAGGGATTTCAACGGTAATCGAACGCCTTCATGCGAAGTTACCCACCCGTCGGACAATTATCGCCATTCGACAGAAAAGGGGAGGGCTGCCGTGATGTAAATGTAGTTAAAAGAAACAAATAGGGCTGGAGTGAGATGGATCAGAGATTAATTTCTTGCTCTTTTTAAATGTATCTATCAGATACAAATCCGAATACTTACCCTATGAAAAAATACCTCCTTTTCCTATCCTCCCTCATCTTGGCAGGCTCCCTGGCTACGGCTGAGACCGTTCATCAGCGACTAGACGGCGCTGCAGCCCTCAAGGGGGATGGCGGCAAGGCCATTGATGCAGGCATCATGGAAGCAAAGACGTTCGGCACCGAGCAAGCCGCCCGCGTAACTGCCAGCATGAATCAATGGGGCTATGTGACCTATTGGATGGGGTTGACCACTCCTCCCGGCCCAGCGGTCGTGCGCGTCACCGCCTATAATACGGGCGAGGCTACGGCGACCTACGGTATTTATATCGCCGGCGGTTCCAAAGATCCAATCGGCCGTCTCAGCATCCCCGCCGATGCCCCGAAAAACGCCCTCGTGAACATCGACCTCCCGGTGAATCTCACCAAGGAATGGAGCGGCATAACGGTCAAGAAGTTCACCGCCGACCCGCTACCCGGCCTGTGGATTCAGTCGGTCAGCGTGATTCTCCCTGATTAAATCCCCACTCCATCGAGGAGCGGGAGCCTCCTGCCCCGCGTGGGCAGGGGTCTTTTTCAAATTTCGCGGCCGGCCATGCTTCGATCCCCCTACGAGGACCTTCTGCCGGCACGCCTGCCCGGCCCCGTGGTTCAAACGGGAGAGTTCGTCGTGGCGGCCAGTCATTTAGATCATGGTCACATCTATGGGCAATGCGACGGGTTGGTCGCCGCTGGAGCGACGCTGAAGTGGGTCTATGACCACGATCCGCAGAAAGCTAACGCCTTGGCAGCCAGATATCCCGGGGCGCGGGTCGCCGATTCGTTTGACCGAATTCTCGACGACCCCGAGGTGGCACTGGTGACCTCGTCGGCGATACCCGACCTACGAGGGACTCTGGGGTGCAGAGTCATGACTGCGGGGAAGGATTACTTCACGTCCAAGACCCCGTTTACCGAACTTGCCCAGCTCGAAGAAGCGAAAGCTGTCGTCGCCCGCACCGGCCGCAAGCATGCCGTTTTTTATAGTGAACGCCTGGAAAAGGAATCGGGAATGTTTGTCGGCGACGTGGTGGCGGCCGGAGTCGTGGGCCAGGTGCTGCAGGTTATCGGGCTCGGTCCTCATCGGCTCCACAAGGCGGCGCGGCCCGAGTGGTTCTTTGAGCGTGCCCGCTACGGCGGCATTCTCTGCGATATCGGCACCCATCAATTTGAGCAGTTTCTCACCTACAGCGGCGCGAAGGAGGCCCGGGTTACCCATGCGCTGGTGGGCAATTATGCGAATCCTGATCGGCCAGAACTGGAGGACTTCGGCGAGGCTGGCCTGTTGGGCGACAATGGAGCCACGAACTACACTCGCGTAGACTGGCTGACTCCCGATGGATTGTCCGTGGGGGGCGATGGCCGCACGTTCATCTTGGGGGACCGTGGCTACATTGAGTTGCGCAAGGGGTTTGACCTGGCTCGCGACGGAGGCGGGGATCACGTCTTCATCGTGGATGACCACCACGAACATCACCTCAACGTGGAGGGCCGGGTAGGCTTGAGATTTTTCGGCGAGTTGATCCTCGACTGCCTAAATCGCACGGAGTGCGCAATGAGTCAGGCCCATTCCTTCAAGGCCACGGAGCTTGCCCTGCTTGCGCAAGCCGCCGCCCGGCATATCGGTCCCGCACCTCGCCTCGATTAGTTGCGGAATGGTTCGCCCGCCGGGCGAGGGCGGGCGCCATCCAGTCTTCGTTCGCAATGCCGCGCCGGTGCACCACGCCGCGCAAGAATCGTGGCGGAGCCCACCCATGGGCAAAAATTGGCGCAGCTCATGTATTAGTAAAATACACCATCCAATCACCTTGGCCTGCCATCACCCGCCGGGATGCGCGTCTGCATGTAAATCAGAATTCAGGCAGAAGGGTATAAAACAATCTGAACTTGTCATAAATGTAATAAAAAATGACATTTGGGTCGGGCGGTCGCCTCGCCGCTCTCCGAAACCCCCAACCCCTACCAAAATGACTGTCTGTCACGCTCCCGGTGGGCACCGCATAACGCGCGCCCATGTCTCGCGAAATCATTGCGCCAGCTCGGTAAGATCCGCGGCTTTCCGTAGAATCAAAATAGGGTGGACCGGCGCAAAGCTACTGCTGCTCACCGGCGTTTCTCTAATCCTCGCCACCGACGGCACTGCGCAAGCGGCACTGGCCAACGCCAACGCGGATGCCAAGACCGCCGCCGTGTATGAGTTCATTACCGGCATGACGTCGAGTGCCACCAAGCGGGTGCTCTCGGGACAGAATGTGCTCTGGTATGCACCGAGTTCCAATGGCGACACTTATATGAACGACCTGATCTGGAACCTCCAGAATCAGACCGGCGAGTTCCCGGCCATCGTCGGTGCGGACCTCAACGACACCAACACCAACGCCAGAATCCTGCCGCAGCTTGTGACGCTCTCGCAAATGACGGGCTGTCTGGTCGAGATCGATGGCGGACTGACCTACCCGAACCAAACATCGGGGCAGAGCCTGAACCACCTCTTGCCGGGTGGCGCCGACAATGCCGCCTGGGTGGCCTCAATGCAGGCGCTGGCGACCAAGTTGCAATACCTGCAAGACTGCGGTGTCACCGTGCTGTTTCGTCCGTTCCATGAAATGAACGGATCGTGGTGTCCGTATTATACGACGGATACGGCCTCGTTTCGAAATCTCTGGATCAATCTCTACGACTACATGACCCAAACCGCCGGGTTGAACAATCTGATCTGGGTATTTGCGCCCAACAATGCCGGCGGCAGCGCGGCGTATAACCAACTGGTGTCACCGACCCAGTTTTGCGACAATTCGCACGTTCAGACGGTGACGCTAAACAACCTGACCGTGGGGCAAACCTACCAAGTGCAGATTTGGTCGGCCTATGTGAATGGCGGCAACCGCGGCACCGAACTCAGCGGCTCCCACGGCACGGCCTCGGTCACCCTAAACGCGGGTCCGGGCCAGTATGCGGTCGGCACGTTCACCGCATCCGCGACCTCGCAGACGATTACCGCCACCCCCGCCGCGTCCAACACTCTGGCCGGCACCGGCTGGTCGGCCGGCGCTTATCTCAATGCCATCTCGGTTCGCGCCGTCCCGGGCAACAGTGGATCGCAGCTCACGTGGGGCGACGCACAATTGGTCGGCACAGAAGGTGACATCCTCACGAATGGCACCCACTTTGCCGCAGCATTGTTCAACCCATCCGCCAACAACGGCAGCCCCCTCACGGTCAATGGCGTGACCTTTGAAATTGTGGCCGCCGGCACCTCCAGTGCGACGGGGCCCAGCGGAAACATCGCGCTGACTTCCCAGCGCACATTGAGAACCGGCGGAAACTCTCCCAGCGGCCCCCCGTCCGGCGTGCCGTATTATCCGGGGAGTGCCTACGTCGATATCGTTGGTTCCGACTGTTACGGGGACAGCGCGCGCATGACGGAATACGCATGGTTCACCCAATCGGGGAAGCCGATCCTTTACACGGAGTTTGGCAACGGACCGGCGACATCGGCCGGCACCTATAACGGCACCTATAATTTCCAGACTCAATTGCTGTCGGTGATCAAGAACACCTACCCCAACATCGTGGGATTCATTGCGTGGAGCGATTGGCCATTGAACGGCGGCTGGGTTCATAAATCAATCGCCCGCAACGTTGACGGCGGAATGATGAACGACCCGTGGGTCGTGACCGCGGCCGACCTGAAGGACAATGGACTGGGCACTCCGGTCCAGGGCCTGACCGGCTATTACAAGATCACGAACCAAAGCAACGGCTTGGCACTGACCTTGGACAGCATGACCCAAGGAGCCACCGGATATGTCGCCACCTACGAGGACTATGTGTGGCAGCAGTGGGGTCTGGCGCCCGACGAGAGCGGCAGCGGCTACACAATCACCGACGAATGGTCGGGGCAGGTCCTGTTCTGCCCCAATCAAGTCACCAGCGGCAGCACCAAAGTGCAGCAATATGGTCAGGCTCCGTGGCAGCACTACACGTGGAACATCGCCAGCAACGGCGACGGCACCCACACCATCTACAACGCGCACTACCCCACCGTATGCCTCGATCTCAACGGCACGGATGTCGTGATGAGCACCTATACCGGCGCGACCAGCCAGAAATGGACGCTCACCTCGCTCATGGCCATGCCGACGAACGCCACCTTCCAGCAAGGCGCATCCGGGTATTCAGGTGTCAAATACACGACGATCAAGGGGAGTGATCCGCTGGTCGGTCAGCGGGACTGGCGCCTCTATTCGTTCGGGCTGCCCGGCAACACGAACCAGATCGCCGGCCTGCTGCAGTTTGACGATATCTTCGGTAGCGGTGCCGGACAGGTTCCCGCGGGCTCCACGATCAGTTCCGCCACCATCATTTACACCCTCTACACCAACTGGGGAGGCACGATGTATAACTATCCGATGCTGACGTCGTGGGACCAAACCACCGCTTGCCATTCCTATCGCGGCTATTCGGCCGGAGCTCCGACCGCTTATTGGGGCGGTGGTTCTTCCGCGACCGCGGGGCCGGCATCCGGCGTCGATTTCAATCCCTCGCTGGGCGCCAGTGTCGCGATTTCCGGCAGCCGGGGGCAGACCTTGACCGTCGATGTGACGGACATCGTTAAGCAGTGGCAGTCGGGCGCCCTGGCCAACAATGGATTGGTGCTCTTTGGCAGCGGCACTTATCTCGGGGCAATGTTCTACTCGCCGAGCTATGGCACGAGCGGTCCGTTGCTAAGCATCACCTATACACCATAAGATCGGGAACGATGCCGGACGGGCACGTCTCGTTCGGCCTCGACCGGGGACGTGTGCTTTTGAAGGCAGTCCATATGGCACCGTTTTCCGAAATGCCGTAATAAGATCGCCCCCTAAGGTTCTGCCCTGAAACAGTCCTGCTTGATCGAGAAGGAGGCGGTTCAGACCACAACGAAGGACCCCTCCCAGATAAACCGCTCGAACCACAAACGGATGACGCCATGCCTCGGGTCCAACGGACTCCTCGACCGCGATCCCCGTCGTTCGCCAACGTCGCCACCAGGGCGGATGAAATTCCGCCGACATCGCAGAGTCGTCGCATGGCTGCCATCTCGGGATGCGACTGCCTTCGATATTTCGATGATGAGAGTGAACACGCAGTGCTTGCGCAGGGTGGGCAATTGGACCTCGGCCACCGTGCGCGCAGAGGCACGCTCAAGTCGCAAACTGGTCGCGCGAAGCAGGCGAACCAATAAAGTGCCGGCCGCCTTGACGGTCTGGATGGCCACCGCCCAGCAGCGAGCGCCTCCCGCCCCGGAAGGCAGGGAATACCTCACGCGGCACAGGCGACAATTGACCGCAAGCATCCCGGCGGCGGATGAGGTGAGGGCAGGCCGTTTTTCATCCAGCTCAGCTCAATCCGGGGTGAGCGGAGGAATTCATGAAAAATCCCTTTGAACTCCAAGCCCCAAATGTATCATTAAAATACATTACCTCACCCCCTTCCCCCTTAGCCATGCGCCCACCAGCGACCCCGATCGCCCCAGAGGACAAAGTCCCCACATTTCAGAAAATCATGTTTAGCGCGGGCGTGAACACGGATTACGTATCAACGAACCTGATGATGGGCGTCCTGTGGATGCCGTTCTTTAACATCGGCCTTGGCATGCAACCGCTCACCCTCGGCATTATTCTCATGATCTTCCGAGCTTGGGATGCGGTCACGGACCCCCTCGTGGGCAACATCTCCGACAATGCGCGCACACGATGGGGGCGGCGGCGCCCCTTCATGTTCGTCGGGGCTATCACCACGGCACTGCTGTATCCCCTGTTCTGGTATATGCCTGAAATATGGGGCCCCACTGGCAGGGCGGTCTATCTGACCGTGGTAGGCATGGTCTTTTTTGCCAGCTTCACCACATGGTCGATGCCCTATTACGGCCTTCAGCTCGAGCTCACCCCGAATTATGATGAAAGAACCCGACTCGCAGCGTGGATGACACTCTTCGGCAAGCTTTCATTGCTCGCCGGCAGCTGGGGCCTTCCCATTGTCCTTTGGCTCGGATCCGTCGCCCTCGCTGAACCAGACGCCCTCATCGGGCATGGCGCTTGGGTCGACCGCCTGTCGCAATGGGCTCAACCGTGGCTGAACACCCTGTCCGGCGCGAACGCCGACGACCAGCCCATCATCGTGGGCATGCGCGTTGCCTGCTGGCTTATCGCGTTGTGCATAATGGTCCTGGGGTTGCTCCCCCCGCTGTTCGTCAAAGAGCGCTATTACAAGGTCGAGGCCAGTCGGCAGACCAAAGATTCCTTTCTGCAGGGACTAAAGGAGTCGTTGAGCTGCAAGCCGCTCTGGCCGCTGATATTCATCTCCTTCTTTCTTGTGCTCGGCGGTAGCTCCGTGGGAGCCCTTGGGCAGTATGTGAATTTCTACTACGTAAACCACGGCGACCTCGCGGCAGCTGCCGTGATCGCGGGTTGGAAGGGCACGGTTGTGGTCGTCGCGGGCATCGCCTCGGTCCCGTTTTTCATCTGGCTAGGGGAGAAATGGGATAAGCGCAGCGTGGTCATGACGATGATCGGCAGCAGCATGTTCGGCCACCTGTTGAACTACTTTCTCATGACGCCGGCCCATCCCTATTGGCAGATCATCCCCGGCGTCTTCGAATCGAGCACCGTCGCGGCCGTCTGGCTGTTCCTCCCTTCGATGAAGGCCGATGTGGCGGACTGGGACGAACTGCAGACCAATCGCCGTCGTGAGGGCGGAATCAATGCGTTCTATTCCTGGTTCATCAAGGCTTCGCTCACCTGCTCGATGGGCGTAGGAGGTCTGGTCCTGCAGCTTACTGGCTTCGACGCCAAGTTGGACGCCCAGCCGCAGGAGGCGCTCCAGAGGATGTTTTGGATCTACCTCGTCCTGCCGATCGTTATCTGGGGCATTGCCCTGGCCTTCGCGTCGGCCTACCCGATTACGCGTCAACGGGCCGGCGATATACGCGCGCAACTCGAAGCCCGAAGAGGGCGAATCTAAGTCGACTCCGTCCGGAGGCGGGCGAACGAAGCGCCCCTTCCCGACGCCCTCGCGAACACTAGCCTTGACGCCAGTTGTCCCTTTTTAACACATTGTAGCCCGTCATTGGGCTACCCCCCAGCCAAATGCCCGCGTCCATGCCCCCCTGCCTCCACGCCCCCACGTCACCGTCAGCCCACCAGCGCCCCCGCCCGCAGGCCTTTACGTTGGTGGAACTACTCATCGCCATCGCCATTATCGGCATCCTCGGATCGCTGCTGATCACAGGCATGGCGCGAGTGCGCGATAGCGCAAAATCAGCCCGGTGCGCGTCGAACCTTCGCCAGCTTCAAACCATTTACAGCCTTCAGGTCCAGGACAACCGAGGCATGACGTTGCCCGACAGGGAGAACGGGAAATCAATAACCGTCATCGCTCGTCTAGCAGGCTTAAATTACGGCTACAGCACTGAAGGCAAAGGCATCCAGCAGGCCTTCAGCTGCCCTGTTCAGCTCGAGCTTAAACCCGGGGTGGTGGAAACCGCCAAAAAGAACCACTACCCTCCGATCACGTTCTCGCTGAATCGTGGACTTAATTGGACGCTGGATGGATACGCCGCCCCCGATGGACGCCGCGCGCTGAATACCATCGCCCTGCCCGCTCGCATGATATTGGCAACTGACGGCGACGACAGCGACAAGGCGGCGGGATACTACGGAGGAGTTGTCGGCATCGGACGCCCACCGGAGACCCCTCACAGCGGCAAGACTAACGCGGTTTTCCTCGACGGTCATGTAGAGGCCATTTCTGACGCATCGTTGCTCAATGTGACCAGCCTGCCAAAATCCGGCACGGCACAAGCCGCGCTTTGGTTCGGCGGTTAAGGCGCGTTTAGCGGATGGTGTTAACCAGACCGGTCAAAGAGTCGCAAAAGGCGAGGCGCCGAATTCGCCCCCCGTGGAGTTGCCCCAATGGCGATCGAACGTGTCGGCGGTCCTGCCGGCAAGAGATAGAAAAAAGAGGGCATCCCTGCCCTTTTCCCAGATGAACCCCGAGGGGATCCCATGACGGGTAAAGAAGGAGACGGTAGCGGTCTCATAAAGCGCGATTAGGATTTCCGCGTAGGGCGGGAAGATCCCGAGGGGTTGCCCCGGCCACCGACCTAAATCGACTGCGAGTGCGCTCTACCGAGTGGTTCAGCCACGCCGCCACCCCACCCCAAACCGGATTCAGCGCCGAGCCACCCCTTTCAGGTGCAGACCCGCTTGTATCGGCATTACGCAGCGACCTGCAGAACAAGCCCGGCTGGCTAGCGGCGCGCCCGTCGCGCATTATAATACCGGGACCTTTCGGAAGGGAAAGAGGGCCAAAGTGAGGACCATCCACCGGTAAAGGAACGCAACAACCCCCAGGGAAAAATGGCAGCAGACCAGAAACCCGTAATGTCTTTTTTAAATACATTATGGGTTTGCCAACCCTTCCGCCCGGGGCCCATCCTCGGTCTTGAGATTTTCTGCCCCTCCCCATTGCCCGCTCCAGCTTTTCCCATGTCGCCGACTGCCTTGGAGGCATCCCCTCTCTTTACCCCGTGGCACGATCCCCGATCCGGCGTCGAAAGCCTGCTGCTGAGCCGCCGCGTCGCACCGCTCCAACAATCCTTTTATTACGTAAACCAGAGCTTCACGGATGACGGCCGGTTTCTCTGGGTTTACTGCGCGTTTCCACCGAACGGCGATGCCAACCAAGGCCGCACCCTGGCCGTCGTTGACCTGCACGCCGGGGAGCTCCGCCATTTTCCGGAAACGGGCTTCCTTGATGCCTCGCCAGCCGTCGATTTGGCCAACGGCACGGTTTACTGGTGCTCCGGTGCCGAACTCTGGAGGCGGGGTCCGTTGGCGGAAGATCGACCGATACTGGTCAACCGGCTGCCCGACTCGATTGTTCGCAATCGCCGACCCTGGCGGGTCGCCACCCATCTTACTTTTTCGCCCGATAAGCGCGCGCTGAATTTTGATGCAGAAATCGGGCGCCAATGGATCGTCGGTCACTTCCCGCTGGATGGCTCCGCCCCCGTTGTATGGAAGGAACTCGATCGCGCCTACAATCACGCTCAGTTCAGTCCGAGAGTTCCCAACCTGCAGCTTGTCAACCAAGACTCGGCCGTGGACCCCGTCACCGGAAACTGTCCGAGCTACGAAAACCGGATGTGGCTCACCCGTCCCGACGGCAGCCATTCTCCGATCTACCGCGACGCCGAGGCGAGCGGAGCGGCCAAACACGGCCATGAATGGTGGTCGGCGGACGGGCGCCATGTATGGTATATCCACTACAACCGTGGCGTCGCCAGAGTGGACCCCTTTGCCGATAAGCCGCGTGAAGAAATCATGTGGAAGTCTGACACGGTTTCCCATGCCCATACCGACACGACTGGACGCCTGATCGTGGCCGATTGCATCCCGGGGCCCGCCACCGGCATCTACCGGGTTCTATTCATCAACCTCAACACCGGCCGCGAGGTGGAGATCGTTTCGCACATGGACTACCCCCCGGATACGCTGAAGCGGTTTCATGTGCACGCCCACCCCCAGTTCTGTCTGCAAGACCGCTATGTCTGCTACACCACTTTCGTTCATCAGCGCGTGGACGTCGCTCTCGTCCCCGTGGCACGCCTGCTTGCCTTGACCACGTAAGTCATTCCGAAACGCGCCATTAATCCATGAAAGCGATCCTGTTGAATTTGTTGCTGGTGCTCTCGTTTGCCAGCGGAACGCCGTTCACGCGTGCGGCCACAACACTGCGTGATATCTACGGCCCCGTTCCGGAGGGCGATGGGCTGTTTCGAGCCGCGTTTGGCGATTATGAGGGAGGCGCCCAAGGGGTGAAGAACAGCACCACAGCCATCCATAGTCAGCCCTACGCCATGCGCCTAAAGTTCAGGGACGGCAGCCCGCGTAGCGTCATCGGCATCCGGTTTTTCGACCCCTCTTTCCACCCCGAGGTAATTGACCTCAAAGCGTATCAAAGCTCCGGATACTTAGAATTCTGGATCAATCCGAAACTCGCCCCAACGCCTGATCTGCAGGTCGCCTTCGTCAGCAAGGGTGATGTGAAAATCGAGAGCGCGGTTCGTTTGGCGGACTATTTGGACCACGCCGAGCCTCCCGACCAATGGAGTCTGATCAGCATCCCGCTCAGTCACTTTTCCGAACAGGGGAAGGTCTACGGAACCAAGGAGGATGCGCCTCTGGATTGGAGCAATATCGTCGGACTCAATTTCCTCTGCGACACCAGCAACTCCCCCTACTACGATCCCAGCGTAGACGATATCCGAATCTGCACGAGCGCGGAGTCGCCCTGACGCAGGCAGCCTTTGGGGCCCATCCTGGCGCCCTTAAATTTACAATCTCACCATGTATCCCAAGATGAATAATTCACGCCGTTTTCTCTCCCGAGCGAGCATGCTTTTACTGTCGAGTCTTGTCGTTTCCCGCTTGGCTGGCGCAGAACCGGCGACACCGCCGGCCCTGCCAACGCTTACCGTAAAGGGGGCAAATTATATCAACGCCGAGGGCGAGACCGTGCGCTTCTGGGGTATGAATCTGGTGGCGGCTTATCCCGAGCACGCCCGGGCCGATGCCATCGCGAAAAACCTGGCCAATATCGGCATCAATCTGGCCCGCCCCCATCATTTGTTGCGACCGGGCAAGGACTGGAATCCCGACCTGCCCAGCGCCGCATTGCTTTCCTATCAAGGCAACTCTCGCGAATTTGAGCCCATCGCGTTGGATCGCTTCGACTATCTTAACGCCGCCTTGAAAAAACGGGGCGTCTACCTCGCGTTCTCCGCCCACTTCACGCGCGCCTATCTGACCGGCGACGTGGATGTCTTGAAGACCGATGATGACGACCGGAATGCTTGGATGTCGGCCCTGGCGGAGATGAATGGCTGGCCCTCCAAACAAAGTTTCGACCTGCGTAAGCTGCTTCCGGTTGTCGACGAACGGGCCGCGCTGCTTAACGAAGAGTTTGTTCGTAATCTGCTCAACCACAGGAACCCCTACACCGGGCTCACCTATGCTGAGGATCAGCAGGTGATCGCCTTCGAGATGGTCAACGAACACGCGCTCGAATACGCCATCATCTGCCAGAACCGCCTGCCCGACTATTGGCAAAAGCGCTTGGAGAAGCGCTGGCACGACTATGCGGCCGCCGCGGGTGTCGATGGCGGAGACATCTACAAGCCATCCACGCCCGAAGCCGTCGCTCTACGGGAAAAGTTCCTGACCGGGCTCGATGAGGCCTACTTCCTGAGAATCGGAAAGGTGATCCGCGCAACGGGAAGCGCCGCGCCACTCACGTATTCCAATCTGTGGCGCGGCGACAGCACGCTGGAAATGCACGCCCGCCTCGCCGAGATCATGGAAAATCACGGCTACATCGATCCGCTCGTCACTCGAAATTTGAAGGACGGCTTGGCCGATATCGGCCGCACCGCCCTGGCCGGAAAGCCGTTCTTCGTCGGCGAGTTTAACCAAGCCGAAGGAGAGAGGAATATCCGCGCTCAATCGCCTTTTCGCACGATGCTTCCGCTGGCCGCGGCCGCCTATGGGGACTTCAACGCGTGGAGCGGCATCGTATGGTTTGCGTGGAATCACGGTAAAAATGTGAAGATCGGCGACGACGGCTGGGCCATTGAGGAGGGCCGCGAAGCCAACCTCGGCGGCATGGTCGCCGACGGTATGATCATCGACCACATGCGCACCGCCGGAATGATCTTCCGCCGCGGTCTCGTCGCCGCCAGCAGCCAGCCGGTCACGGTTTGGACTGAAGGTCCGTTCGCCGCCCGCACTTACCAAGATCTGATGCGCGGAAAGGACACCATAGAGGATGGATGGCATGGCGTTCACGCCATTCGCCGCGCCTACGGTCCTGTGCCCGCGGGCCAGGCCTCGGCTCCTTGGATGACCGCGAAGACGACTTCCCCGGTGACCTCCGATACCGGCGAAATCGTCAAGGACCTGGCCCGTCGCCAACTCACGGTGGCCGCCCCGCGGGCGGAAGGTTTCAGCGGCTATCTGGATAACCAGAGCCCCGCCGGCCTGAAGCACTTGGAGGTTGCCGCGGCGGCGTTCGCCACCGTGATCGCCGTCGCCGATGAAGACCAGAACCTCGGGCAGGCCGGCCACATCATCGTCAGTCGCACCGGCCTGGATGCGGCAAACCAGGAGATCAACGGCCCCGTGGTGACTCTGCGCGGTCTGTCCGGCGACCAGTGGAACTTCATCGTCACCCGGCCCAGGTCCCGTGCCGGCAAAATGATCGAACTGCAGGCGATGAACGGCGTCGTCACCCTACCCACCGAGAACTGGCATGAGGGCGAGCTGACCCGTCAATAAGTTCAAATTCGCCCCTGTTCCCCGATCGGAGCAAGCCACGGCGACCCCATCCAGCCCATCGATAGGACATTCGTTGATTTTCACCTTCTACCTCTATGGATCGCGCCCTCATGACTCCGCTGCAACGCAACTGGAAGGTGTATCTGATACATCACACCCATACGGACATTGGCTACACCCAACTGCAAAGCCGGATCAGCCGTTTTCATTCATCCTTTTTGGATCAGGCGATTGAGATCTCGAAGCAGCTTCGAGAGGACGCATCGTTGTCGGGATTCAGATGGACCAATGAATGCTTCTGGTCGATCGAACAGTGGCTGCAGGCAAACGATCCCAGTCGGATCGCCGAACTGGTGGAGTGCATCCGCGACGACACGATCGGCCTCTCGGCGACCTACTTGCATTTCAATGAGCTGATCGACGACGAACTCATGCGGGCTTCGATCAATCGGGCGACCTCGTTTGCCCGCGCGCACGACCTGCCCTTGGACGCCGCGGTTTCGGCAGATATCAATGGCTTTAGCTGGGGTTACTCGGAAGCGCTGGCGGAAGCCGGTATCACCAACCTCGTCACCAGTGTTCACACCCATCACGGACTGGCTCCGCTCGGCAAGCGTCAGTATCCGTTTTTCTGGGAGACTCCCTCCGGCAAGGAGATCTTGGTCTGGAGCGGCGAGCATTACCAAATGGGCAACGTGATGGGCTTGGCGCCCGGCGCAGCGCTCAGCTATGATTTCGCCGACGAGTTGCGCCCCGCCACGCGCACGATGGACACCGCCGGGCTGGCCGCCGAACGGCTGCCGCGCTACCTTCGCCAACTTGAGCTCGATGGCTATCCTCACGATTTCGTGCTGCTGCAAGCCACCGGAGCGTTGTCCGACAATGCACCGCCTTCCGCGGAGATCGCCCGCTTCGCCAACGAATGGAACCGACGGCATGGCGATCAGATAAACCTCCAGATGAGCACTCCCTCGGAGTTCTGCCGGATCGTGCGTGAACAGGTGAAGGACATTCCACGTCATCGCGGGGACTGGCCGGACTGGTGGTCGGACGGCTTGGCCTCGAATCCCAACGAAGTGCGGCTGGCCCGAGAAGGCATGCGCATCGGCCATTGGGTCAAGGCGCTGGCAGAATCGAAAAAGCTCACCTTACCCACTGCCGACCTCGCGCGTTTGCAGCAGAATCTCCTGCTCTTCACCGAGCACACCTTCAACCACTCGGACTCGATGTCGATGCCTTGGACCCTCGTGGCGAAAGGCATCAGTGGCTGCAAAAACGCCGCCGCTGCGGGTGCCTATGAAGCGGCCATGGACCTGCACGACAAGGCGATCGAAGCCCTCGGCGAGCTGCCCAACGCGAGCCCGGTCCCCGGAGAGCGGTTTCTCTACAAAGTCATCAACCCTTTCCCCGAAGCGGTCGATGATATCGCTTCGCTCTATCTGGAATACCGCGACTTCGGCCAGCTCTCCGTGGGGCCGGATATCCGGGAACTGCGAACCGGGAAAATCGTCCCTTCGGCCAAGGTCAAGGCTCCGCGCGGCTTCACGTTCGACGTCCATGTCAAGTTGCCGCCGCACGGCGAGGCCGAGTTCGAGCTGACTCCCGGCATGGGCACGTTGCGTTCCCTGAAGCGAAATTCCACGGAACCAGGAACGGAAAACGACGTGGCCGGAGCCGAGGCGGGAGCATCCGATTTCAGAGCGGACCGGTCAGGCGTCGAAACGCCGTTTGTGCACATTGAGTTCACGGAAAACGGAGAGATCGCCTCGTGGTTCGACAAGACCTCCGGCTTGGAACTGCTTAATCCAAACAGGGACCACGCGCCGTTCACTCCGGTTTACGAGGTCACTCCCGTGGCCGCCAAGAACGGTGAGATGATGTGCGATTCGCGCCGTATGTTCGGCCGCAATCGCAAAGGCAGGAATGTCCAGCGCTCGACAGGCGTGGTTTCGAATATCGGCCTCCCGAGAGCCTCGAACCTCCACATTCCCGTGGAGCTCACCTACACGCTTGACGGCGTCGAATGGCTCAAGGTCCTTCTGAAAATCTGGCGGCATGCGCCCCGTATCGACGTCGGCCTTCGCATGCAGAAAACATGCGTGTGGGAGGCCGAAAACGTTTATCTCGCTCTGCCGTTCCATGTCCCGGAAGGCCAGATGTGGCTCGACAAGCCGGGCGGTCCCATTCGCCCCTGGCGCGATCAACTACCGGACACCCTCACCGATTGGTTTTGCCTGCAGGCGGGCTACAGCATTTGTCGCCCCGATTTCGGCCTCGCGATCGCCCTGCCCGATTCCCCGTTGCTGCAACTCGGACCATTGGCCTTCGGCGATCGCCGGGTCATGGGACACCCCGATTTGCGCATCGAGAACGCGCGGCCCTATGCCTGGCTTATGAACAACTACTGGGAGACCAACTTTGAGGCCAACCTCGGCGGCTTCCACGAGTTCAACTACCGCGTAGAATTTGGCGCCCATCTGGCCGATCCGCAGGCGGCCATTCGCCGCTGCCGCATGCTCAATCACGGTTTGAAGCCCTTTCGCGTTCGTTCCGAAGCTCCCTGACCGTGCGACAAACGATCCTGCGGCACAGCGCCCTTCACGGACGGGAGACCGACTACCTCCTGTATTTGCCACCCGGCTACAACCAAGGGCGCGATGAGAAGCCCTTGCTGCTCTTCCTGCACGGCGCGGGCCAGCGGGGTTCCGACCCATCCATGTTGTCCGCACATGGCCCCCCGAAACTCGTCGAGGAAGGGCGCGACTTCCCGTTTATCCTCGCATCGCCCCAATGCCCGGCAGGCGGCAACTGGGTCACCCGGGATCTGAAGGAGTTTCTTGATTTTCTCTGCGAGGAATACCGGGTGGACCGCTCACGCCTCTACCTTACCGGTTTGAGCATGGGAGGCTTCGCCACTTGGAACCTTGCCTCGGAATACCCGGACATGTTCGCGGCCATCATTCCGATCTGCGGAGGCGGTGACTTCATCCGTCCCCTGTTACTGCCCGAGGCGAAACGTGAGGCGCTAAAAACCCTGCCCGTTCGAACCTTTCACGGTGACAACGACCAGGTGGTGCCGGTGGGAGAAAGCCTGCGCATGGTCGAAATTTTCCGCAGAGCTGGGAACACGCAAGTTGAACTCACCGTGTATCCAGGCGTTGAGCACGATTCCTGGACGCAGACGTATGCCGCCGCGGATTTGTTCGCGTGGCTCCTTGAGCACCGACGTTAGGGGATACCCGATCAAACGGCCTCCGCGCGGTTAATTCGACGGCAAGGCATTGAACCGAAAAATTCGGGAAACGCAGGCCCCTTCACGAGTTCACCTTCGTGTGCCCTTAAGCCGCTATCATTTTCGCCGGGAGATTCTCTGCGGTGCGCGAGAACCGGCGGTCTTCCCGCCGGCAGACAGTGGACGAGGGACACGGCCGCCCATAATGCCGCGGCGGCCTTCCATCGTTAAAGCGGGCAGGCCCCCGCGATTTTGGAGGACAGCGGGAGGGACTAACACGACTAAACTCGGGCACTTGGGAAGAAGGAACCGCCTAAACGCTTGTGGGCGGTGACAGATCCGCGATCAAGTTTGAGGCACGGTTCCGACGGGACGCGCGACTCGGCGGGAGATCTGAGCGAGCGCAAAGGTGTTTTTTCTTGAAAATGTATTTTTATGATACATTAATGCGGTTGTTGTTTATGTACCCCACCCCCGCACCACCCCTTCCTCGGTTTCAGCGTGCCTTCTTCCCGCAAGTATCCGGGACAGGGTCCGCCCCGGTTGGTGCTGCCTCAACCGGACTGGGCCGCGGAAATGAATATTGTTTTTCGGGGATACAATAGCATGTATAACGAAAGCATGCATTCCTTTGCTAAATCCTCCATCGCCGATGGTCCGACGCGTTATCTTGCCGCCAAAAACCTCATTCGGCATAAGGTGCTGAGCGGCGAAGTCGGTCATGGTGAACAGCTCAAGCCCGAACTTGAGATTTGCAAAGACACCAACCTGTCCAGAACCACGGTCCGAAAGGCCATCGCCGACTTGGTAAATGAAGGCCTGTTGGTTCGCTATCGGGGACGGGGAACCTTTGTGAATTTCCAACGTTCGCCGGGGCAGAAAAAGCTCATCGCATTGCTAGTCAGCAAGCCCAGCAATGTTTCAGGTGCCTACGAGCTTCTCATCCGTGGGGCGCAGGAAAGGGCCGCGTTACTGGGCTACCAGTTGATCTTGGCCAACACCCAGGACGATGCCGGCATGGCGCTTTCCCAAGCGGTAAGTTTGAATGAGCACAAGGTTGCCGGGACAATCATGGTGCCTCTGCAAACGCCCCATCTTGAGGAAACCAATGCGAGGGTTGTCCACGCCTTAAGACAAACCGGTCAAGAGGTCGTCATGGTTGACGATTATTCCGAGGATGAAGCATTGCCGAGCGTATGCGGTCAGAATCGGGAAGCGATAGGCGAATTAACAAACCATCTCATCAAAATCGGCCATAAGCGCATCGCCTTCCTCACATCGGCCCGCATCAAAGGCGTAATCGAGCGTGAAGAAGGTTTTCGCACGGCCATGGCCTCCCATAATCTGGAAATTCCCCCGGAATACTTCCTAGAGGTCGGCAGCCGTGATCCGGCCCAACAGGGCATTCAGGAAATGGATGTATTCATGGCTATGCGTCGACCGCCCGAGGCCGTGGTGTGCCTGCATGACTTGATCGCCTTGAATGCCCTTCGGCGCTGCGCGGAGCGGGGTTGGAAGGTTCCGAAAGACATTGCGATCGTTGGTTTCGACGACCTCCCGGAAGCCGCGCACAGCCGCCCCGCTTTGACCACAGTTCATCAGCCTCTTTTTGAGACCGGAGCACGGGCGGTGGAACTGCTCATCCGCCGACTTAAAGGAGAGCAGATAGAAAATTTCCACGAGCGGCTGCCTTGCCGTCTGATCGTGCGGAAATCTTGCGGGACGTAGGTCCCCTTTCAGTTGCCCCCCAACAATAGCCCCATGAAAAAAATACCCTCCCTTGCGCATGCGGCCGCAGTTTCGGCCGCCATCGCTCTGCTCCCCACCCTCGCTTATGCCACCGACTATTATTGGAATACGACCGGCACCGGCATATGGCAAACGGGGGCGAACTGGAGCACGAATCCGACCAGCGGTGGCGCCACCGGAGTGGCGCCCAGTTCCGGTGCCGATAGCGCCTTCTTCAACCAAAGCAGCGTCAACGGTCATGTAACCGTGCAGTTTAACGATGATGCCACGATTTCTGCGCTTAATTTTTCCAATACAGCAACGACTGTGCTGCAGAGCGAAAGCGCCACTCCTCATTTACTCACGTTTATCAGTGCCACCGTGAACTCGGGCGCTGGAGCAGTGACGATCGGTGATGCAACGAACATCCTCAATGTCGGCTTCAATCAGACGACCACGACCTTCAATCTCGAAGGGAACAATGGCTTAACGTTTGCCAATACCGTGACGCAAACTGGGTCGGCGAGCAATGTCACCCTTACGGCGAACGGCGTGGGAAACACAGTTACATTCGGCAATTACAACATCTCCAACGGCGGGTCGGTTAAGAACCTGACGATTAACGGCACCGGAAATTTGTCTATTTCTGGAACATTTGCGAACAATTCGGCCAGCGGTGATTCTCAGGTGCTCTACCAGGGAACCGGAACCCTTTCGATTTCGGGCACCAGCACCTACACGGGCAAAACGACCATCGGTTCCGGTGCGACCGCCAGCAAGGTGCAATTCGCCAAGCAAGTCTCTCTCTACAACAATGGCTCTGCTCTGGCCTGGAGCACATCGGCGTTCCGCGTGAACGCCGGGGCCACCATGGCCTTCAATGTGGGTGGCACGGGGGAATTCACCAGTGCTGATATCGGGACCCTCTCGGCCCTTAACAGCGCAACAGGCGGCTTCACGAACGGAGCGATTCTCGGACTCGATACCACCAATGCGGGCGGCGGTGTCTTCACTCTGAGCAATGCCATCGGCCTGAATCGTGCGGCTCAAGGCTTGATCAAGCTAGGCTCAGGCACGCTGGACTTGGCGGCCCCGGCCGGCAATACCATCAGCACGACCACCGCGGGCACGACCACCGTTGCCGCCGGCAAGCTGCGCATTTCGAACACCAGCGGTTCGGCCACGGGCATCACGAGCGTGCTGGTCAACGGCGGCGCGACGACCTCGTTGGAGGGTCTGGGCTATTCAACGGGCGCGCTGACCGTAACCAACGGCAGTCACATCGCTCCTGGACTCAACACTGCGGGCGCGAACAGCAACTTCGGATCGGCCGGCACGATTCACGTGGGCACGACTGGTGGAGCGACGTTCAGCAATGCACATTTTGATTTTGATCTGTCGAATAGCGCCTTGGGATCGAACGACCTGATCTCCACCGGCGGAGCGCTCTCCATGGGCACCGTCGCAAGCTGGACGTTTAACGAATTGGATGGCTCGCTCCAAACTGGTGTGGCCTACACCCTCATTTATGGCGCCTCTTCGGCCAACACGGGAGTCGATACGGTGGGCTGGCTCACCACCTTCCTGGGCGGACAGAATTACGACGCGATCTACTCCTTCGGCGGTAATGATCTGCTGGTGACCTTCGCGGCCTCCGCGGTGCCCGAGCCGTCGACCTTTACGATCCTGGCCGGGCTTATCGCCCTCGGTTTCGCAGCGACGCGCCGGCGGCACGTCTAATCAGAATTTCCCTACATCCCCTCCGACGGTCGCAACTTCAAGTTGCGGCCGTTTTTTTTGGCTCCGACTCCCCTCCGGCATCGCGGTCGCGCTACTGGATCGTGACCTCGGCGAGTTCCCGGCACGCAGCCACCTCGAACTCGCCTCCTTTTCTCGGCTCTTTGGTCACCCACGAATTCGCCGAACACGTGCCTGATCACGACGCGTGCCTCCACGAACACGAGTTTATCAACCTCGATCACGTCCGCGAAATCCTCGAAGCTTTCCGAGACAGCCACCACCGTTGCCGACCGCGCCACGCGTTGCGGCGGGTGACAACAGCCGAGTTGCCGTCCCGAGCGCCGCGGCCCTTCATGGGGAGCAGAATCCTAGCGGCGCACACCGCTGGCCAACCCAATCCCCGAACCACAAAACCGAAACATTCCGTTACTCTCACGTTATACCTCCAGTAAAGGGGCTCGGTTACATCGACGACGAGAGCATGTGTAGCACTGTGAGGAAAATGCCGTGGGTGGAGTCGTGCCTTTCGCTTGGCCGCTTTCGGCATCGTTGTTACGGGGGTTACTATGAATTTCCGCCCCGAACCCACGTCGACGCCGCGCGCGGCGGACGATCATCCCGCACCGTTTTATTTTCAACCGGCATCGCCACCGCGCTGCGAGCCCCCTTTTCCGCCCTGCGCCAGACCGTGGCGGGCCCGCGACCGGCGCCGTGTAATGGCGGTTTGCTTCGCCTGGATCACGTTAATCCTGGGGATGAGCAGGCCGGCCACGGCCGCACCGGCGGACAGATTGGCGGAGAATTTTCAGACCCCGCCAGACTCGGCCAAGCCGCAGACCTGGTGGCATTGGTTGAACGGGCATATTGATCGTCAGCAAATCACGCGGGACCTCGAGGCAATGAAGGAAGCCGGCCTCGGCGGTTTCACGTTGGCCAACGTCACCGAAGGCACCCCGCCCGGCCCCGTGACGTATCTCAGCGAGGAATGGTGGGATTTGTTTTCGTTCACCCTCGCCGAGGCCGAGCGGCTCGGACTCTCGATGTCGATCGAACAGTGTCCTGGCTGGGCGACCTCCGGCGGACCTTGGATCAAACCCGAACAGGCCATGCAGGAAGTGGTCTGGACAGAGACCCAGGTGAGCGGAGCGGGCGAGGTCGACGTGGTCTTGTCGATCCCTGAACCCGCGCTCGGACTCGACCGGGACATGCGACGCGATCCGGTGATCAACCGCCGCTACTTCGTCGATCGTGAAACGGTGCGAGGTTACTATCGGGACATCGCCGTCTTGGCTTTTCCCGCGCGGAAATCCGAGGATCAGGCAGACGCGTCCCGGCTCGAAAACTGGCGAGCCAAGGCCGGGTTCGAAAAGCTGACCCAAGCCCCGTCGCGCGAGACCGTCGCTCCCGCACTCGACGACGGCATCGACCAGGCCAGCATCATTGATCTCACGTCGCGGCTCGATGCGTCCGGCCGCCTCACCTGGACGGCGCCGCCCGGCGAATGGACGATCCTGCGCATCGGTTATCAACCGACCGGTCGACAAAATGTGCCGGCCCCTTTGCCGGGTCGCGGGCTGGAATCCGACAAACTCTCCGCCACCGCGACCGACCTGCATTGGCAGGCCTTCATCGCGCCGCACTTGCAGCGGATCGGGGACCGGGCTGGCCGCGTCTTCACCGGCGTGTTGATCGACAGCTTCGAGGCCGGTCACCAAAATTGGAACGCGACCTTCGCCGAAGATTTCCGGCGCCTGCGCGGCTATGACCTCCGGCTGTTCCTGCCCGCGCTGACCGGCCGTGTGGTTGAAAGCGCATCAACGACGGAAAAATTCCTGTGGGATTTCCGCAAAACGATCGGCGATCTGATCGCGAAAAACTACTACGCGCGCAATGCCGAGCTCAGCCACGAGGCGGGTTTGGCCTTTCTCTGCGAACCCTATGGCGTCTACGGCAACACCAACGATTTCACCGTCGCCGGGTTGGTCGACGTGCCCGTCGCGGAGTGGTGGGCGGGACGCGATGAATTCGACAACACGGCAAAACTGGCCTCGTCGGCCGCGCACCTCCACGGTCGCCAAATCGTCGGCGCGGAAGCCTACACCGGCCTGCCCACCACGATCTTCTCCGCCTATCCGTTTGGGATGAAGGCGCAGGGTGATTTCTTTTTCACCCGCGGGATCAACCGCTTCTTTTTTCACACGTTCGTCCATGATCCTTACGGAAAAAAACCGGGCTTCGGACTGGGGCCCTACGGCTCGCGTTTTGATCCGCGCAATACGTGGTGGCCCTTCGCCCACGCCTGGATCGAATACCTCTCCCGTTGCGAGTATCTCCTGCAGCAGGGCGATTTCGTCGCCGACGTGCTTTACTTTGTGGGCGAAGACGCGCCCCAGGCCGCGATGTCCCGCGAGAGCCTGACCCCGCATCCGCCCTTCGGATACGACTACGACTTCAGCGACCCGGACAGCTTCGCCCAATTGCAGGTGCGCGAGGGCCGGGTGGTGGCGCCGAGCGGGATGAGTTATCGTGTCCTCGTCTTGCCCCCCACGCGCTACCTCCGACCGGAATTGATCGAAACGGTGGAACGCCTGCTCAACGCCGGCGCCACGGTGGTGGGCGAAAGGCCGCTCGGCACCCCGGGCTTGGAAGGTGGCCCGGAGGCGGAAAAACGTCTGACCGAAATCGCCAACCGGATATGGGGGACATCCCGCCGCGCCGCCGGCTACTCGATCGCGATCGGCCAGGGTCGGCTTTACTCTGGACTCCCGCTGGATGCCGTCTTCGCGGACTTGGATGTCGCGCCGGATTTCACCTTCCGCGAGGTAGAGGCGACCGGCGAAGATGCGGACGCAGGCGTGGAATACATTCACCGTCGACGAGGGGAAACGGAGATCTACTTCGTCAGCAACCAAGAGGATCGTTCGCGAATGATCGAGGCAGAGTTCCGCGTAAGTGGCCGGGTGCCGGAGTTGTGGTCGCCCGAGTCCGGGGCGATCGCCGCCGCCCCGACGTTCCGCCAAACGGAGGACGCGCGCATGGCGGTCAGGCTCTCGTTGGACCCTGCCGGATCGGTCTTCGTGGTATTCCGCGAGCCGCTCCGGGATGACCTCCCCACCCTCGGCGGCACCGCAGCGTCCGCGGGCGACTCCAGGCGAGTTGCTCCGACGGTGGAGCTCTCCGGCGCATGGCAGGTGGCTTTTCCGCCGGAGTCGGGGGCGCCCGCATCCGTCGAGTTTCCGCGCCTCTCGTCATGGACGGAGCAGGCGGATCCGGATGTGAAATATTTCTCCGGGATCGCGACGTATCGCTACGTGCTCGAGCAACTCCCGGACTCACTCGCCGGAGCGCCATCCATCGCGCTCGATCTCGGGAACGTGCAGGTCATCGCGGAGGTGACGATCAACGGGAGAAACTTGGGCGTGTTATGGAAAAAGCCCTACCGCGTCGACGTGACGGAGGCGTTGCAACCCGGTCGAAACCTCATCGAGGTCCGCGTCGCGAACCTGTGGCTGAATCGCCTCATCGGCGACCACGCCCTGCCCGAGGACACCGCATGGACGTCCGACATCGACAAGACGCCCGGTTCCGGCCTGGGACTGGAGAAGATACCCGACTGGGTCATCAACGACACGCCCCGCCCGTCGGCGAAACGCCGCGGCTACTTCACCTGGCAATGGCCCAATCTGCCGGAACGCGAATTGTTGCCCTCCGGATTGCTCGGTCCGGTCAAACTGATCGGTGCCCCGGAATAACTCGCTCGCAAACCTCAGAAATCGAGCGGCCCAAGCCCCGCAAGAATTCACGTCGTGACGCGCCCACGACGATCACGTCACGGCCGTCGAAACCCACCGCCCTCGGTCTCGGCTGAGCGCGCCGCGTCCAAGGCTTGCGCCAACCGCTCGGCATCAAGCGATTCGTTAAAAAGGTGCGGGCTCAGCCGCAATGAACCGCTTCGAGCGCTCGCGTGCACGCCAGCGGCGGCGAGCGCGTGAATGGTGGCATCCGTGAAACCGCCCGGCCGACGCACGCCCACGAAGTGAGGACTGCGCCACGGCCTCGGAGTCACGTGGTAGCCGAGGCCGGCGCAGGCATCGGCCAAGGCATCCGTGACCGGTTTCAGGTAGGCGGCAATGCGGGCGGGTTGCCAATCAATGAGCTGCCCCAAGGCGTCCTCGATCATCGGAAGCGTGATCAAGTTCAGGTATTGGCCGGCATCGAAACGACGCGCGCCCGCCGTGTAGCGGATTTCGGTCGACGCTCCCGCAGTCACGCTGGCGAGGCCGCCGTGGTTAAACAAATGTTCCTCCAGCGGCCGGCCACCGTGATGGGCGGGCGCCGCATACATGAGCGAATGGCCGTAGGGACCGAGAAGCCACTTGTAGGCGGCGCACACCACGTAGTCCGCCCCGATTGCCCGCACATCAAGCGGCGCGGCTCCGGCCCACTGGGTCGCATCCACCACGAAGGTCGCGCCCGCCGCTTTCAAGGCCGCACCGATGCGCCGGAGATCGAGCATGGCGCCATCGGTCCAGTAACAGGGTGGCAGCGCGGCGATGCTCACGCGTTCGTCGATGACGGCCAGGACCGCGGTCGTCCAATCGTCGTCGGGCGGACGGGCGACCGTAAGCAATTCGGCCTCGCACGCCTGCGCGAGATTCGCCCACGCATAGCGGTTGGATGCAAACTCACCCTCCAACACGAGAACGCGGGAGCCGGACGCCGGCGCCAGATTCCGGGCGGCGGTCGCGATGCCGTAGGCCGCCGAAGGGTGGATGGCAATGTCATCAGCTGTCGCGCCGATGAGCGCGGCAAAGCGGGCCCGGACGGTTTCTGCTTGAGCGAGCCGGGCCGACTCCCCGATGCGCCAAGGCCGACCTTTGGCAGCTGCGCCGATTTGGCCGGCTGCGACCGACGACTTCAGCAGAACGGATTTGGAGGCCGCGTTTAGATACAGCACGTCGGTCGGCACATCGAAGGCCGCGCGTTGGTCACGCAAAAGGGCGAGCTCCGCATCCATGTTGGCGGTAAAGCAGATTCCCCGCCGGAAACGAGGGTGATCGTGGGGTGATCCCGCCGGGGCCACCGGCCCGACGCCGGCGGGGCAATCAGCGCGCCGCCACCGTCGGCGCCGGCGGCCATGAACGGCGTCGAGGGGAATTCGCGCCGGGTGATGATTTCTGCAACCGCCGTCCGTTGTCGCGGGTATAAGAGCTACGCCCGATGACTTCGCTCAACGTCTTTTCCCGCCAGCCCGGCTTAACGCTTCGTTGCCTCTGCGCCGCTGCTTTGGCGCTGCTCTGGGGGGCGAGGCAGGGCGCGCTCGCGGAGCCGCTCCCCAGCCCCCCTACCGGTGGTGAGGCCGATTTCATGCCGGCGATCCACATGGCGCCGTTTGTCGTGAGCGGCGAAACCCTGTCGCTCTCCGTCCACGCGCGCTCCACCCGCGACCGCCGCTACGCCGAGCGATTCGGCGAGGAGGTCCTGTCGGTAGCCTACGATACCATGGGCCACTCGACGGGGCGCGGTCTGGTCATCGTCGGCTACAAGGGCGAGCCGCATCCGCTCTACGTGTTTAAAAAGTTCATCGCGATGGCCGGGGCCGGTCAGCTCGACCCTGCGGTGGCCCGCCGCGCCACGGAGCTCAGCGCCGAACTCGAGAAATGGGAGGGCAAGATCGCGGAGATGGACAATGGTGAAGACCTCGGTCTGACCTTCGACATGGTGGTCGGCGCCCTGCCCCTGCGCCTCAAGGATACCGGGTCGAAACTCTACCAATGGGCGTGGCTCGAGGACTTTAACGTGGAGCGCGTGGAGCTGAAGTTTCACGCCCTCCGGGAGGCCGATTTCGCGCAGGACCAGTTGGCCGTGTTCGACTGGGTGTTTTATCTGCCGCCGTCCGGCGCCTTCGACGCCGTGCTCGATCGCGTGCTGCCAAAGATTCTAGCGAAAGAAGAGATGGGACTGTTTCAACGGGCCGCGGTGCGTAGCGCGCTGTTCGTCTTCAAACCCGTCATCAGGAAAGCGGTCGAAGGCATGCGCAAAGGCATGTTGTTTCGCAGCGTGCTGGAGGTCCGCGGACAAGAATCCGAGGACGACCTTAACGCGCTGACGGAGGCCTATATGGCGGTGCTCATGCCCGACATGAAGTTTAACGACGATCGCGATACCACCCATGCTCGCGCGATGGAGGCGATCGAAGCCCAGAAACGCGAAAACGCCGACTATGCGCGCAACCCTTTCGTGAGTCCCGCGCGGCTGGAGCACGCCGATCCGACCGCCTTCGCGCCATGGGTGGGCACCTTCGCGTCGGAGGAGAGCGAGAAACGCACGCGCCAGTTCTCCATTACCGAAGCCGGCACGTTCCACTGGCGCTACCAGGACAAGCCGCCGGAGGAATTTTACGCTGCGGGCGATCGATTGCTGGTCAGCGCCCAAGGCGACCGAACCCTGGAATTTCTCCGCGACGAAACCGGCGCGGCGAACACCATCGAACTCCGCCGCAAGCGCCATCGCACCACGCTGATGAAGATCGAATGAGGGTAACCAGCAGGGTTGCGCGACGCATCCCCCGCGATGATCGACCGATCATCGCCACACCGGCGCCGGCGGCCCTCGATCGCCAATTTGGCTAGGCTACGAGGGGAAAAAATTGAGGCAAACCTCGCTGCGCTCAAGGCCGCCCGGATTCGCCGGATCGCGCTCCTTGGACCGGTTCTGCAAGGGGGGATTGGCTGGCCGCAGCAGCTCTTTAACTACGTTGAAAAAAACCGCGAAATGCCGGCGCTCGTGGGAATAAAATCAGGGACCCTTGGTTAGAACCGGAGACATTCCCGACACGTTGACGACCTACGACCAAAGCCACCTCGCTCAACGCCTCGATCGATTTGGTCTCGCACGTCCCTCAACCTTCGACCGTCGATTCGCCTTGGCCGGCTATCACGCAGGACCTGCCCTTGGCCTAGGAGCTTTCCTTGCCTCAATCGGGCAAAAGGCTAGGCAAAGTCACACGCAGACCGCGCCGGGCCCTCGCACCTCAACCATGATCTTGGTCATTCTGGCGATGGGCGTTTTTTTAGTCGGCTGCCAATCGACATCTACGTCAGTCGGGCGGGTATGGGGCCACCTCAATCACGGTCGCTACGGCGCGGCGTCCGTCACCGATGGCCACTACATTTACGTGCTGGGCGGCTCAGATGCCACTTACGCCCCACTCCCGGTGGAACGTTTCGACCCGATCTCAGGCGAAGTCGAGGTGATGCCATGGCAAACGCTGCCGCGTCGCTATCTTTCCGCGGTGTGGGCGGATGGAGCCATCTGGGTTTTCGGAGGCGAAAGCCCCACGGCCTTGGTGCCAGAAATCGAGCGGATCGATCCGATCACGGGAGCGGTCTCCATCGTGGGGACATTGCACGTTCCCCGACGCCACATGAGCGTCGCGCAACTCGATGGCACCGTCTACCTGGTTGGCGGCATCGGTCGCGGCGAAGAGCAAGATGGTCGTGGCAACACGGTGGAGCGCTTTGATCCCCACCAAGGTAAAACCACCCTCGGACCGCCGTTGCCTGAAGCCGTCCTCACCAAAGTCGCTGCAGCCGGCGGCAAGCTCTACGCCCTCGGCACGTGGACCCAGGCCGAGAGCACGAGTCGGCGCGCCTACGTGCTCGACGAAACGAAAAATTGGCAACGCCTGCCCGATCTCCCTTGGCCACTCAGCGCACAAACGATGGTCGGCGCCGGCGAACAAATCTACAGCTTCGGCGACTACGTCGAAATGGGCCGCGTCGTCCGCTACGACGTGAAACGGAGTCGCGCTGAAAAACTTCCGGTAAACTACACGCCCCGACGCCACGCGACCTCGGTCATTTTGGGCCATCAGGTCTACGTGATCGGCGGCAATATCGCCACTCGGCAGAGCGCGCTTGATACCATCGAGGTGTTTTCGTTGGCCGACCTTCGTCGTCTGCACCCGTGAGGCAGCGCGGGGTCCGCGAGGATCCCCGCTGCGGATACAGAACCAATCGGGGGTGGCCAGAAATGAGCCCGACTTAACCTAGCCGCGAGCTTATGTAAGCCATTGGAAATTAGGCGGCAGGCGCACTTTGGGGTTTCCTCGAGCTAAAGAGGAAACCCTAGTGAACATGCTTTCGGATCCCGCCCCCTTCCCATGCCTACCCTTTTGCTCAGGTTCGGCCGGTCCCAGCGTGAACAAATCGTCACGCTGGTTGGACTGGCATTCGGTGGCGCCCTCTTCACCGCTCTGGTGTTGATGCTAAGGCGTCCCCCGGAAGGAGTCGAGGATGGCGGGCTCCTGCAACTCGCCTACTACGGAATCTACGTCGTCCTCCCCGGGACGCTATTGCTGCAGACGTGGAGCAGACCGCGACTGGGCTGGAGCGTGCCACTCGCACTAGGCGCTCCACTGGGGCACACGTTGGAAATCTTGGTCTACTGGAGTCTGACCGCGATGGGAGCTCAGCATCTCTATCCTTGGTGGCCACTGGCGCCGGTCGCGTTTGGGGTGTGGCGGTGGCGCTCTGGAACCGAAAACCACCTTCAGCCACGACGCTGGCGTATATTGCCAACGCAGGCAGGCAGCTTCGCAGCCCTGATGCTATGCTGGGGGGTGTTTGCCGCCACGATGGTGGGCTTCTATTTTCGAGGCACCGCGCTGCGCGATGGCGTGCTGTTATCGAACACGCACCACGATTGGGTTTACTTGATTTCGCGGTTAGCGGAAATCCGCACGCACTGGCCGTGGCAAGATCCGAGCATGGCCGGCTCGGCGCTAAGCTATCATTATTTTTTGTTGGTTCATTTGGCCGCCGCCGGGGAAGTGACCGGACAGACGTCCGCAACCCTCCTGCTGCGGACGGGCCTGGTCCCCCTCCTGTTAGTGGTGCTGGCCCAAGTGTATTGGCTGGGACGGCGGTTCGCGCGCGGACGAATCGGAGGGGTTGTCGCCTTGGGCATGTTCACCTTATCCGGCGTCGGCTGGACGGCCCTTGGCGATGGAGGCATCTCCCTTCTACTGTTGGATCCCTGGCTGTTTGTGAGTCCCACATTCCTCTTCGGCCTGAGTTTTTTTGGCGGCGGCATTATCCTCTTGTATTTGATGGGCTCACGACCGCGATTGCGATGGAGGGACGCGCTGCTGCTACTGGCGTTTTCGATCATGGCCACCGGAGCGAAAGGCACCACGGTGCCGCCACTCGCGCTAGCGGTGACCGGCTGGTCGGTTTGGAGTTGGCGGCGTGGACGGGGATCAATTGGTCGGGTGCTGCTACTCGGAGGCACCCTGACCTTGGGGGTCGGATTGATCTATGCGTTAGTCCTCTCAGGGTGGGGCACGGCAAAGACCGCGTGGGGACTCGGAGCATCGTTCCAAGTCACCCGCTTTTGGCAAGAGACGTATCCGGGCTGGGCAGCCTATATCGGATCGCATCTGCCCGCGCCGTGGGCGGGTCGGTTGACCGCATTCGCCTGCCTGGCGGCCACCATTTTCCTCCTCCATGGCCTCCGGCTCTGGGGCTTAGTGCATTTGTGGCAGACACAAACGCAAGGCAACCGGGGGTTAGGCGCATTGTTGGGATGGAGCGTGCTGGGATGCTTTTTCTTCGGATGGACTCTGACCATGGATAGCGACGGACAGTTGTATTTCCTGCTGCCTTGGCGCCTTCCATTAGCCGTGTTGGCGGCGGGGGGAGTGATGGTTGTAGCGAAATCAAATTTGGTGGCGTCGCTTCGTCCAGTGCCGCGACAGCATTTCGGAATCCTGGCAAGCGCAGCAGGCGTCTCGGTGGGCCTTTGGTTGACGGTGGTCGGGCTGCCTTGGTGGTGCGGGTTAATCGGCGGCGGCGCCGTGCTTTGCTGGCCGAAGGGATCCGCCAGGGACGAAAGCGCGCCGGCTCAAAGCGAGCCGTGGACGCTGGCGCGACGGGTGCGCGTCGCGGGGTTAGTGATCGTTGCACTCGTGACGCTGGTCTTGTCTGCCGTGCAGCTACGTTATTGGCGCGAGATGAATAAAACGGCCTTGCTGGGTTGGTGGCTGGCCGAGGCCAAACCGACGGAACACATGGACGAGATGCGCGAGGCGATGAGCTGGGTGGAGGCAAATCTACCGAAGGAGGCCGTGTTGGTGTGCAATGGATTTACCACCGTGAACCTGCAGGCGAAACCACCGGTGCTGGTCGAGCGCACCACGCTTGATAAATACTACTATTACTCCGCGTTTGCCGCGCGCCGGCTATGGATCGAAGGCCCCGCGGACTTTACTACGCGGTGGTCGACCGCATGACCGAGCCTCCCACCGTGCCATTAGCGGAATTGGGATCGCCCGTGTTTACGAACGGACGTTTCACGATCCTTGCCCTCGACCGGTTGACGCAAAAACAACTGATGTGAAGGACGGTAAACCACCGATCCAGCCCCGGGACACGGCGGCTCGTCCTTGCCTCAAGCTGCGCTCAACCCACTGCCCGCCGCCACCGCTTAGGCATGTTGAGCCTTATGCACACCTTCAGCAATCTCCTCGATGGCCTTCGCGCAAAATGCCGGCAAATCCGCCGGCTGCCGGCTCGTCACCAGACCCTGATCGCACACGACCTCAGCATCCTCCCACTTCGCGCCAGCGTTGATCAGATCGGTCTTGATCGAAGCGTAGGAGGTCACGCTGCGATCACGCACGACATCCGCCTCAACCAGCAGCCACGGACCATGACAAATTGCCGCGACCGGCTTGCCGGACTTAAAAAAATCGCGCACGAATTCCACGGCTTTGGCATCCTGCCTCAGCGTATCCGGATTTAGGACACCACCCGGCAAAACGAGCGCGTCGAAGTCACTCTCGTTGGCCTCGGCCACCGTAAGATCGACGTCGACCGGGTCGGCCCATTCGCCGGATTTCCATCCCCGGATCGTCCCTTTCTTCAATGAGACCACCTTCACGGTGGCCCCGGCACCGGCCAAGGCCTCACACGGTTGCTTGAGTTCATCGGCTTCAAAACCATCGGTCGCCAAAATCGCGACTGTCTTACGTTCGAGAATATGGGATTTAGTCATGGCAAAAAGAAGGTCAAAGGAGGAAGGGGAGCACGCAGCCGTTCAGGAATGATGCCGACGGCGCTCTGCGAGCATGGTCTCGCGCTCGGCGGCATCAACACCCTCACGGGCGAGCCGCTCGACGTCACTCTGTTCATCATCATCGGAAACGTCTTCGACTTGGTGGCCGCGCCCTGAAGGGGGTTCACTGGGGTCTCGCGTGAGCCCCGTATCGGAGAGCTCATCATGAGCAACATCTTGGGCGGAGAGTGTCGTGCCGTCGATTTCCCGCCGCGCATCGCGCAGGTCTTCGGCGGAGAAACTACCGTCGCTCACGCCGCGAATTTCCGCCAGCTCAGCCGCGCGTTGTTCGAGTTGCTCACGGGAACGATCCGACGCTTCATCGATGCGCGTTCCTCGTAAAATAGTGCCTCGGGAGGGGTTGGATTTGGACATAACAGCAGGGGCTAAAAGGGAGCTAAACGGGACGGGTGGTTTCAGCAGAATCGACCGTGATCTCTACCAGCGGTTCCACCGGAGAAGACTTGCCAGTATCGGCGGCCGCATCCCCGCGGTCCGGGGGCGTCCTTCGTCCCAATTAACCCCCGTGCCCGTCGAAATTTGTAAAAGCTCCCTTGCAGAAGCGCCCCGCCCTCACCCCCGCCGTCTCGGCTCGTGAGGTGGGGAGTCGGGCGACAAAAAAATATTTGCGCCGTCGCCCAGACGTAGCGCGCCTCGAATTGCCCGGAGATCGGCATAGTCGCTGCGTCCATTCGGAAGTCAGTCCAAGTGTCTTCAATAAAAAAGGTTGCAAATGCCACCCCTTCATCGGGCGCACCGATTCAGCCTGAAGCGGCGCAAGCCTGAATGGGCGGGAGGCGACTCGGCCCGGCGGTTTAGCCTATTTTCTCGGACGTTTAAGTAAGGTCGTAGCGTGACCGATGGGCCCTGACCCAGCCTCACCATGCAATACGCCAAACAAGTTATCTGCCGTCACCTCCTGGCCGGCCCGTTCGCCTTCGCCCTCGCCTTCCCGACCCGCGCCGCCGAGATGGGCACCGTGGCCATTCATGGCTCGGTCAGCACGACGGCGGCCTACTCGCCGGAATACAACTACCTCGGAGACACCAAGGACTCGGTCGATCTCAACCAAACCGAGATCACCGTCAACGGCACTCATCGCTTCGAAAACGGCCTCAAGGTCGCCGCCCAACTTTACGCGTATGATTTCTCAGGATACGAAGACCTCACGGTCGACTTCGCGAATGCCGACTACTCTTTCCGCCGCGAAGCCGGGGTGCGCGTCGGCCGCAACAAGCTTTCGATCGGCTTCTACAACGAGGTGCAAGACCTCGACCAAATTCGCATCTTCGCTTCGCTCCCGCTGAACTTCTACCAACGCTCCTCCCGCTCCTTTGGCGCCAACTTCGACGGCGCTTCCTTTTACGGCAACGTGGGGGTCGGCAACGGCAGCGTCGATTATCAGGTTTACTACGGCGACATGCAGCCGATCGACCCGGACGCTCCCTTCATGAAGGGTCTCGGTGCCAGCAAGCTCGACATCAACACCACCTACGGTGCCGCGCTCGCGTGGAACAACATTATCGACGGCCTCCGGGTCGGCGTCACCTACTTCAAACTGCCCGAGATTGACCTCAACTCCGGCCCCGCGATTTCGACCATCGACTATCAGACCCAGGTCGCCTCCGTCGAGTATACCCGCGATCGCTGGATCTTCGCCGCGGAATACAAGCACATCGAGACCGACTCCCAGGTCCAAAACTTCCCGCTTCCGCCCAGCCACGGCGAAGAAGACCACTCCTACGTGCAGGTGACGTATCAGGCTACGGATACGTTTGGGATCGGCGCCTACTACGCTTACAGTGACTACTCCACCAAGGGCGCCGACAAAGACACGGCCCTCGCCGCTTCCTATGCCCTGCAGTCCTGGTGGTTGGTCAAGGCCGAGGTCCACTTCATGGACGGTATCGGCAACTTGGGCCATAGCGGCGACTCCAACCCGGGCGCGACCGACGAGACGTGGACCTACTTCGTGCTCAAAACCGGCATCAGCTTCTGACCGCCGCCCCGCACAATCCTCTTCCTCCGCGCCATTCCATGAAACGCATTTTCATCCTTCTCACTCTGGCCCTCGGGTTTGCAGTCTTCTCCCGCGCTGAAGACGCCGCGTTCATCACCCATCCGCAGGGCGGCGACGCCAGCCTCTCGACCGGCGATCTCAAGGCCGTTCTGCTCGGCAACAAAACCAAGTGGAACTCCGGCGGCTTGATCAAACTCGTCGTGCTCGAATCCGGTCCGCTGCACGAGCAAGTCATCCAAGACCGCACCCAACGCTCCGCCGACCAGTTCGATAAGTTCTGGAAAAAACTCGTCTTCACCGGCAAGGGCGTTCCGCCCACGCAGGTCGCCGACGAAGCGGCCATGCTCGCCTTCGTCGCCAAGACGCCCGGCGCCCTCGGCTACGTCTCGCCTGCCGCCGTCACGGCGCAGGTCAAGGTCGTCGAAATCCATTAACATCCCTCACCCGCCTGCCCACCGCCGCCTTGTCCCGGCGCGGGCAGGCTGCTCCCCCGTTTCTCCCCTCGCTCGCCTCGTCCCTGTCACATCATGTTCAAGTCATTCAGTCTCGGTTCCAAAATCGCCGTCGCCATCGCGATCTTCGCGCTCGGTTATTCGATCAGCGTGACCCTTAGCACGATGGGCGACCTTCGCCAAAGCAGCCAACTCGGCTTGCTCACGCGTGAATCCGTGCCCGGGGCTCTCACGATGCAGGAGGCTCGCTTCGTCTTCGGCACCACGGTTTCCAAGCATCAGGATGCCTTGATGACCGGCGACTCCGAGCTGCTGGACGGCGTGACCAAATCCAACGCCCAGGTGCTTGAGCTTCTGGCCTCGGTCCAGCAGCACCAAACGCAACTGGAGCTCGACGCGGCGAAGAGCCAGGTCGCGCTCGCCGCCGTCAAACGCTTCGGCGACGAAGCCACGCCTCTCTTCACCGCCATCGCGGAGAAAGGCATCGCCGATACCGACGTCCAACAGCAACTCACCGCTTTCAACGAAAACATCGCCCTCGTTCAAAAGACCCTCCTCGCACTGGAAAAAGACATCGAAGGTCGCCTCATCGCCGGCCTCGATGAGATCTCCGCCGCCGCCCGCGAACGACGTATCGTCAACCTCGCCGTTTTCTTCGCGTCTCTACTGGGCGGCGGTCTCATCGCCTTCGCCATGGTGCGTTCCCACGTGGTGCGGCCCGTGCTCGATCTTTCCGCCTCACTCGGCGACGAGACCGAGGGCGTCCGCTCCGCCTCCACCCAGCTCGTGCAGGCCAGCGTCTCGCTCGCCGACGGCGCCTCGCAAAGCGCCGCCGCCCTCGAAACCAGCTCGGCCGCTCTCGAACAAATTTCCGGGGTGACCTCCGCCAACGCCGACCGCGCCGAACAGGCCCGCCTTCTTTCCGGCCGCGCCCGCGACGCCGCCGAAGCCGGATCCGCCGGCATGGCCGAACTCCGCGAGGCCATGGCCGCCATCAGCGCCGCGTCCAGCAACATCGCCGTCATCCTGAAGACGATCGATGAGATCGCATTCCAAACCAACATCCTCGCGTTGAACGCCGCC
>CAXBDS010000037.1:0-34774 GCA_963974355.1 uncultured Opitutaceae bacterium
CCACCCACTTGCTCACCGCCTCGGTGATTTCGGCGCCGGCCGCGCTCGTGATCGCCAAGATCCTCCTCCCCCAAACCGAGGAGGTCTCGCGGGACCTGCATGTCAGCAAGGACAAACTCGGCGCCAACGCGCTCGACGCCATCTGCGTCGGCACGACCGACGGCATCAAACTGGCCGTCAACGTCGGCGGTATGCTGATCGTCTTCACCGCGCTGATCGCGATGTTGAACTACATGCTCAACCACTGGCTCGGCGGCTGGTCAGGCATCAATGATGCCATCGCCTCCTTCTCCGACGGTCGTTTCCCGACGCTCTCCCTCCAATTCGTCTTCGCCCTTATCGGGGCACCGATCGCCTGGCTGATGGGCGTGGATAGCTCGCATCTCCTGCTCGCCGGCCAACTCCTCGGCGAAAAAACCGTGCTCAACGAATTCGTCGCGTATTTCACGATGAACCAGATGCGTGTCGACGGTGTGCTCACCGATGAACGCACCCGTGTCATCATGACTTACGCACTGTGCGGCTTCTCCAACATCGTTTCGATCGGCATTCAAATCGGTGGCATCGGCGCCCTCGCTCCCGAGAAACGCGAGATGCTGGCCAAGCTCGGCTGGCGCGCATTGCTCGGTGGCAGCCTGGCGTGTTTCCTCACCGCCAGCATCGCCGGCATGCTGATCTAGACGAGCAGCCGCGCTGTCTCGCGTGGGGTGCTTCTCCCGATTCGGGCACGCTGTCACTCAATCGTGACGGTGTTGTAACCGCCCGGGAATTTACCGCGGCGGATTTGAGCCGAGACTAGAGTATCAGCCCCTCTCTTACCCATTCAGACCGCGAGGCTTTCGCGCCCCCCGCCGAGGATACGCTCGACGGTCTGGTCGCGCATGCAGCGGCCTTTTCGCCGGACCATACCATCGAGATGGCGCAACAAACGTTGCATCGCCTCCGGGCAGACTTCGCCGCCATCGTCGATCCTGATGCACGCGTGCTCGGGATGCTCGCGACCAAACAGGTTGACGAAGTCATGAGCAGCCGCAGCGGAATCGGCTACGCTGTCTACGCACGTCGCCCCGTGAGTGAACTGGCCGAGGCGCGCTTTCTGGCGATCCGCCGCGATGAATCGATCACCAAGGCGCTCGCCACCGTTTTTGATCGCCCCAAAGAGGAGTTTCCCTCCGACGTCGTGCTGCTCGACGCGAAGGATCGTTTTGTCGGGCTGGTGCCCGTGCAGGCTCTCGTGCTGCTGCAAAATCGCTTGCTTGAGGCCAAGATTGCTCAACTCGACGCCACCTCTCGCGAGTTGGTCGAGGCACGCGATACCGCCTTGGAAGCCACCCGTGCGAAATCCGAATTTCTGGCCAACATGAGCCATGAAATCCGCACCCCGATGAACGGGGTGATCGGCATGACGGATGTCCTGCAGCAGACCCAGCTCGACGAGGAGCAACGCGATTGCGTGCTCACGATCAAGCACTCCGGCGAGTCGCTGCTGCGGGTGCTCAACGACATCCTCGATTTCTCCAAAATCGAATCAGGCAACCTCGAGTTGGAGTCCCAACCCGTCGATCTGCCCGCACGCGTCCAGCAATGCCTGCAACTCTTCTCCCGCAAAGCGGCCGAAAAGGCCGTCGAACTGGGGTTTTATGTCGCACCCGACGTCCCCGAAACGGTCGCCTGCGATCCCGTGCGATTCCAGCAGGTGCTGAATAATCTCATCGGCAACGCGATCAAGTTTACCGCGCAGGGCGAGGTCTTCGTCGACGTTTCGATGAGCGGCAGTCCCGCCGGGACGCCGACGATCCGCATCGCGGTTCACGACACCGGCATCGGCATTCCGCCCGAAAAGCAGGCCGCGCTGTTTCAACCGTTCGCCCAAGCCGACTCCTCGACCGCCCGCAGATTCGGCGGCACCGGTCTCGGACTCGCGATCTCCCGCCGACTGGTCGAGCTATGGGGCGGTCGGATCGGCCTGCAAAGCGAAGCCGGGCACGGCAGCACATTCTGGTTTGAGCTGTCGGCCGACGCCGCTGCGGCGCAAGCACCGCCGCTCCTCATCCGCGCCGACCTGGCGGATCGCACGCTCGTCGTGGCCGAGCCCAACGCCACCTTACGCCGTCTCATCCGGCAAACCGTGGAGCCTTGGGGCGTGCGCGTCGTCGAGTTTTCCCACGCCGAGGAGCTCCTTGAATCTGCCCCTAATCTGCACGGCATCGACTGGGTGTTGGTCGAGGCGAGCCTGCTCGGCGAGGACCCGGCGAGCTTTCTCGGCCACCTCCGCACGGCGGCGGGCGCCGCCAAATTTGATCTCGGCATTTGCGACCATTTTGGTCGGCCGCGGTGGCGCGATCTACGTGACCTCGACGGCAACAAACTTCCCTGCCTCTACAAGCCGTTCGGGGCTCGCCCGCTTCTCAAATGGTTGGAAGGTCGCCTTAGCGTCGGCCATCCGGTCGGAGCGCCCGAATCGATCAAACACGCGGTCGACAGCTTCGCCCGGCTCCGCCTCTTGGTCGCCGAAGACAACCTCATCAATCAGCGCGTGATCCGGCAGGTGCTGGGCAAGCTCGGGATCACGCCCGATCTCGTCGCCAACGGAGCGCAGGCGGTGGCGTCGGTCCTGCGTCAGCGCTACGACATCGTCTTGATGGATGTGCAAATGCCCGAAATGGATGGCTTGGAAGCATCACGCTGCATCCGCACCCGCGCCTCCGCCGAGACACAGCCCTACATCATTGCGCTCACCGCCAATGCCCTGTCCGGCGACCGCGAAAAATGCCTCGCCGCCGGTATGGATGACTTTCTGCCGAAGCCGGTCGGCCTGGCGGTTTTGGCCGAGGCGCTGCGACGGGCCTGCCGAAACGGCAACGATTTCAGCGGCGACGAAATGACGACCGACACGGTTAGCTTTTCGTCGGTCGGTTGAGGCCGGTTTACTTGCGATACCAGCTTCCGTCGGGATGCTGCAACCAGATGCCCGGAGCACTTTGAGCCGCGATCTGTTTGGCCCGCGCTTGGGCGACTGCCTCAGCCGAGGCTCCGGTTTTGCGCGCGATGGCGGCATAAACAGTGAGGCGGTCGGAATTCTCCGACGCGACCAACTCGCCGATCTTCGGCGTGTCTTTGCGGGCATCCAGCAAACCCTTGTTGGTTTCACCGATTTCGCCGGCCACTTTCGCGGCATCGAGATCGGGCAAACGTTGCTCCATGCGTTGGCGCACCAAATTGAGATCCTGCGCACGCAGGGTCGGGCCCACGGCCACCAAACCGACCAGTAAAACCAAAACGCGGAACGAAGAACGGGAGATTTTCATGTCAGGAAGTGGGTTGAGCAGGGGTTTGAATCGTGCGCGAACTTTGATCGAGGTCGCCGAAGAAATCGTCCAACGCCCGATCAACGCGCACGTTCACATCGACGGTCACATGGATCGGCTTCACCTCGATGGGCTCGGTTTTCACGGTGAGGCAGCCCGCCATCGTCAGCGCTGGGAGCACGAAAACCAGAATTCGAAATCGCATGAACATAGAGATTAGGAGGAAGACCGGTCGGCCGCGAGGAGGTTTCAGAAATCTTTGGGCAATCAACCCCACCGCGTGTCTCAGCCGCCGAACTTCACCCGATCGTCCATGCTGAGCTTGATCAACTGATTCAGCGGACCGCTCACATTTACGTTGATGATGATCGGAGCCTTGATGCCCGGATCCAGCGGTTCCGCCTCCACCCGCAGCACGGCACTCCGGCCTTGTGGATCGTCCGCCGGCTCCAAAGCCAACAATAGCGCCCGCACCGCCAGGGGCGTCTTCCCCATCTCGACGCGCTGAAGCGGCTCAAACGCCGGGCTCTGGGGCGGAAGCTGATTCGTGATCAACCCGGGGGTCGGCCTCAGCCGCAGTTGGGCACTACTGCCTTCCCGCAACGCGATCTGCCCGCCCTTGATGGTCAAGCCATCGGCCGCGGACCACGTCAGGCCCACGTTGCCACTCACCTCGCCGCGCGCCTCGGCGACTACATCCGGCAGGAGCCGGGCAAAGGTTTCCAACTGCACGCCGACGAAGTGCAGTTGCAGATCGAGCCGAGGCTCCGCCGGATCCAAGCTGAACGGGCCCGATGTCACGACCCCGCCCGCGGCGCGGACTTGGACCTGCTTCACCGCGAGCAATCCGTCCGCCGCGTTCCACCCAAGCTCAGCGCTCAGATCCGACCAAGCCCAGCCCACCGCCTCGCCTCGGGCCGCGCGTAACGAGACCTCCGCATCGCTGGAGGCCACTTCGACGCTCCCCTCCAAGGCCACGTCGTGGAACGAAAGCGGAAGTTCGGACCAATCGACCGTGATACCCCCACCGTCGAATTTAACCGTCCCCGATGGTCGGGCTGATTCGGGCGGCCATTGACCGTGACCTGATCCGCGCAAGGTTCCCGCGACCGTGAGCGCCGCCGGCCACGCCGGGACCAAGAAACGCACCGTCGGCAACCAAGGCGCGATCTCAAGGCGTCCCTCTGTCAGGCGCCACGTCGCCGCGCGATCGGCTTTCACGCGTCCATCGGCGGCGAGAACCAGCTCCTCGCCCGCCGACGTTGCGTCGACCGAAAACGTTCGCGTATCTGCCTGCGGAGACTTCACCGCGACCTGCCACGCGACGATCGGGGGCTTGTCACCGCCCGGGGGCACGAATTCCCCGGAAAACGCGCCGTCGATGGGCGGAAGCGGCCACGGTGCGGCGCCCCCCACACCGGCGGTCGCCACCATCCCAACCATGACCCAAGCGATCCTCATCGTTGATGAGACAACGCAATCAAGGAAAGGTAGCGAGCGGGATGATCTCCCACTCGCTACCCGGCCCGGTTCCGTCCGCGACGTTCAGACCGCGACGGGTTTCAGGTTCCAGATGTCCTTCGCGTAGTCGCGAATCGTGCGATCGCTGGAGAACTTGCCGACACGCGCTGTGTTGAGAATGGCCATTTTCGCCCAACGCGTCTGGTCGCGATAGGCAGCTTCCACTTTGAGCTGCGCATCGCTGTAGAGACGGAAGTCCGCCAATACCTTGTAGGGGTCGCCACCGTGCAGCAGGCTGTGGTGGAGCGGACCAAACGCGTGGTGTTCACCGGGCGTAAAGTAGTCCGAGCCGACCCAATCGATCACGGCGCGCAGCTCTTCGTCCTTCCCGTAGTAGTCCCATGGGTTGTAGCCCTTCGCGTTGAGCGCATCGACCTGATCGACCGTCAGACCGAAGATGAAGATGTTGTCCGAGCCGACCTCTTCTTCGATCTCCACATTGGCGCCGTCCAGCGTGCCGATGGTCAGCGAACCGTTCAGCGCGAGCTTCATGTTGCCGGTGCCCGAAGCCTCCTTGCCCGCGGTCGAAATCTGCTCCGACAAATCGGATGCCGGAATGATTTTCTCGGCCAGTGACACGCGGTAGTTGGGCAAAAAGACGACCTTCAATTTACCGCCGATGCGCTCGTCCTTGTTAATCCGGTCGCCGATGACATTGATCGCACGGATGATGTTCTTCGCCAGGTCATAGCCCGGCGCGGCTTTCGCCGCGAAGACAAACACGCGCGGCACCACATCGAGGGATGGGTTCTGCAACAGCCGGCGATAGAGCGCCATGATGTGCAGCAGATTCAGGTGCTGACGCTTGTATTCGTGCAACCGTTTGATCTGCACGTCGAAGAGCGCATCCGGCGACACCTCGATGCCGCAGTCCGCCTTGATCACCTCGGCGAGTGCGACCTTGTTCGTGTGCTTGATCGCCATGAATTCCTTTTGGAACGCAGCGTCGTCGGCGAACGCTTCGAGTCCTTTCAACAGGTCGAGGTTACGCACCCAATCCATCGATCCCAGCTTCGCGGTGATCAGTTTTGACAATGCCGGGTTGCAATCGAGCAGCCAGCGCCGCGGCGTGATACCGTTGGTCTTGTTTTGGAATTTGCCCGGGTAGAGCGAATCGAATTCGGGAAACAGATCCTTCTTCAACAACTCCGTGTGCAGCGCGGCCACCCCGTTGACGGCGTGGGAGCCGACCACTGCGAGATTCGCCATGCGGATGGATTTGCTACCGCCTTCGTCGATGATCGAGCAGGCCGCTTTCTTTTGGTCATCCCCCGGCCATCGCGCCTCAACGGTCTCCATCAAGCGACGGTTGATCTCGAAAATGATTTGTTTGTGACGCGGCAGCACGCGCTCAAAGAGCGGGACGCCCCACTTTTCCAAGGCTTCCGGCAACAAGGTATGGTTCGTGTAGCCGAAAGTCGCCGTGATGATCTCCCACGCGCCTTCCCAGGTGAAATCATTTTCGTCGAGCAAGATGCGCATGAGCTCGGCGACCGCCACCGACGGGTGGGTATCGTTGAGCTGAATTGCGACCTTGTCGGAGAAGTTACCCCACGTGTTTTCCTGATTGCGGAAGTGCCGGCGGATGAGGTCCCGCAGCGAACACGCCACGAAGAAATATTGCTGGACGAGACGCAGCTCTTTGCCGTTCTCGGTTTTGTCGTTGGGGTAAAGCACCTTCGAGATCGTCTCCCCGACCGCCTTTTCGTGCACGGCCTCGACATAACCGCCGCTGTTGAATGCGGCCAAGTCGAACTCCTCGGTCGCGCGGGACGTCCACAAGCGAAGGATGTTCACGGTCTTGGTGCCGTAACCGGTGATCGGGATGTCATGAGGCACACCGAGAATCGTGCGCGTATTCACCCATCGGGGACGGTAGTCGCCCCGATCGTCGAACACGTTCTCCACCTCCCCATAAAGCTGGACGTGCTGCGTGTATTCCGGGTGCATGATTTCCCAGGGTGTGCCGAAGATCATCCAGTTGTCGGGGTGCTCGACCTGATGTCCCTGATGAAAGCCCTGCCGGAAAAGGCCGAACTCGTAATTGATGCCGTAACCGATCGCCGGCAAATCGAGGGTGGCCAACGAGTCGATAAAACACGCCGCCAAACGACCGAGGCCGCCGTTGCCGAGCCCCATGTCGAGCTCCGTTTCCCGCACCATCTCCCAATCGACCCCAAGCTGGGACAACGCCTCGATGGCAGGCTCAAAGCAACCGGCATTGTAGAGGTTATTTTCGAGCAACCGGCCCATCAAATACTCAAGCGAGAGGTAGTAGACCCGGCGAACGTTTTGCTTGTTATGGACGCTCTGCGTTTCGATCAAGCGGGCGAGGATCCGATCCCGCACCGCCATTGACGTCGCCAGGCTCCAGTCCCGCGGAGTCGCCGTCCCGATGTCTCGCGATTGCGTATAGGTGAGATGCTTGAGGATCGCCTCTTTCATCGCCACCACCGGATCATCCGTGGCGCGGCGGGCGGGGATCGGAGGTGTTTCTGATTTTTCCAGCGGCGTCGCCGCTTTTTTTGATTTGGAAGGAGCAGGCATGCTGAGAATCGTTGGTTTAAATAATCGCGTCTGACGGATGCTACGGGCGCGAGTTATAGCCCAAAAGATGCCAAGCGGGACCGGGGTGGTCACGCTCCATCTTTGCATCAAAACCCGCACTGCCCCGACCAACGCCAGCCCGCCGGGCAACAATTGGGTGACACCCCTCCGGTATCAGCCGGCGCGACCCTATCCCCCGACCAGAATCAGCCGCATCGCATCCACCCGCAGGCGGGCCCCCCGGATCGCCGCCGTCGTCTCAGCCAAACGCGCCGCCGCCAACGCCACTTCCTCGCCCCGCACGTGGTCGTTCAGCTTTTGCAAATCCGCCAACCGCTGCCGGTCGCCCTCCAGTTCGACCTGTGCGCGCGACTCGGCCGCCAAACGGATCTTCGCCGCACGCGGTTCGGCTTCGTCCGTCGCGTGTTCCAGCAGGGCCTTTACCACCTCCACGTTGAATCCTGGCTGCTCCAGAAACCGCTGGATCGGCATCGCGCGAATGGTTTCCGCGATGGTCTGCGCATCCCAATCACCGGCTTCCGGCAGATCGCCGCGCACATTCACCAAAACGCGCAACGGTTGCGGGGCCAAAAACTGGTCGACGTGCCACCGGCTGTCCGCGATCGCCTCCAGCACAAAGATCACTTCCAACCAGATATCGGGTTCGTCGCCCGCCAACACGCCAAACGCCGTCGTGCCGCGTGGTGAATTCACGAGCAGGTCGAACGAGTCCTGCACCAAGGGATGATCCGGCGAAACGAACCGAATGTCCTCGCGCGAAATGGCCCGCCCCCGATCAAAGGTCGCCAACATGCCGTCACGCGGGATCGCCGGGAAACCCTCCACGTAAGCATGGTCGGCATCAAGAAAAACGTCCCCCTCCTCGTGCTCTTTCACACGGACGCCAAAGTGGTCGAGCAAGGCCTTGAGCGTGCGGCGCCAGCTCAAGTCGCCGTCGACTTCACGCACGCGCTCAATCAATCGGCCGGCCTGCGTCGCATCGAACGAGTTGAGTTCCAGCAGGCGATCCCGCCCTTGTTTCAATTTGGCCTGCAACGCCGTCCGAAAGGTCGCCGTCTCGGCGATGAGCGCCTCGACCTCTTTCGTCGGCGGCGGTTTCCGCGTGTGGCCAAACCGAGCCACCAACTCCAACAAGCGCGCCTTGAACGCGTGCTCGTATTCGGTGCCGCCGTGCAACGGCGCGCGGAACGCGTCGATCCCGCGCTCATACCACTCGACCAGCGGTGCCTGCGCCGTGCCCTCCAGATACGGAACGTGAATGCGGATGGCTTCCGTCTGCCCGATCCGGTCAAGACGCCCGATGCGTTGCTCCACCAAGCCGGGATTGAGCGGCAGATCAAACAGCACGAGGTGATGCGCGAATTGAAAGTTGCGCCCTTCGCTGCCGATTTCGGAACAGAGCAGGAGTTGCGCGCCGTCGGGCTCGGCAAACCACGCCGCCTGTCGGTCGCGCTGCACGAGCGGCAGGCCCTCATGGAACAACCCGCTTTTCACGTTGAGCTTCGCCTGCACGGCCGCGTCGATCGCCACGACCTTGCGGTGACTGCGGCAAATCAGGAGCACCTTACGCGTAGGCTCCGCCTGCAGAAAGTCGACCAGCCAGTCCAGCCGGGGGTCGTCCTTAAAATTATAGCGCAGCTCACTCTCGCGCCCCAACTCCTCGGCTTCGATTTCCCGCGCCACCCGCGCCCGCAAACTTCCCTGCTCTTCGGGGACTGCCAGAGGCACCGGACAAAACCGACGCACCGGAAACCCCGTCATCGCCGCACGCGTATTTCGCAACATCACGCGGCCCGGGCCATACTGATCGAGCAACGTGCGCAACAACGCTTCGCGGGCGCCAGGCTTCGCCGCGTCCAACGCGCCCAAGTGCTCCGCCAAACGAGACGGATCACGATTAAAAAGACGCTTCAACGTTCGCTGATCGGCCGGCTTCAGCACCTGTTGCTCCACGATCTTTTCGGCAATCTTAGCGACGGCGCCAAACGCTTCCGTCTCCTTCACAAACCGGTCGAAATCGGCGTAGCGATCCGGATCAAGAAGTCGCAACCGCGCGAAGTGCCCCTCCCGGCCGAGCTGCGTCGGCGTGGCCGTGAGCAACAATAGTCCCGGCGCGCGCTGGGCCAGCTGTTCAACCAAACGATACGAGCGCCCCACCGCCGTCGGATCGGGCGACCACGCCAAGTGATGCGCCTCGTCCACGACGACCAGATCCCACTCGCCGGCGATGATCTGCGCGAAGCGCGTCTCGTCGTGGGCCGGAAAATCCACACTGCACAACGCGAGCTGATCGCTCAGAAACGGATTTTCGCCCGGCTCGCTCGCCTCGACATCGAGACACCGCGTTTCGTCAAAAATGCTGAACCACAGATTAAAGCGGCGCAGCAGCTCGACGAACCATTGGTGCGTGAGCGATTCCGGCACCAGCACCAGCGCACGCTTCACCCGGCCGACGCTCAGCAGCCGCTGTAAAATGAGACAGGCTTCGATCGTCTTTCCCAAGCCCACTTCGTCCGCCAACAAAACACGCGGCAGCGACCGCGACGTGACTTCCTGGGCGATGTAGAACTGATGGGGAATCAATTCCAGGCGTCCGCCCAAGTATCCGCGCACCGGTGACGCGCGTAATTTGGCCTGCTGCTGCAACACCCGGTAGCGCAGATCGAAGACCTCGCCTTCGTCCGTCTGACCGGCCATCAAACGGTCGAGCGGCCCGCCCGCATGGGCCACATCGGCGATCTCCGCCTCGGGGATGCGGCGTGATCCCGCGACGTAAGTGAGCAGACCATCCTGCTCCTCCACGCGATCGATCACCACGGTTTCGTCGCCGCGCAGCGCGAGCGACTGGCCTTCGCGAAATTGCACCCGCTTCAGCACCGATGTGCCGAGCGCATAGAGCCGGCGTTCGCCCGTCGCGGGAAAAGCCACCGCAATGCGCCCCGAACCGATCGTCTCGACCACCCCCAGGCCCAGCTCCGGCTCGGGTTCACTCACGCAACGTTGACCTACCGCACTCAATGACATGTCCCCATTCCGGAAAGAGTTCCGGTCAGACTCAAGGCATTCGGCTGAAAAATGAGATCCGCAACAAAAACTCAGACATCCGTCCAAGCCCCGGTTGTGCGGCTCCGATTGATCGCCTCGATGCAGCGCAGCACGTGCCAGGTTTCCGCCACCTCCACCGGCGCTGGCGCATCGCAGAAAAACGGCAGCATCGCTCCGACAAGGGGCCGCAAATACTCAACCAACGGCGCGCCCAAATTGATCGGACCAACCCGGTTATCGCCAGTGCCGAGGTAGGCGCAGAACGAAGCCTCGGTCGGCAGCACCCGCAATCGGTCAGCGCGGCCGTCCGCGTGTTCCATCTCGACCCATTCCTCGCCTGCCGCCGCCTGCACTTTTACCCGCCGGGTGGCCGGCCCGCGCAAGGCGCAGAGCGTTTCCACCAAGTGGATACCATACCAAAAGTAACCGGGATTGGTCGGCTCCCAATAGACGGGTCCCGCGATCTCCAGCGTGATCGCCGGCTCGGCACGACAACGTTCGCGCAACGCCTGCACCGCCGGCAGAAAACGCAGCGCCGACGACGAGAACCAACGCCCCTGCACCCGCTCGGCGGTCGCACAGATCGCGGCTAGCCCTTCGCAGGAGACCGCCACCGGCTTGTCGATGAACGTGGGACGGCTCCCCCCGGCCACTCGCCCGTAGATTTCCGGATGGGTGCGACCATCGACCGCCGTGATCAGCAACGCATCGCAGACCTCCGCCACGGCTTCCGGCGAAGAGAGCAAAGCGACGCCATAGGTCGTCTCCAGCGTCGTCGTGAAACCGGCGACACGGTCGCGACTCGCCGGCACATCACTCGAACCTCCGGCCCAGGCGTGCGTGATGCGAGCGCTTCCGCCGCTCTCCGTTGGCTCAGGCCCATTGAGCAAGTCGGCAAAGGCGACGACATGCGATGAGTCCAATCCGAGCAGCCCCAGCCGCAGGGGACGGCGCGAGTCGGCTCGATTCATGCGGGATCAGCCCGGCCCAAGCCGCCACGACGCTCAGGCGCCGTGGCAGTTCTTGAATTTCTTGCCGCTGCCGCAGGGGCACGGATCGTTGCGCCCGACCTTCGGGAATTCGCGCGTGACCGGCTCGGCCTTCGGCATGGGCAGCTTGATTTCCGACGCCGGCAAACCACCGCCGCTCGTCGTCACCGTCGAGCGCACTTGCGGAGGAGGCGGCGCGGCCACCGGCTTCGGCGGATTTTCCGGTCCTTCGGTGCGCACGGTGCGGCTCAGCTGGGCGAGCATGTTTTCGAACGCCTGGAGATTCGAGGCGCTGCGGAAGAGTCCGGTGCAGATCTGCACCCGCACCGAAACCATGAGTTCTTCGAAATACTTGTAGGCCTCACTCTTGTATTCAACGAGTGGATCCTTCTGCCCGTAGCTGCGCAGGCCGATTGAACGGCGAAGCTCTTCCATCTCGGTCAGGTGCTCCTGCCAGTGGCGGTCGATCGCGTTGATCACCACGTAGCGTTCGAGACCGCCAAGCGCCTCGGGCTGTTCAACCGATTCCTTGACGGCGTAGGCTTTCTTGACGCGTTCGAGCACGACTTGGGCCGTGGCGTCGACGTTGTTACCCTCCAGATCCTCATGCTTGAGACTGATCGGGAAATGGGTGTTCAACCAGCTGACCGCGCTTTCGATGGAGGCGGAAGACGCGCCGGATTTATCGTTGACCCCGGCCGTCTCCAAACGAGCGAAGATCTCTTCCTCGACCTGTTCGAGAATGATTTCTTTCGGGCGGTCGAGATGGATCGCGCCGTTGCGGATGCCGTATACCACCTCGCGCTGCTGGTTGAGCACGTCGTCGTATTGCAGCAGGCGTTTACGAATCGAGTAGTTCTGTTGCTCCACCTTTTTCTGCGCGCTCTCGATCGAGCGGTTCAGCCAAGGATGCTCCAGCTCTTCGCCGTCCTTCATGGAGCCTTCCATGAGCTTCGATGCGAGATTGCCCTGGAGGAACAACCGCATGAGGTCGTCTTCGAGCGAAAGGAAGAACTTCGTGAGACCCGGGTCCCCTTGACGCGAGCAACGACCGCGCAGCTGACGGTCGATGCGGCGGGACTCGTGCCGCTCGGTGCCGATCACGTAGAGACCACCGAGGTCGCGCACGCCCTCGCCGAGTTTGATGTCGGTGCCGCGGCCGGCCATGTTGGTCGCGATGGTGACGGCGCCGCGTTGACCGGCGCGCGCCACGATATCGGCCTCTTGGGCGTGCATCTTGGCGTTGAGCACGGTGTGCGTGATGTTGGTGCGGCGCAGCATGCGCGACAACACCTCGGACGATTCGACGGAGACCGTGCCCACGAGGACGGGTTGGCCCCGCTTGTGCGCGGCTTCGATCTCGCGCACCACCGCGTTGAACTTGTCGCGGCGGGTTTTGAAAATGGAGTCGTTCTTGTCGATGCGGATGCAGGGTTTGTTGGTCGGGATGACCTGCACCGAAAGTTTGTAAATGTCGCTGAACTCGGTCGCCTCGGTTTCGGCGGTGCCGGTCATGCCGGCCAGTTTGTCGTAGAGCCGGAAGTAGTTTTGAATCGTGATCGTCGCGTAGGTGCGGGTCTCGCGCTCGATCGTAACGCCTTCCTTGGCCTCGATGGCTTGGTGCAATCCGTCGGACCAACGGCGCCCCGGCATGACGCGACCGGTGTTTTCGTCGACGATCATGACCTTGCCGTCGCCGACCACGTATTCGACGTCGCGGTCGTAGATCGAGTAGGCGCGCAAGAGTTGGGAGATCGCGTGGATGCGCTCGGAAACATCGGCGTAAAGCTGCTGGGACTCGCGCTTCTTTTCTTCCTTCTGCTCGAGCGACAGGCCCTCTTCTTTTTCAATGTCGGAGTGTTCGGTCGCGAGGTCGGGCAAGACAAACGCGTCGGGCTCGTCGGGACGCAGGGTGTTGCGACCGAGTTCGCTCAAGTCGGCTTGGTGCTGCTTCTCGTCGATGACGTAGTAGAGTTCTTCCTTCAGGGTGTAGAGTTCGCCCTTTTGGAGGTCGGAGTTCATTTCCGTCTCCAACTTGTCGAGCGCCTTGCGGTGGCCCGGCTGCTCCATGATGCGCATGAGCGGCTTGTTCTTCGGGTTGCCCATTTTCACCTGCAGGAGCTTGCGCAGGGCCTGCGCGTAGGCTTCGGATTTCGGATCGACCTTTTCGTCGTCGAGCACCGCCTTTGCCTCGCTAACGAGACGGTTGCAGAGGCGCAGCTGGGCGTTGACCAAGGCCTCGACCGACGGCTTCAGTTTCGTGAAAGGCTGCTCGCGCTCGATCGGCGCGGGACCGGAGATGATGAGCGGCGTGCGGGCTTCGTCGACGAGGATGGAGTCGATTTCGTCCACGATACAGAACCAGTAATCGCGCTGAACCTGATCGTCCTTGCGGGTGGCCATGCCATTGTCGCGCAGGTAGTCGAAGCCGAACTCGGAGGCCGTGCCATAAGTGATGTCGCAGCCATACATCTCGCGACGCGTGGCGGATGGCATCTGCTGTTGGATACAGCCGACCGTAAGACCGAGAAACTTGTAGAGGTGCCCCATCCACTCGGAGTCCCGGCGGGCGAGGTAGTCATTGACCGTGACGAGCTGGGTGTTCCGGCCGGTCAGCGCGTTGAGGTAAAGCGGCAAGGTGGACACGAGGGTCTTGCCCTCGCCGGTCGCCATTTCGGAAATCTTGCCTTGGTGGATCGCCAGGCCACCGATGAGTTGCACGTCGAAGTGCACCATGTCCCACGTGAGCATGTGCCCGCAAACATCGAAGCTCTGGCCGCACAACCGGCGGGCGCCATTTTTCACCGTGGCGAAGGCTTCCGGCAGGATATCATCGAGCGTCTCGCCGCTCTTCAGACGTTGCCGAAACTCCTCGGTTTTGGCGCGGAGCTGTTCGTCGCTCAGCGCTTGGTAGGAGACTTCGAGCTCGTTGATCTTGGTGACGATCGGGCGGGCGGACTCCAAAAACTTCCGATAGTGACGTCCGGCAAAGCGCTTAAAAAGGGAGGCAAACATGGCGAACCGGCGAGCGTAGGGCGGGCCATCAACTTGGCAAATGACAAATCCAGCATATCTGCGCCGTCGCCTCGACGTAACGCCGTTAAAAAAAAGCGCCGTCCCGCAGGGCGGCGCGTAACGCGTGTTCGCAGGGGTGTGTCACGCTGACTCAGACGCTTGATGACGTCTGGCCAAAACTGACTCAGATCTGCGTGCGGAAATAAGCGATGGTGCGCTTTAGTCCCTCTTCCAACGGCACCTGCGGCGTCCAGTTGTTGAGATGTTTTTGCGCCAGGGTGATGTCAGGGCGGCGTTGCTTGGGATCGTCGGACGGCAATTCCCGGTGCACGATTTTCGACGGTCCGCCAACGAGTTTCAGGGTCAGCTCGGCGAGCTGCATCATGGTAAATTCGCCGGGGTTGCCGATATTGATCGGGCCCACCGTCTCGTCTTGGTTCATGAGCCGCACAAAGCCTTCGATGAGGTCGTCGACAAAACAGAACGAACGCGTCTGGGTGCCATCTCCATAAATGGTCAGATCCTCGCCGCGCAACGCCTGCACGATGAAATTGGAAACAACACGTCCGTCATTTGGGTGCATGCGCGGGCCGTAGGTGTTAAAGATGCGCACCACCCGGATATCGACGCCATTCTCACGGTGGTAGTCGAAGAAGAGCGTTTCGGCGCAGCGCTTGCCCTCGTCGTAGCAGGAGCGTTTGCCGATCGGGTTGACGTTACCCCAGTAGGATTCGGGCTGAGGGTGAATGGAAGGATCACCGTAAACCTCGGAGGTGCTCGCTTGGAACACCCGGGCGCGCACCCGCTTGGCCAGACCGAGACAGTTGATGGCGCCCATGACCGACGTCTTGGTGGTCTTGATGGGGTTAAACTGATAGTGCGGCGGCGAAGCCGGACACGCGAGGTTGTAGATCTGATCCACCTCGAACTTGAACGGATCGATCACGTCGTGGCGGACGAGTTCGAAGTCCTTCCGGTCCATCAGGTGAGTCACATTGCTCTTCCGGCCCGTGAAAAAATTATCGAGGCAGATCACCTCGTGACCGTCGGCCAAGAGACGGTCGCAGAGATTCGAACCGAGAAAGCCGGCACCGCCGGTGACAAGAACGCGCATGGTGGGCGCAGTTTGCGTCGGGGAAGGCGCTGGGCGTCAATCCTTTCGTGGCCGTTTTCCGGCAACGAAGTTCGCGTCCCTACCCACGCCGCTCCGCCGCGCCCGCTTCGTAGCGAGCGATCCATGCACGATGCCACGGATCGAAGTCGCCCGCCTCCAAATGCGCCCGCACCTGCGCCATCAGATCCAAGTAAAAGTGCAAATTGTGCAGCGTGAGTAAGGTGCCCGCCAACATCTCCTCCGCCTGCACGAGGTGGCGCAGGTAGGCGCGCGAGAAGTTCCGACACGTGTAGTTGTCCAAGCCGTCCACGATCGGCGCCGGGTCGGTGCGATACTTTTCGTTGCGCAGATTGAGCGGGCCATCGGGCGTGAAGACCAGGCCGTTGCGCGCCACCCGCGAAGGCAACACGCAGTCAAACATATCCACCCCGAGCGCCACCATCTTCAGAATCTGTGGCGGCGTGCCAAGGCCCATGGTGTAACGCGGCTTGTCCTTCGGCAGGAACGGCGTGGTCGCCCCCACCTGCTTGAGCATTTCCGGCTCCGGCTCGCCCACACTCACGCCCCCCACCGCATACCCGGGAAAATCCAAGGCCGCCAACGCCTCCGCCGCCTCGCGCCGCAGGTCGTCGTAAGTCGAGCCCTGCACAATCGCGAAAACGTGGTGACCGCCCGCCAGAAAACCGCTGTCGGTCGCGATCGCTTTGCACTGCCCGGCCCAGCGCAGCGAACGCCCGCACGCCGCTGCCGTCGTCTCCCGGTCACAGGGCCACGGCGGACACTCGTCGATCACCATCGCGATGTCGCTGCCGAGATTTTGCTGGATGCCCATGACCTCCTTCGGTCCGAGAAAGAGGCGCTTCCCGTCGAGATGACTCTGAAACTCGATGCCGTTTTCGTGCATCTTGCGCAGCTTCGCCAAGGAGAAGACCTGAAAACCGCCACTGTCGGTCAGGATCGGCCCTTCCCACCCCATGAACCGGTGCAGGCCACCGAGATCCCGCACCAACTCGCTCCCCGGCCGCAGGTTGAGGTGGTAGGTGTTGCCCAAAATGATTTGCGCCCCGATATCGTGCAAATGCTGAGGCGTCAGCGCCTTGACCGTGCCCTGCGTGCCCACCGGCATAAAAATCGGGGTCTCGATCACGCCATGCCGCGTGCGCAGGCGTCCGCGACGAGCGGCGGTCGGGGAGTCAGTGAGCAAAAGGTCAAAATGGTCAGGCATCGGCAAATGAGAACCTACCGGCGCGCTTGACCCGCGTGTCAATCCCGGGGCTTAGTAGCGCCTTACCGCGCCGTGCTCCTCGTCATCGACAATTACGACTCCTTCACCTTCAACCTGGTCCAATACTTCGGCCAGCTTGGGGTGGAACAACGCGTGTTCCGCAACGACGAGATCACGCCCGCCGCTGCCCTCGCGCTCAAACCCGACCGCGTCCTCATCTCGCCCGGCCCCTGCTCGCCCTCCGAAGCGGGCGTCTCGCTCGAGATGATCGCCACGTTTGCCGGCAAGGTGCCCCTCTTCGGCGTCTGCCTCGGTCACCAATCCGTCGGCCAATACTTCGGCGGCAAAATCGTGCGCGCCGATCGCCTGATGCACGGCAAGACCTCACCGATCACCCACCGCAATACCGACGTGTTTGCCGGCCTGCCCCAGGGTTTCCCCGCCACCCGGTATCACTCGTTGCTCGTCGAGCGCGCCTCTTTTCCGGACTGCCTGGAAATCACCGCCGAGACCGCCGAGGGCGAGATCATGGGCCTGCGCCACAAATCCTTGCCCATCTGGGGCGTGCAATTTCACCCCGAATCGATCGCGACCGAAGGCGGCATGCAGATCTTGCGGAACTTCCTCGCCCTTTCCTGAATCCCATTTGCCATGCGCTGCCCTAAGTGCACTTCCATCGAAGACAAGGTGATCGACTCTCGCATCAGCCGCGAAGGCAGCTCGATCCGCCGTCGCCGCGAATGCCTGGAATGCGGCCACCGCTTCAGCACGACCGAGTTGGTCATCCGCGAAGGCCTTTCGGTCATCAAACGGGACGGCCGCCGCGAGGAGTTCCAACGCGAAAAACTCTTCGGTGCCGTGTCCGCCGCCTGCCACAAACGCCCGATCGACCAGGAGCAGATCGCCATGCTCGTCGAGGACGTGATCGACATCCTCGAAGCCCAATACGACGCCCAAATCCCGTCCCGCGCCATCGGCGACGCGGTCATGGAACGCCTCAGTCGCATGGACCAGGTCGCCTACGTGCGCTTCGCCAGCATCTACAAACAATTCCGCGACGTGAACGAGTTCATGGCGGAGATCCACGCGCTCGATAAATCCGTCGAGCAACCGAAACCGTGACCGGTCCCGCCCGCGACGATCTTCGCCGGCTGCACTTCATCAACGCGTTGTTCGCCCACGTTACCGGGCACGACCTCTACCTCGCGCAGCAGATCAAGGCCGCCATCAGCTTCAGTCTCACCGAATTCGAGACGCAGACGGAGGCGCACCCCGAATTTGCCGCCGAATACGACGCCGCCTTCAACGCCGCCGCCGCCCGGCTCCTGCGCGACTCCTACGCGCATCTGCCCGCCCATGGCTTTTTCCACTGGGACGCCACCAGCACCCTCACCGCCGCCACCCCGCTCTTCGCTCGCGCCGAGCTCATGACTGGTCTCAAGCAACTCGCTCCGTTTCGCGAGTCGACCCTGCTCGTCACCAACCTGCGCCCCGCCCTGCTCCCGCCCGACCAGCGCGCCACCGCGCGTCGGCGCCGCGACTACGAAGACGCCCTCGGCTACATCCGCGAACTCGCCGCCGCCCGCACCGCCCCTTCCGCCAACTTGAACCTGCTGTTCCTTTAAGGTTCGGCGATCTTTGCGGTTATTTTCCGTGTGTTCGGGGTGTTCCGTGGCCCAAAATCCGCCCATGCCCACGCTCTTCGAACGCATCATCGCCCGCGAGATCCCGGCCAAAATCGAGCATGAAGACGACCTTTGCATCGTCATTCACGACATCCAGCCGCAAGCCCCGACTCACCTGCTCATCATTCCCAAAAACGTGATCCCCCGCGTCGGCGAGGCCGGCTCCGGCGATCAAGCCATCCTCGGTCATCTGCTCTTGGTTGCTCAAAAACTCGCCACCCAACTCGGCCTCGCGGGCGGTTTCCGCCTCGTCATCAACAACGGCCCCGATGCCTGCGAGAGCGTGCCGCATCTCCACGTGCATCTCTTGGCCGGACGCCAGCTGAAGTGGCCGCCGGGCTAGAACCCCGCCCACCGGTTCGCGGCGAAACTAACTGTCATCCTTTTTAAGCCTTACCAAAGCGGCAAGTCCGGCCCATGTCTTTCCGCTCAACCTCGCCCGACCCCGTTTGCTTCAACTCACCAACATCGCCAAAACCTACCCCGGCGTGCGCGCCTTGCGGGGCGTCGATCTCACGCTGACTGCCGGCGAGGTGCACGCTCTGCTCGGCGAAAATGGCGCCGGCAAAAGCACGCTCATCAAAATCGCCAGTGGCGTGATCCCGCCCGATCCCGGGGCGGAAATTCGACTCGGTGACACGCTCGTGGAGAACGCGTCGCCGCGCCGCATGCAGGAACTCGGACTCGCCGTCGTTTATCAAAATCCGACGCTTTTTTCCGAGCTCTCGGTCGCGGAAAACCTCCTCATCGGCGAAGACGGCCCGGTCATCTCGTGGCGCCGCCGCGGCAACCGAGCGCGTGAGCTGCTCGCCCGCATCGGCGCGGATATCGAGGTCGACCGCCCCGTGAAAGAACTCCGCATGGCGGAGAAACAACTCATCGAAATCGCCCGGGCCCTCGGCCGTTCCGCCCAGGTGCTGATCCTCGACGAGCCCACCGCCTCACTCTCGCAACAGGACGCCGATCGCCTCCTCGACCTCGTCGAAAAGCTCCGCGCCGACGGCGTCGCCATTCTCTACATCACGCATCGCCTCGAAGAAGTTCTCCGCCTCGCCGACCGTTTCACCGTGCTGCGCGACGGCGGCTACGTCGGCACCTATCCGCGCGCCGAGGTCGACCGCGCCCGGCTCGTGCAACTCATGGCCGGCCGCGACCTCGCGGAACTCTTCCCCAAAGTCGTCGCGCCCCTCGGCGAGACCGTGCTCGAAACGCGCGGCCTCTGCCATGCGGCCTCCGGCGTCGCCGACATCGCCCTCTCCGTGCGCCGCGGCGAAATCCTCGGCCTCGGCGGACTCGTCGGCGCCGGTCGCACCGAGTTGGCCCGCGTGCTCTTCGGCCTGGCTCCCGCCTCCTCCGGCGAAATCTTGATCGACGGCCAAACCGTGCGCATCGCCTCCGTCGGCGATGCCATCGCGCAGGGCCTCGCCTACGTGCCCGAAGACCGCAAAGAGCACGGCGTCGTCGAAGCGCTGCCCCTCGCCGAAAACATTTCGTTGCCCGTGCTGCGCCGTTTAGCCGGCAACTGGCTCGACGAAACCCAGGAAAACGACCTCGCCGCCGAACTCGCGCGCCGCCTCGGCGTAAAGGCAGCCTCCATCTTCGTCACGGCCGGCACGCTGTCCGGCGGCAACCAACAAAAAGTCGCCCTCGCCCGCTGGCTCGCGACCAAGCCGCGCGTGCTCATCCTCGACGAGCCCACCCAGGGCATCGACGTCGGTGCCAAATCCGAGATTCATCGCCTCATGGGCGAATTGGTGAAGGAAGGATTGGCCATTATCCTGATCTCCTCCGAGATGCCCGAACTGCTCGGCCTCGCCGATCGTATCGCCGTCCTGCGCGGCGGACGTATCGCCGGTATCCTGCCCGCCAGCGAGGCCACGCGAGAAACGCTGCTGGAACTCGCTCTGGAGGACGCCGCGTCATGATCACGGTGCTGCGCCGCCATCCGCGTGAGACGGCCCTGCTCGTCGCGCTACTCGCACTTTTTCTGCTGCCGCTCTTCGGCGTGGACGGCTTTTACGCGGTCCGCACGTTCCGCAGTCTCGCCATCGACAACCTCCCCGTTCTGCTCGCCGCCGCCGGCATGACCCTCGTCATCGTCGCCGGCCAGATCGACATCTCCATCGGTTCGCAATTGGTCGTCGGCGGCATCACGGCCGGGTTACTGGCCAAGAGCGGTCTGCCGATGCCGCTCGTGGTGCTTGCCACCCTCGCCGTGGGAGCAGCGCTCGGCGCGATCAATGGCCTGCTCGTCACCGCCGCACGGATACCGGCCATCATCGCGACGCTCGCGACCATGGTCTTGTTGCGCAACGCGGTCCTCCGCGCCACCGGCGGCGACTGGATCCAGGACCTGCCGCCCGGCTTCCAATGGTTCGGGCTGGCCGCCGGACCGGCCCAAACGGCGTATCTGCTGGCCGCCGGCGCTCTCTTCGCCGCCTTCGCGTGGGCCCTGCGGCAAACGTCCGCCGGGCGTTCCTTCTACGCGGTCGGGTGCGATCACGAAGCCGCGCGCCGCGTCGGCTTGAATCCGCGCAACTGGGTGATCGCCGCCTTCGCGGTGCTCGGGGCTGCGACCGCCGCCGCCGCGTTGTTTAACTTCACGCGTTACCCCACGATCGAGACCAACGCGGGGCTCGGTTTCGAGCTGAAGGTCATCGCCGCCGTCGTCGTCGGCGGCGCATCGATCACCGGTGGACGCGGCTCGCTCCTCGGCACGCTGCTCGGTGTCGCGCTGCTCGGCTCGATCGGCACCGTCTTCACGTTCCTGCATGTCGACCCGTCGTGGGAAAAAGCGATTCAAGGCGCGATCCTGCTCGTCGCCGTGGTCGCCGACACCGCGTTTCGCAAGGAGGCCGGTCGTGCCTAAGCCCGCCACGTCTCACGCCGTCGCTCATTCCGGGCAACCGAGTTGGTTTGCCCGCATCTGCCCGAGCGGTGAATGGGTGCTGGCCTTGCTCCTGTTGGCGGAGATCGCGATCTTCGCGCTGGCCCATGACCGTTTCCTCACGCTCGACAACGGCTTCGAAATCGCCCGTCTCGCCGCCGAGGTCGGCGTGCTGGCCTTCGGCCTGACGTTCGTCATCAAGACCGGCGGTATCGATCTATCGGTCGGCTCCATGATGGGTTTGGTCGCGGTCACACTCGGCGGCGCGTGGTCACTCGGTCTGCCCATCTGGCTGGCGGCAATTCTCGCGCTCGCGCTTGGGGCTGCCGGCGGTGCGTTGCACGGTCTGCTCGTGACGCGCCTGCGCGTGCCGCCGCTTATCGTTACCCTGGGCACATTTTCGCTCTATCGCGGGCTCGCCGAAGCGCTGACGGGAGGCGCCCGCAGCTACACGGGGTTCCCCACCGGCTTTCTCGCCTTGGGCCAAACCTATCTTGGCGGCTGGTTACCGGTGCAACTGCTGGTGGTCGGCGCGCTTTTCATCGGGCTCTGGGTTGTGCTGCATCGCACGATCTTCGGGCGCGAAATCGGCGTGATCGGCTACAACGCCGAGGGCGCGCGCTTCGCCGGCGTGCGCGTCGGCTCGGTCACGGTCCGCGCCTACACGCTCTGCGGTGCCTGCGCCGCCCTCGCCGGACTCATCTACGTCTCCCGCATCGGGCAAGCCAAAGCCGACGCCGGCCTCGGCTACGAGCTCACCGCCATCGCCGCCGTCGTGCTCGGCGGCGTGTCGATCAACGGCGGACGCGGCACACTCCACGGCACCGCGCTCGGCCTCCTCTGCTTGATCGTGTTGCAAAACGGGCTGCGCCTCGCCGGCCAACCCAGTGAGATCGCCGGTCTGCTTACCGGCGCCGTGCTCATCGCCGCCATCGCCGCGTCCCAATTCCTTTTCCGCCCGAGCGCTCGGCCCGCCGCCGCCTCGGCCGAATCTAAAAACCCCGACTCCCTCGACATGAAGAACAGCCAACTCGCCCTGCTCGTTGCCGCCATCCTCGGTGGCGCCGCCCTCATCGCTTTCAGCAACATTTACCTTGCCCGCTCGGTCCGGGCCGGCGGCGCCGGGGTTCACGCCCCGGTTCCCGTCGAGCGCCCCGTCATCGCGCTTACGCCTAAAGCCAAGGCCGACCCCTACTTCGTTTCCTGTAAAGAAGGTGCCGATGAGGCTGCCGCCGAGCTCGGGGTCGACCTCCTCTGGGATGCTCCGACCGATCCCGATCCAGCCAAGCAAACTGAAGTCGTCGAAGCGTGGATCACGCGTGGCGTCGACGCCATCGCCGCCAGTTGCGCCAGCCCCGAAGCGCTCTCCTCCGTGCTGCGCAAAGCCCAAGATCGTGGCATCAACGTCATCGCATGGGACGCCGACGCGAAACCCGATGCCCGCGCCTTCTTCGTCAACCAAGCCACCGCCAAGGGCATTGGCACCACGCTGGCCGACGAAGGCGCCCGCCTCGCCGGCGGTTCCGGCCGCTATGCCATCGTCACCGCGTCACTCACCGACGCCAACCAGAACGAATGGATCGAGTTCATCAAAGCCCGCATGGCCGAAAAGTATCCCGAGATGAGCCTCGCGACGATCCAGCCCTCCGAAGGTCAACGCGACCGCGCCATGACGGAAACGCGCAACATCATCCGCGCCTACCCTGATGTAAAAGTCATCATTGCCGTCGCCGCCCCGGCGGTCCCCGGCGCCGCAGAAGCATTGAAGCAAGAGAACCGCCGCGATGTAAAACTCACGGGCCTCTCGGTGCCGAGCCTGTGCAAAGACTACGTGCATGAAGACTGGATCCAAAGCATCGTGCTCTGGAACACCCGCGACCTCGGCTACCTGACGGTCCTCGCGGCCAACGCTGTGCAAAACGGCACGCTCAAACCCGGGGCGACGAGCTTCCCGGCCGGCCGCCTCGGCACGTTGAACGTGGAAAAAGACCAAATCATCCTCGGTCGCCCCTTCGTCTTTAACGCGGGGAACATCGATCAGTTCAACTTCTGAGCCCAGACCGTCCGCCCGACTCGGAGCGGATAGATGCGAGCCACGACCACGTTTGCGATCGCCTGCGCCGCGGCCCCCGCCCCCCTCACGTTCAGCGCCCTTGTTCTCCAACCGGTTACAAAAAACCCCGTAATCGTTTAGGATTACGGGGCTTCCATCAAAATGGAGCAGGCGAAGAGACTCGAACTCTCGATTCTATCTTTGCCCTCTATAATCACGTAAGTTGCTATATTGCAACGTATGGCGTCCTCGGCGTTTGTTGGCGTTTTTAGGATTGTTTTTAGGACTCGTCAGAGACTAGAACTTTTGAATGCCATCAATTCAACGCCACCACCGCACCAAATACTGGCAGGCATCATTCCGCGACGTCAGTGGCAAGTGGCGCTTGCGAAGCACCGGGGAGACCGACCGCGCCAAGGCCGCCGCGGTTTCCGAACGCTGGCAACGTGAAGCCGACACCCTCGCCGGAAACGTAGGCGGCACCCTCCCCTTGGCCAACGCCCCCGAGATTCTCGAACGCTTCGTCGGCCTGACCAAGAAAGCGCGCGCGGGGGACCTCACAGTGGAGGACGCGCAAAACCTCGTTTCCGACTTGCTCGCCGCCACCGGCCAAGACCGCCTTCGAGTGGAAACGGTCCGACAGTTTTTCAACGCCTTCCTCGCGGAGAAAAAGAAAGCCCGAGCCGACGGCACCTTCAAGCGTTACGACCGGATCATCGCCGACTTCCTCGAACACCTTGATAAGCGCGCAGACCAACCTCTCGCCCGCCTCACCGCCCGAGATGTCCAATCCTTCCGTGATACTGAGCTTGCCCGAGGCGTCTCGCCTGCCTCTGCCAACATGGCCGTGAAGGTTCTACGCGTGCCGCTCAACCTCGCGCGCCGACAGGGCGTTCTTGCCGTCAACCCCGCCGAGGCCGTGGACACCCTCGGACACGAGAAGGCCGAGCGTCGCGCCTTCACTTTAGATGAGCTACGCGCCGCGCTCTCGGCCGCGACCGAAGATTGGAAGACCATGATCCTGCTCGGCTATCATTGTGGCTTCCGCATTCAGGACGCCGCCTCGCTGCGTTGGAACCAGATCGACCTCGAGCGCGGCGTCATCACGCACCGCCCCAGCAAGGAGCGCCGCGACCGCGTAGCGAAGAAAAGGGAGACCGTCGTGTCACCTGAGCTATTGGAGTGGCTCCGCCCCCGCCAAGGCGTTGGAAACGCCCCGCTTTGCCCTTCCCTGATTGGAAAGAAATCCGGTGGGTGCAACGGCTTGTCGCTCAATTTCCGCGACCTACTCACGAAAGCCAAAATCGACTTCAAGGACGTGTCTGGTGAAAGTGCTGGGAAATCGTTTTTCGACCTCGGTTTTCACTCCCTCCGACATTCGTGTGTAAGCCACGCCGCCAATGCTGGCGTCTCGGAGGAAATCCGCCGCGAACACGTCGGGCACTCGAGCGACGTGCATCATCAATACACCCATCGCGAGACCGAGGCGATGCGAACCGCACTTTCTGCTATGCCCCGCTTACTTGCGACGGCAGTCGCGAAAAGGAAGGTGGTGGACCGTGCCTGAAAAAAATTGGAAAGTGGATTCCGAGAATACGCCGGACTCCCACTATGACCTCTTGAGCGTAAGCGATCTGGCGCAAGCTCTAGGAAGGCACCGAAACTATGTGTCACGGATGAGAAAACTGGGATTCAAAATGCCCGGCGGTGTATCCACCATCGTCGAAGCAAGGACCTGGCTCGCTGAAAATCCTGCACCGAGATCTCGAAAGCGCAGCGCGGTAGATGGAAGATAGGTTCTTTTTCATCCCGATTTAGGATTCTGCGTAACATTGGGGTGCAAAAGGGTGCATTTGGGGGATTGTTTGCTCGAATCCCTTTCGCCCTTTAATGGTGCGTGAGCACTAAATTACCTACCAATGATCCGCTAGTCCTCAGTCGAGGCGGTCGGACTTTCAGCACGCGCGAGGCGATGTCCTTGCTACACTACAGCGACCCAAAAAACTTTTGGTCTGCAGTCGTGGCAGCCGGAGTCCCTTACGTGAGAATCACCCTTCGGAAAGCGATTTTCCGAGAGGCCGACCTCGAAGCATGGCTTGATCAGCGAACAGTCGGCGCCCGCACGGAAGGGCTCGCTAAATGAGCGCCGACTCGACCTCGGCGGCAACTCCTCCCCACCTCGCTGGTCCCACCCTTACGTCGGCCGTATTCGATAACGCCACTTGGCTCCGCCTACCTCGACCGGGCGAACGTTGTCCAGTATCGGGCCTTAGCCGCTCCACCCTCGCGGAGCTCGTTCGCCCGTGCGAGCGGAACGGTTACCGCCCTCCCGTCGAGGCTCGCCTTCTTAAACGAAAAGGCGCGGCCCGCGGCGTCCTTCTCGTCAGCAAACAGAGCCTGCTCGCCTACATCGATGCGCAGCCGTGTCCGGCCGACTTTGAGGAAGATGAAGCCGCATGAAATCGCCGCTCCCAAGAGGATGAACTCCACCGAACGCCAACACGAGTTCTGCCTGCCGCCGCGGCCCTCTACAGAGATCCTGACCGACCGCCTCGCCGCGGCCGTCGAAGCGATTAACGCCGAGCAGGATCCCGCCGAACGCGTGCGCCTACATGGTGAAATATCCCGGCTTCGCAAAGCGCTGGGGCTGCAAGGCGGTGCGCCGTGAACGACGCAGATACGGCTAAAGCCCGATCGATGTCTGACGGGCCATGGTGCTGGCAAAACAAGGCCGTTCGACGAATGATCCGCGAGGCGTTCGATGCGACCAATGACGTCGCGTCCGCACTTGGGGTGTATGATGCGCTGACCGAGATCGCCTCGGACCTGCAGTCGGAAACATTCCAGACAACCCACGCGTGGATTCAACGCATCAGCGGTCAAAGCGTGGCGACGATCAAGCGCCGGCTCGCCGCGTTTGCCGACCTCGGAATCGTGAGGATCGACACCCCCGCCCTGCGTGCTCCGAGCACCTACCACCTCCTCTCGTTAGCTAACCATGAACCAACGTTAGCCAATGATGAGCTAGCGTTAGCTCACAGCCCGTTTCGTGCTCCGAGAGCTACATCAGAAGAATCTCAGAAGAAACTTGAGAAGAAAGAGAGAACAACTCTTCCGGCTCCCGCCGGGAGGGAGAGAAACCCTATCTTCGATGCTCTCGCCGCCGCCACCGACGGGCCCGCCGATCAGCTTACCGCGCCAACTGCACGCGCGGTTGGGGTAGCGCTCGCCGTGATTCGGAAGGTCTCGCCCGACCTCACCTGCGCCGAGATCGAACGCCGCGCCAGCAACTACAAGTCCCACTTCGAGAACGCCGCAATGACGGCATCCGCCTTGTCCAAACATTGGGCAAGATGCGACACCGCGGCCGAACCGCGCGACCGCGGCAGACGTATGTCGTGGGCAGAGGGCGACCCGCCGCTGATGCGATGAAAAAACCGACAAAATCCTCCGAAAAACGGCGTTTTTTGCCCACCGGCAGCCCCCCTACCCCACCCCGGGGGCATAAATAATATCTTTGACCTTTCCCCGTCAGCAGGGTCCGCGAAGGCGCACTATATCGGAGTGACCGCATGAAAAACACAAAACCACGCGCAAATCGAATCCCCGCGAACGCCGACCGAGCCGGCTACTGGAAGCAACGAGCTGCGGCGACGAAAGCCGACCCCGTGAAGCACGAGCAAGAGAAGGCGAGGCTGCGCAAATACTACGCGGCCAACCGAGAGAAGAAGCTCGCACAAACGAAAGCCTGGGCTTCTGCCCATCCCGACTATCAGCAGGCCTACCACCGCGCCCACTACGTCTCGAAAAGAAAGGTCAGGTCCCATGAATAATGAAGATTACCCCGACGACTTCACGATCGCGCGCCCATCTTTGACCGAGCGTTTACGCACCGTCCTACCGCCGGAGAAGGTCCTTCAGGTAGCCGTCATCTTTCAGGCGGAACTTCTCCATCAGGAGGCCGAGCTGAGACTGCGGTTGGTCGGATCAAACGCGGACGTAGACTCGCCAGACCCAGCGCGTTGGTGGACGCGCAAGCACGCTAAATCTGTCGCCAAATGTAGCATGCGCACACTGGAAAGACGTGTGGAGGACGGCACGATCCGGGTCAACCGTCGGCACAGTCGAAGCGTCCTCATCTGTGCCGAAGATGTTCTGCGGTGGTGCGGGCTGTCGCATCTGGCGCAACGTGTCGCATGAGGTCGCAACGCGGGCTTTGATTCGATGACGTCGTATCGAAAGCGTGGTGACACAGCCGCTCACATGACTTTCCGCACAAAGAACTCCATAGCCATTTTTGGCAGAACTCCGAAGTCGGCAGTCTCCGGCGGCGCTATCCAAGCCTCCAACCAACCAGGCAGCAACGTCGACGATCACCAAACCCAAATGCCCATCACCACCACCCCCGGCCTCCTCGAAGGCCTGCGAGTCTACGCCGCAACGCCGAACCAAAAGGTTCGCAGCGCGATCTACGCCAGCGTCGTCGGTCCGGCCCTCCGTGCCGGCAATGTCCACCTCGGATCGATCCTCGCCGCCAACAGCCTCGGCTCGCTCTCCGGCGACCTCATCACCCAGCGCGCCCTCGATCTTCTCAAGCTGAGCTTCCCGGCGCTCACCGCCATCTCGAGCAACTTCTCCGATTCGCCTGGTCGATTCGGTCAGACCGTCTCGACCCGCCTTCGAAGCATTCCCGGCGTATCCAACTACGTGCCCGGCACCGGCTACACGACCCAGAACGCTGTCACCAACGACGTCGATGTCGTCATCGATCAGCATAAAGGTGTGCCGATCACGTTCAACGCCAATGAGCTCGCCTCCACGCAGCGCGACCTCTTCGGCGAGCAGGCCGAGGGCGCGCACCATGCGCTGGGCAAGGCGATGGTCGACGCTCTATTCGGACTTATCACCGTCGCCAACTTCGGCAACGAAACCATCTCCGCCTTGGTCGACTTCAATCGATCCAAAGCCACCTCGATGGCCGGTGCGCTGACGAATCGTGGCGTGCCCGACGCGGGCCGGTTCTTGCTCTTGAACGGCGAATACTTTGCCAAGCTGCAGGACGACTCGTCCATCGTGAGCTACGCGGCCTTCCAGCGTCCCGAGCTGATCACTGAATACATGCTGCCGCGGATCTCGGGATTTCAGCCGCATCTCGCGCAAACCCTGCCGACCGCCGAGACCCTCGTGGGCTTCGGTGGCACGCCGGACTCCCTCGCCATCGCGACCCGCGTCCCGTCGGACTACACCTCCGTGATGCCCGCCGCCAACAACGGCTCGGTCTCGGTCGTGACCAATCCCGACACGGGCATCTCGGTGCAGCTCGTCCAATACGTCGACCACGTGAAGGCCGAGGCCACCTGGCGCATCGCGATCATGTTCGGTGTGGCCAAGGGCAACGTGGTCGCCGGCCAACGCCTCGTCTCCGCCGCCACCGGTTCGTAACCACTAGCCCCCTACACATCATGAGCAAACAACCACTCCGACTGATGAACTCGACCCGAGCCCGCGTCATCGGCATTGCCGCACCGGCCTACTCGAAAGAGACGGTCAAAAAGCTTCGGAAATCCGTCGAGGAAGACGAACGCCTCGAGGCCTACCGCACCAAGCTGAAATCCCAAACCGCGTCCGAAGCGTATCGGGAGGCCGCGGCCGCTCATGCGAAGAGAATCGCACGCGGCGAAGAAAGCCGCATCGACGTGAAACTCGATTTTCTTGCGGCCGAGCTGACTGTTCAGGTCGAACAAATCGAAGAAGCCCAGCGGACCGGCCGAAACAAAGTGCAGACGATCTTCCCGGAGATCGCAAAGGCAGCTCTCGAGGCTGTCACGATTCTGCGCACCGCCCGCGCTGACGCTGAGCAGCGGGATGCCGACGCTTTCGGTGTGCCCTTCGAACCTTCGAACGTGCTGCAGGCGATTCAGGCGACCGAGCGCTGGCTCGGCGAATCGTTGAGCTACAGTCCCGCGGCGACCGTCCACCAGGATCGTCCGCTTTCGATCAGCCTCCGAGGCTTTTTGCCCAAGGAGAATTAAACCACTTCCGGGCGGGAATCAGACCGTCCGGCTTTCATGCAAGTGTAATGGTATTGCCCCGCGTTGTCGAAAGACGGCGCGGGGTTTCCCGGCGAGAGATCATGTCAATTACGCTTACAACCAAGATGGAGTCGGCCGCTTTCAATAGCGCTCTCGGGCGCTACATGAAACTGACGAAAATGCTACCCGCCGACGTCCTAAACAAAAAGGGCGGCGACCTGGGCATCCGGCTCTACAAGAGATTTAGCGCCGTGAAGTTCGGCGGTCCCGGCAAGAAGCGCAGCGGTCTGGCAAAAGCTGAACTCGCAGCCCGAACCGCTTCCGGTAAAGGGACCAAAGTTCGGACTTCTCTGCGTGACGAATACCTCGCGGCTCGGAAACAGTTGCGGCGCGAGTCGTCATCGCTCGTGCGACTCATGCGACTCAAGCAGAGCGATGCAACTCAAGGCGTTTTACAACGGCTCCGAGGGCGCTCGGCTTTAGCGCGGATTGGTCTTTGGCAGTCCACCGTGCGAAAAGAGGTAAGTCTTCGGCAAAAGGGAATCGGCGCGCTGGCATCCTCGTTCCTCTGGTATCGCAGCACATATAAGCGTCGATACTCAGTATCTCGAGGTGGGTTTGTCATCGGCGGAAGCCGCAAGGAATTCGTGCGAAACCGAACAGGGAAAGCCATCGGCTATATCGAGACCGGCGACAACTACGTGCGCATCGTTTCGAACGCGCCGGGAATCGACGCTGTTGACCGTCGACACGGCATCGTCGCCAGCGCCCTCAGCGAGGCCACGGCCGACACGTTGCTCTACGTCCGCCGCAAGGAGCGTGAGGCCTTCGCCCGCGCCTTCGCCCAACTAGGAGTTTAGGACCTTTCTCGCCATGGCCGACAACAAGATCGACATCAAGATGACGCTCGATTCCACGCAAGTGGATCGAGGGCTCGCGGCTGTTAAGCGGTCATTCACGTCGCTTGACCGCAGCCTACGCGCCGGCACTGAACTCGGCGCGAAATTCGGTCTAGGTTTCCTCACCGCGCAGGGCGCGGCGATGCTCCTCAAGAATGAGATCCAGCATGTTATCCAGAACATGGATAAGCTGCCCGGCATCAGTCAGGAATCTGCGGACACGTTCCGAGGGATGTCGGACCAGATGCGGGGATTCCGCCAGCAGATGGACGCCGTAATCGGACAGATGATTGTCGACGCACCTGCCCAGTTACTCGCGCTCTTCAAGGGCCAAGCAGCAGCAGCCGCGATGCTGGAATCCTTACGAAGCCAAGGTCAGGCGATCCGGGAAGCCAACGAAGCTCTGGTGCGCCGTCAGGAACTTGAAAAGTGGTTCGGTGGAGAGGGCGCGAAGATTCGTGAAAACATCGCGAACGCGGCAATCGCGACCTACGCGCTCGACGACCAAATCACGATTCGGAAGATCGCGCTGCGAAATGCCATGGCGGAGGCGGATCTCAAGCGGGATGCACTCGATCCTTTGACGCAGGCCAATGAGCTGGAGAAGCTCCGCCTCGAGACCGAGCAGCAGCGTCTCGTCCTCTCCAAAGAGATTGGAGCCCTTGAGATTCAGTCCGCTCAACAGCAGGCGGAGCAAGACGGCCGGCGCATCGCCCTCAATCAGGCATTGCTCAACGGCAGTTTTGCAAAGACCGAGCAGGAAAAGTGGCCGGAGCGAAAGCGGCTTTTGGACGAGCAGCTGCAGGCCCAGCAGCAGTTACTAAACATCCTGATTAAAAAACGGGCCGCGGCCAGCGAAGCTGGGGACCTGGGGGCCGTCGCGACGTTCGACACGGCAATCGGTCAGGCTGGGGCGGCAGTCGATCAGACTCAACAACAGGCCGCGGCGCTTGGTGCTAACCCGGCATCAACGGTGCAGAACCTTCAGAAGGCCGTCGCGGATCTCGGAACAAGCCTTGGATCGACCGCGCAGATGGCGGCGCGTGCCGTCGGCACCATCGGCCAAGGTGCCGTTTCTTCACTCCAAACTGCTCTGACCGGCTTCATTACCAAGAGCGGCACGGGGCTCAAGGGCCTCGCCCTGTCTTTCGGCGAGTCGATGTTGAATGCGATAACCCGTATGGGCGCCGAGTGGGTCGTGCAGCAGGGCATCATGCTCGCCAAATACATCGCGACCAAGAGCGGTATGTTTGCCATCGATACAGTCTTCGCCGCCAAGTCGCTGGCCCTTTCCATGGCGAGCGCCGCCAAGTCGCTCATTGCGTGGATTCCCAGCGCAATCGCCGCCGCGATCTCCAGCTACGGTATCGCCGCCGCCATCGGTGTCGCAGCCGTTGGCGCTGCACTCTTCCTCGCCGACGGCGGTCCCGTCAGCGGGCCCGGCACCGGCCGCAGCGATTCCATTCCCGCCTACCTCTCCAACGGCGAATACGTGATCCCGGCCGAGCGCGTCGACCAATACGGGCAGGGCATGTTCGACGCCATTCGGTCGGGCAATTTCAGCACGTCCGCCAGTGCCAGCGCGTCGCCGGCCGTGGGTGGTGGTGGTGGCTCGCTCGACATGGGCGCCATCGCCGACCGCGTGCGTGTCGTAGTAGTTCCGCCAGGCGATCACGCCGCGGCCCGCCGCATCGAGCGCCAGAGCCGCGCCCGGGGCGACATCGTGCGCATCGTCTCCGAAGACTTCGGCATCGATCCCAAAAGCGGAGCCTAATTCCCGCCATGAAACACCATCTCTTCCGTATACCCGTGAGGGTGTTGCCAACAGTGCAACACCCCAAGTTCTTTGACGTCGCCGACGGCTTCCTCGTCGTCTGGCTATACGCTGAGGACAAAGCGCAGGCGATAGAACGCACCCGGGTAATTGTTGAATGCATGCCCTACGAGATCGTGCTAATTGACGAAGACCCCGAGTTCGCCGACGACTGCGTCGAGCGTCGGCCAGAATGTCAGATCGCGGCTGAAAACGCGCGCCACATTGGCTTGAGCGTAGCATTGATCAGCACGCCTCCAGGTTCCGAAAGCTTACTGCCAACGTTCGCTCCGCCGTCGGCCGCATGAGCTTCCTCTCCCCCAAGACCAACCTGCCCGGCAACCTGAGCGACAACACGCCCGGCCGCCAGGCGACGACGTCGCCCAACGAGGTGCTCCCGCTCATCCTCGGTCCCGGCCGCGCCGTCGTGCAATGGGTCACGCCAGTTCTGCGCTGGAAGTTCCGCACCACCTCGACGAGCAACTTCGCCTTCGCTTCCATCTACGGCTGGGTGGCGCTCGGGCCGGTCGACTACATCCGGTCCATCGTCGTCAACGATAAGGCCTACCAAGGCGTGTTCGTGCACCGTGATGAGAACCCGGGCGACCACTACGATTTCACCATCTCGAAAGAGACACCGGAGCGTTACAAATTCTTCTGGGGCAACGAAGACAAGGCCAACTACACGACCTACCTACAAAGCCTCGTCGACCCGAAGTATGCGCCCGACATGGTCGGGAAGGCCTACCCGAAAGACCGCGGCATCTTCGCCGTCGCAGTCGAGGATCTGGAGTGCGGTCGGGCCGATGGTGGCACCACGCCGCCATTGCCCAAGGTCGAGATCGATCTCTATCGCCGCTCGCCCAAAACCTACAGCTTCGGCCACGTCGACCACGGCACGCACCTGCTCGGCGCCGCGTGGGACTTGCTCACGCTCAAGCGCGGCGGGCTGAAGCTCGACCCGGCCCTGCTCAACACCACCAATTGGGACGCTAAGATCGCGCAGCTCTACGACACGGGCATCGCCGGCATCAGTGGCACCGATCTCTTCGGCTCGCTCGTCGTTGCCGATGCCAAACCCGGAGACGAAGTCTTGGCGAACATCTTGCAAGTCATCGACGGCCACATCCGCGAGCGCGACGGTAAGCTCGAGGTCGACTTCATGCCGGGCGACGGCACCACCACCGATCCCGAAGACCTCACCACCATCTCCGAATACGAGATGGGCACGGGCAACGACCCCGAAGAAGACCCCGACGGCGTCGAAGAGATGCCCACGCAGGTGCTCGTCACCGGTCTCGACCTCTACGCCAACCCGCCCCTCACCGAAGCGAGCGAGGGCGCCCAAGTTCCTTTCGCCCGTCGCCTGCTCGGCGAAGACCGGCCGGCCCTCCAGCTCAACCAGCCCGTCTGGTGCACCCGCGCCCAGATCAAGGCCAGCGCCCAACTCAACGCCGCCCGCCGCGCCGTCCCGCAGTGGCGAGGCACCGTCCCGGTTCTCAAGCAATACGCCGTTCAACCCGACGGCACCACGCCGCTCCGGGCCGGCGACGTGTTCGATCTCGACCGCGCCGACATCGGCCTCGACCTGGTGGTGCGCATCATCGAGGTCAGCGGCGAGACCGATACCCACGTCACCTTCAAAGTCATCGCCGAGCGTGGTGCCTTCCCGCGGCCCTACGAGCCGGCCCTCGACCCGCGCGCCGATGCCGATGCGATCGCGCCCGCCGACCTCTCGCGCTTCGTCGCCGCGCAGCTCCCGCCCGACCTCTCCGATGCCGCCGATACCCTCGTGTGCGTGCTCGCCGAGCGCCCGGTGCAGACCACCATCGGCTACGACACGCACTTCGCGCCGACCGACAGCTGGCCCGGCCAAGTGATCGACACCGGCAACACGCGCTGGGCCGTCGGCTGCGCCCTGCAGACCACCCTCGGCGCGACGCTCGACGCCGTCACCGTGACGGTCAACGCGGTCGGCATCGATTGGGATTACCTGATCTCGCAGAGCACGCTCGAACAGGCCGACGATCAACTCCTCTGCTGGCACGGTGGCGAGTGGCTGAGTGTCGGCACCATCACGAGCCTCGGCTCCGGCGCCTACACCCTCGGTCTGCTCCGGGCCCGGCTCGGCTCGTTGCCCGTGGCGCACGCCATCGACGACGTGATCTACCTGATCTACCGCCGCGAGATCATCAACCTGTCGCACGCCAGCTTCGCCGAAATCGAGAGCGGCGGAGTCTACGACGTCCCGACCGCGACCAAGTATTTCAAGATTCGCCCCTACACGGGCGTGCAAGGCAACCTCAGCAGCGCCTTCAGCGTCATCATGCGCGACCCCACGCCCGATCAGGTGACGGGCTTGGCTGTGGCGATGTCCGGCCGTCTTGCCCGCCTCAGGTGGACGGCCGTCGTCGGCGCGCTCATCGACGAGTATCAGGTCTATCGCGAGTCGTGGAACGGCAGCAGCTGGGACGAGGACGGCAAAGTCGGCGAGACCGCTGGCCTCTACTTCCCCGACCTCGTGCCCGACTTCGGCGACTACCGGTGGCGGGTGCGCGCCTCCGCGACTGACTACACCGACGGCGACTTTTCCGCCTACGTCACCGGCACGGCCGCACCG
>CAXBDS010000038.1:0-34382 GCA_963974355.1 uncultured Opitutaceae bacterium
TTGAACAAACAAATGTGCGTCGGGCTCGAAAGCCCTTCGGAAAACTTCTCAAACGTCTGCGTCTGCAGGCGCGACATGGTCATCGAACAATCCATGCGCAGCATCAGCGAGAGCCGCGCGGAAAGATAACGGATGAAGTCCTCGTGCAGGATGCGCAGGCGGCGCAGCTCAACCTCGGTCAGGAACGCCGGGTTGCGGAAATCGTAGGTCTCGACGCGACCGAGTTCCTCGGTGCCACCGCGCTTACCATTCGCGTGCAACAAGCTGGGCGCGTCGGCGGCTTCCGCCTGCGCGAGCAGCTTGTCGATCTCGCTCTGGTCGAGCATCCCGGCGAGCGGATCTTCCGCTTCGGGGGCGTTGGAGGCGTCGTCTTCCACGGCGATTACTGGACCACGAAGTCCGAGAAATAGAGGTTGTCCGCCACCTTGCTGCCAAAGACGCCATTGTAGGCATCGACCAGGCGTTCGCGGATGATGTTTTTGGACGCGGGCTCTTCGAGATCGGCGAGCGTGAGCGACGACAGCACGGCGAGCGTGACGTCACCGATCTGCGGCTTCGCGGCGTCGAACTTGGCGATGAGCTTCGGGTCCTTCCCGGTGACCAGAAAACTCGCCTTCAGGTAGCGCGTGCCCATCGTGCCGGCGAGGTTCACCACCACGTTTTCGACACGGTAGCCGCCTTCGCTTTTGGCGCCGCCTTCGGGGGCGCCGTGGCCACCTTTGGCCTCGTGGGCGGGCTCTGCTTCATGCGCAACCTCGGCCTCGCCATGTTCACCGGCCTCGGTCGGACCGAGGCTCGCCTTCAGCTTGGGCAGCAAGACAAATTCAGCCACGGCCCACGTGATCGCCGGCGACAAGACAAGCGCCAGAATCACTGGCATGAGGGACGATTTTCCGCCGGCGGCGGCGGCCGGAGCAGCGGCGGCCGGGGCGGCGGGTTCGGGTTGGGCGCTCATCGCAGGTGACGTTTAAGCAAGCGACTGAATCAGCGCTTCAAGTTGACGATTTCTTCGAGCACGGAGTCCGAAATGGTCACGATACGCGAGCTGGCCTGGAAGCTACGCTGCGCGGTGATCATGTCGGCAAACTGCTCGGTGAGATCGACGTTGGAGAGTTCCAGCGTGCCGGCCTCGACCGTGCCGAGTCCGTTTTCGCCGGCGCCGTTGTTGGCGGCCGTGAGCGTGGCGCCGCCAATCGGGCCGGCGGCCGCGAGGCCCGTGAAGAGATTGCCGCCCACGCGTTGCAGCGCCGTGGGGTCGTTGAAGTTTTGGAGCAGCAGGCGATTCGTCGTCGCCGAGCTGCCGTCGGAGTAAAACTCGACGAGGTTACCCTGCTTATCGATCGAGAATGACTGCAGTTCCGTGCCGGTGGGAGGCGTGCCCAATTGGATGTCGCCGACGGCGGCCGGGTCGACGCCAGCCGAACCGCCGGTGAGACCTTGCACGCGATAGCCCGCGGTCGTGACGAGGTAGCCATTGTCGTCCATGCGGAAATCGCCGGCGCGCGTGACGTATTCGGTATCGTCGATCGAATTGCGCACGCGGAAGAAACCGCTGCCGGAAATACCGAGATCCGTGCCGACGCCCGTGCTCGAAAGCGCGCCCTGCGTGAAACGTGATTTGATACTGCCGAGTTGCACGCCGGTGCCGACTTGGACCGACGAGGTGTTGGAGCCGTTGGTGCCGTTCGACGGGGCGGAGCCAACCAGCGTGTTGCTAAAGCTGTCCGCGAAGGTGACCTTGGAGTCCTTGTAGCCCGTGGTGTTCACGTTGGCGACGTTGTTGCCGATGACTTCGAGGCCTTTGGTGAAGCTGCGCAGCGCGCTAACGCCGGAAGTGAGGGTGCCGATGAGTGACATAAGGGATGATGGTTAAGGTTAAACGGGACTAAACTTCGGGACTGGTGGTGGTGGTGGGAGTGGGAGTGGTCGGTGCGGGTGTAACGCGAAGCACCGAATCGAAAGAGATGAACGTGCCCTCGACATCGAGCAGGACGCCGGTGGCGTAGGGTTCGACGCCGTTGACCACGCCGGTCACGGTCTCGCCATCGAGGTTCTCGTAGGCGACCTCACGACCGAGCAGCGAGTTCGCGGCTTGAAACTGCGTGTCGTTGCGCATGGCCGTCATCTGCGTGGTGAGCTGGGTCGCCTGCTCCAATGAGCTGAACTGGGCCATCTGCGCCATGAAGTCGGCGTTGTCGACGGGGGAGAGCGGATCTTGATTCGCGAGCTGCACGCTGAGCAGTTTGAGAAAATCGTTTTGCCCGAGGGTCGATTTGGCCACGGCCGCGGACCGATCGGTCGTATCGGCGCCGGTGGCGTATGCGGTGTTGTTGACGGTCGACGTTGTCATGATTAGGCGAATACGCGCAGACGTTGCGAGGAATCGGAAAGTGAGCGGGCGGTGGTCACGGCGGACTCGCCGGCGGGCGTCGCGGGCGTCCAGGACTTGCCCGTGGCGCGGAAAGCGTGGCGCGCATCGGCGGCCCCCTCGCGGGGCGTCTGATCTCCCGCCCCTTTGCCTTGGGAATCTTGGGCGAGGTTGCCGGAGAAGGAACCGCTCTGCGACGGGGACTGCGGCTGCGAGTGGGAGCCGCTGTCGCCGCCGGTCGCGTTGCCGCCGAATCCGGCCGCGACAGTGCTGGCAAAATTGGGTTCGGCCCAGGACACCGTGCTCGCATCGGCCTGACGGGTGAAGGTGTGCCAGGCGCCGGCGAGGGCATCGCGCAACTCCGGCGTCTCGGTGCGAAACGAGGTATGCACTTGGCCACCATGCATCGAAACCCGCACGGAAACCTGTTGGCCCGCCGCAAGGTCGATTTTTAGGTCGACCTGCTTCTCGCCTAAACTCGCCACTTGGTGGGCCACTTCTTCCACTCGCTCGATCAGTCGCGTCACGTCCGCCCGGGCCACCTGAGGTGCGGCTGGCGCGGCGACCGAAGCGGCCGGAGCGGAAGGTTGAGAAGGCAAGGCTGGCATGATCTCCGCCGGTTTAGCTTGATTGATGCCAACGTCCTCCGAAGAAATATTAACCTTTTGCTTATCAGGACTTTGAAGCCAATTTTTTCCTCCTCGACTATCGCTGTTCAGGCTATCTTGGCCGGTCGGCAAACGAGGGGCGGCAAATTGTGCCGAGGGCTCGGAGAGGCCGCCGTCGACCACGCGGGAACGTGCGATGGCCCGGTCGTTCGACGGGAGCGAAGCCGAGCGGCGAGCCGCGCCGTCCGAAACCTCCCGGGACGCGGAGAAACCGACCCATGCTTCGCTCGCGTCGGTCGGCACCGTGTCGGTCGTCGCAGCAGCTGACGCGGTCTCATTCGCAACCGCGACCGCGACGGGAGTCGGGATGGCAGGCTTCGCCGTCATCGCCCGCTCGGCGACCGGCGTCACGCCCGCGCGTTCGGTTGAAGGCATTTCAGCGACCGGACGCGTCTCCGGGACTTGATTCGTCGCGGTCGTATCACGATCAGGCATTGCGACGGATGCCTCAGTCCCGGTGCGCGCCGTCACCGCGCCATCAACCACGGCGTTGCTCGGCTTCGCGTCGGGCGTCCGTGGACCCGAACTCACCGGCGCAGCGGCGGCCCGCAGCGGGACCGACTCGGTGCGCGGCGCGAAGGAGCCCCGGGGCGATTCCTGCCGGACCGGGCGGTCTGAAAGCGCCGACGAAGCAACAACCGATGGTTTCGCCGCGGCCCGGCGGGAGATCGGTTCATCGCTAGTCGCGGACGGCGTCGCGGCCGAAGACGCCAGCGCCGGCGTATGCACGTTGGCCGCCGCGGCGGAAGCCACGATTTCGGAAGAGACGATGGAAACCACTGCCGCTTTCGCCCCGACCACGGGCATTTCGCCCGCGTCGGCGGCGAGATCATCGGTCGCGGCCCTGTCATCAGACTCGGCGTCATCCGCCGGTTCGACGTCGTCGTTCGCGGTGACCAGCGGGGGCGATGATGTCGCCACCGTCGGCGCCGATACGGCGGTCGTCGTCACGCCGCCATCGACTGGATTCGCTTGATCCGGCTGTTTCGCCCGCGCGGGAATGGGACGAGGTTCGACGGGTGAATCGGTCGCGACCTCGTTCGTCAGATTGGAAACGTCTGGCAAGGTAGCCTCATCCGTGACCACCTCATGCCCCGCTCCACCGAGCAAATCTCGCAGCGAAAAGCGACGCGGGCTCAGCGGCAATGGCGGAGGCGTCGCGACCGTCGTCGGAGTCGCGACCCCCTCCCCGTCGATCAAGCCGTCAACCATATCGACCAGCTCGACGGAGGTTTCCAAGTCGGCGGCTTCCGAGCCCGCCGGCGCAACCACGGTCGGATCTTTTGGCGTGACCCCGACGATAGCACCCAACCATTGGGAAAACGTGGCGGACCAACCTGCGGCATCGCTGGCGCCCCGTTCGCCGGCAGGCGTGCCGCTGGCGTTGCCGGTCGGAACGGCGCTGGCATCACCCGGCAACACCGCCCGACCGGAGACGGCAGGCGACGGGTTGGAGGGCACGGACACGAAGGACGGTAGAGATGAATTCATTTAGCCGGGCCTTCATGGCGGTGCAAAACGCGCCGTCCTTGGCGCGCGAGGGGTGGTTTAAAAATCAGGTCGGATTGGCGGGAACGATGAGGCGCAGGCGCTGCGAGAGATCCGCCGCGCGCTTGATGCGTTCGGGCGAGGCCTTGGAGCCGCTCGTCAGTTCTTGGAAAATGGCGGAAACCGACTCCGGCTTCATCATGGAGAGGAGCTTGGTGACCATTACGTCATCGAGCCCTTCGAAGATCGCGATCGCGGCGGCGGGCGTGAGTAACGAATACGTCTGCGCGAGCGTCTTCAGATTCTTCGCTTCCTGCTGCTGGACAGAGAGGATCTGGCTGCTGATCTGGGTGCGCATCGTTTCGATCTGCAGCCGGGTCGCCTCCACTTCGGTGCGTTCGTCGGCGAGCAGTTGTTCGCGATGGTCGAGCTCGCTTTCGCGCGCGGCCAGGGCCTCACGCTTCTCGGTGAGCTCGCGGCTCAACGACTCGAGTTCGACTGTCCAAAAATCCCACGGCTCGGGGGGGCGTTTCGCTTCGATCGCCTCCGCGTGTTTGGTCTTTTGATCGGCGATCAATACGTTGGCGGCCTGCCAATACCACCACAGGCCCGTGCCCGCACCGGAGAAGACCGCCAACAGAATAACAACCAAAGGGGACGTCAGGAGTTTCATGACCGGAAGAGCGCCCGCGCGGCCGCGAGGGAGGCAAATTCATCGAGTTGGGATTGTTCCACGCGGTTGGCGTGGGCTTGATGCGCGGTCTGATCGCGCTCCTTCAATTGCTCGATCACCTGCAACTGCATGCGACGTTGACGCCATTCTGCGTGCGCTTGGTTGCGACCCCGCAACGCCTCCGCCCGGCGGGCGCCGAGCACTTCCGCCTCACGGCAACAGTGATCGAGCGCGATAGCGCTGGCGGTCTGCTCACTCGCGCGAAACCGCCCCTGCCGTTGGGCGGCAATCTCGGTGGCAAGCGCGTGCTGGCGGGCGACGGCGTCACTGACCGCCTGTTCGGCCTCGGCCAGACGACGCACGGCCGCGGCGAGCGATTCGCGAGCTTGAACCTCTTTGACCTCACGAATGTTGAGCACCGAATCGAGGCGAAATTTGAAGCGCTTCATGAGGAAAGAATCTTGTCGAGCCGAGCGAAGGACTCCTCGCGCGGCGTGATGTCATCGACTTGCTGGCGGGCGAAGCCCTGCAGGGAACCGCGCAATGCGACCGCCTGGTCGAGTTCGGCGTTGGCGCCCTTTTGATAGGCGCCGACGGTGATCAGATCTTCGTTGCGACGATAGATCGCGAGGTGATCGCGGGCCTTGGCCGCGGCGGCCACTTCCGCCGGTGCGCAGATGTCACGCGTGAGACGGCTGACGCTTTCGAGCACGTCGATGGCCGGATAGTGGTTGGCGTGGGCCAAAGTGCGGGAGAGCACCAAGTGCCCGTCCAAAATACCGCGCACGGCGTCGGCCACAGGTTCGTTCATGTCGTCGCCTTCGACGAGCACGGTGTAGATGGCGGTGATCGCGCCACGTTCCCCTGCCCCGGCGCGTTCAAGCAGGCGCGGCAACATCGCAAACACCGAAGGCGTGTAACCGCGGGTGGCCGGCGGTTCGCCGATCGCGAGGCCGATCTCACGCTGCGCCATCGCGTAGCGGGTGACGGAATCCATGAGCAGCAAAACGTTTTTCCCGGCGTCCCGGTAACCCTCGGCAATGGCGGTCGCGGTCGTCGCGGCGCGCAGGCGCAGCGGTGCGGCGGTATCGGAAGTCGCCACGACGACAACCGCCCGGGCCAAGCCTGCTTCGCCCAAATCCTTCTCCAGAAATTCCCGCACTTCCCGGCCACGCTCACCGACCAGACCGATCACGACGACGTCGGCCTGCGAGGCCCGGGCGATCATGCCGAGCAAGGTCGACTTACCCACGCCGGAGCCGGCAAACAGGCCCATGCGTTGTCCGCGTCCCAATGGCGTGAATACATCGATGGCGCGCACGCCCGTGGGCAGCGCGTCGCGGATGCGCTGGCGCTTCAACGGATGCGGCGGCACGACATTGGCGCCGGCGCCCTTGCGCATCGGCACCGGCCCGAGGCCGTCAAACGGCCGCCCCAATGGATCGAGCACGCGACCGAGCAAGCCCGGGCCCGCCACCGGCACGGCCGGGCGATCACACGCCGCGACCTCGCAGCCCGCGTGCAGCCCGGTCGTGTCACCGAGCGGCATGAGCAACACGCGCTCCGCCCGGAACCCGACGACTTCAGCCATGACTTCAAAGTGCTCGCGCGCGGAGCGCAGCACACAGAGTTCGCCCAGACCGACGTTGGGGCCATCGGCCTCGATGATCAGCCCCGTGACCGCCACGACGCGCCCGAGGCGGGTCGCCGCCGGCGACTGGCGCACTTGCAGGCGCAGCGTATCAACAAAATCGGCGATACCCGCGTTCATGCTGAGATCAATTCATGACGCAAGGCGTCGAGTTTGACGTGACCGCGTGCGTCGGTGACGCCGAAGCGGCTCTTCACGAGGCAATCGCCGGGACCGAGGGTGTCGTCCGGAGTGATCTTCAGACCCGGGAAATGCGTGGCCCAATTCGTGGTGATTTTCGCCAGCACCCCGGCGTCGGCGGGGCTCACCACGAGCTCGAGGTCGGATCGTTCCGGATAGAGCTGATCGAGCGCCTCGCGGCAGACGGTCTCCACCTGCTCCGGCGTGGGCTCGTAACCCGCGAGCAAGCGCTTGCCGAGCTCAAGCGTGAGCATCGGCAAGGCCGAGCGCACCTGCGCCTCGAGCGCGGAATTCGCGGCGGCGAGCTCGGCCAGCAAACCGCGTTGCAGGTTCTCCACGTCGCTGCGCAGTTCCACCATCTGCCGGTCGGAAAACGCTTGGGCCGATTTCTCGCCCTCGTGAAATCCGCGCGCATGCGCCTCGTTCAGCTCCGCCGGCGTGTGCATGCGCTTCGCGCCGTGCGTCAACTGCACGGCGTGCAGCGGACGGTCAAAGGCGATCACGTGGTTGAGGGCGGGCATGGCGGGCATCGGTCGGGTCTTCGAGGTTAGCCGACCATGGCGGAATCGCCGGAATCGAGACTGATGGTGCCTTCTTCTTCGAGTCGACGCACGACCTGGATGACCGCGTCCTGCGCGACCTCGACGTCCTTGAGGCGCACCGGACCGAGCATGGAGATTTCGTCTTCGAGCGCTTCGGCGGCGCGCTTCGACAGCGCTCCATAGATGCCTTGGCGCAACGCTTCCGTGGCGGACTTGAGCGCGACCGCGAGGTGGGCCGAATCGACATCGCGCAGCACGAGTTGCAAGTCGCCCGGCGCGAGGCGGCGAATGTCTTCGAAGCTGAACATCTTGCGCCGCACGGCGGCACCGAGCGTGGCGTTCCGCTCCTCGATCGTGGTGAGCATGTTTTTCGAGGTTTCCTTATCGAGGCTGTTCAACAGATCGGCGACGGCGCGCACCCCACCGCTGGAGTGATAAGTCGCGGTGGCCTGGCCGGTGTTGTGCCGGGTGAGGTTGCGCACGATCTTCGAGATCAGGTCGCGTGGGGTGCTCTCGAGCGTGCCGAGGCGTTCGATGACGTTGTCGCGCAACTCGGTGGGCAACAGTTGGAAAATCTCCCCCGATTTGACCATCGGCAGATGCGACAGCAGGTAGGCGATCGTCTGGGGCTGCTCGTCCTTCAGCAGGTTGAAGATCTGACGGCCCTCCATTTCGGAAATCTCTTCGAGAAGATCGTTGCCGGCGACGACCGGTTCAACGCCGACGCGGTTGAGCATCGCCTCGGCCTTGTAGTCGCCGCGGGCGAGCGTGAGCGTGCGGCGGGCATAGTCCAAACCACCGAGCGTGGTCTGCAGGCTGTTGCCGATGATCGGGCCGAACTCTTCGAGCGCGGCATTGCGGGAAACCTCGTCGACAACGGTCATCTGGCCCATCTCGCGGCAGATGCTTTCGATCTCGGTGTCCTCGAAATGACGCAGGATATCGGCGGCCGACTCCGGCCCCACGACGATGAGGAAAACCGCCAGTTTCTGGAGGCGGGTGAGTTTGGCGTAATCGATGTCGGCCATGGGAAAATTAGTTACGGCGGACGTTGGCCCAATCGCGGAGCGCGGTGCCGACGTTGGCGGGTTTTTGGCGAATGAGTTCGTTCAGCAACTCGGGCGTGATCGCGGAAGCGTTCGACGCGCTGCGCGTGGCGCCGTCGGCCTGGGCGAGCATCATGTCGACCGGCAGCGGCTCCGGGCGTTGGCGCTTCAGCATACGGAAGAAGATGAACAGCGCGAAGAACGCCACGCCGATCGCGACGTAGCGCAGGCCGGTTTCGATCCATGACTGGATCTGGGTTTCCTGCTGCATCTCGACGAGCGACTGGTCAACGCGGTCGGCCTGGAAGGGCATTTCCTGAATGGTCACGCGATCGGCCACGTCCTGGGCGGATGTGCCCTTCAAGCCGAGGGCGTTGACCACGATGCGTTGCAGCGCCTGGATCTCTTCCGGCGTGCGGGGGGCGGCGGGCGTGCCATCGGCGGCCGGAGCCCGGGCGGCGACGAACACGGCGGCGCTCAACGAAACGATGCCACCCGGGTTGCGCGTCGTGTTGCTGATCGTGCGGTTGATCTCGTAGTTCACCGTCTGGTTCGAGCGATTCTGAGCGTTGGTCACCACGGGAGCCGTCCCTTCGGGTTGCTGCTCCTCCGGGATATTGCCGGTCGCCCCCACCACGCCGCCGCGCCGGGCCTCGCTGGTGTTGGTATCGTCTTCGGTGCGGACCTCGGAACGCACGACCGCGCTTTCCGGATCGAAGCGCTCTTCGGTGGAGGTAACGGCCTGGTGATCGATCTCGGCGGAAACCCGCACCAACGCGTTGCCCGTGCCGAGCACCGGCAGCAGCAGGCTCTCCACCTTGCGGGAGAAATATTCCTCCACCTGCTGGCGATAACGGATGAGGCTGGAGGCGTTGCTGAGGAGCGGATCCTCCTTCAAATTGGCGGAGAGCACCTGCCCGCGTTGGTCGACCACGGCGACCTCATCGGCCTGCAGGCCCTGCACGGCGTTGGCCACGAGGTGACGAATCGAATCGATCGCCTCCGGGTTGAGCGTGGCGCCGGTGCGCTCAATGAAAACCGAGGCAGTGGGCTTGGCGCCCTGATCGGTGAGGAGCAGACGATTTTCGGGCTGCACGATGAGCACCCGGGCACGCAGCACGCCGTTGAGCTGGGAGATCGTGCGGGCGAGCTCGCCCTGAAGCGCGCGGTTGTAGTTGGTGCGTTGCACGAAGTCGCTCAGGCCAAACTGCCCGCGATCAAAAATCTCGAAACCCACGCCGTCGCCCGTCGGCACGCCTTTGCTGGCGAGATCCATACGCAGGCGATGCACCTGATCGCTCGGCACGTAGACACTGTCTCCATTTACCTTATACGCGACACCCTGCGTTTGCAGCGAGCTGACGATGACCGACGTATCCTTCTCCGAAAGCCGACCGTAGAGCAGTTGATAATCGGGGCGGCCCGACCATACCACGAGTCCGGTCACACCTCCGACGACGGCGAGCGCCGCACAGACCAACGAGACACGCTGATTGAGGCCCAGCTCACGCCAGAGTTTCAGGAGGGAGAACGCAAAATCTTTCATGGGAAACGATTAGGTGAACGCGCCTTAAACGGGCATGCGCATCAGCTCTTGGTAGGACTCCACCACTTTATTGCGGACCTCGACCATCAGGCTGAAAGACAACGACGCTTCCTGCATCGCGATCATGCTCTGGTGGATGTTGGGATTGTTCCCCATCAACACGTCCCGCGTGACACCAGCCGCCTTGGCCTGATCCGCTTCGACGCCCCCGATCATACGCTCGAATGCCGAGGGAAAACTCTCGCCGCTGGGCGCGACGCTCGGCGCCTCAATCCCCCGGAGGGACTTGCCGGCTGGCGGCGTCAGATCCGTCGGGCGGATACCGGAAGCCGAGATGGAGGAGAGCGGGTTGATAAGATTCACAGCAAGAAATCAGAAATGTGGATACGGGGCGCGCCAGGCTTACTTGCCGATTTCGAGGGCCTTCATCGCCATCTGGCGGGCATTCTTCGCGACGGAAAGATTGGCCTCGTAGGCCCGGGAAGCCGTGATGAGGTCCACCATTTCGTGGGCGATGTTCACGTTGGAGAGTGTCACCATGCCGTCTTCATCGGCGTCCGGGTGCCCCGGGTCCTGGATGCGCTGGCCGGGCGTGCGGTCGACGCTGATCTCGGCCACGCGCACCCGGGCGCCGGCGTCGGTATTGGGTTGGCCGCCCCGGGCGAGGGACGAGAGTTCAGCCTCGAAGCTCACCGTCTTGCGCTGATAGGGACGGCCGTCCGGCCCGCGGGTGGTTTGCGCGTTGGCGATGTTTTGCGCGATCACGTCGAGACGCGTGCGCTGCGCCGAGAGGGCGCTAGAGGTGGTGGAAATTCCAGTGATCAGCTCCATGTTCGTTCAGGGCAGGTTGGTTCAGAGGACCCGGCCGGTGATCGCCATCTTCAGTCCCTTGATGTGGCGGCTCACCATTTCGGAGAGAAATTCGTAATCCACGTTGTTGCGGCTCATCGCCATCAGTTCGTCCTCAAGCTCGACGTTGTTGCCATCGGCGCGCTCAGCGCGCGTGTGCAGATCGGCGGCCAGCGTCGGATTGATGTGCTTGAGATCCGCAGTGGAGCCGTGGCCGGCGGTGCTAAACTCGGCTTGCAGCGCGGCGGCAAAATTCGGCGCCAGATCGACCCGTCGATAGCCGGGAGTCTCTACGTTGGCGATGTTCGACGCGATGGCCTGATGCCGCAAAACCGCCGCATCAAGCAGCTTCCCTGCAAGTTGGTAATTGGTCGAATTGGCGAGCGGTTCGATCATCGTCGGCACTCAATTAGCAATGTCGGTGCCACCCGCCCGATGAGTCATGCTACACGCTGTCAATAAACGCTTTAAAAATCAATACGACCTCGAATCCGATCCGCCTTGTCCCCGCGCTCACTACGCTGGGAAAATTTTGCCGCCCCAAAAAACCCCCGGCTATTTGCACGTGCCGGGTTCATTTTGCCGCGAACGCGCCGATACCTTCAGACGGACCGTTCTCATGCTCACCAGCGACTACCAATTCATCTGCGACACCGTCTATAAGCATAGCCGCATCAATCTCGGACCGGATAAAACCGAACTCGTTTCTGCCCGCCTCGGCAAGCGCCTGCGTGCCACCGGTCTCCCCACGATCACCGACTACTGCAACTTCCTGCGCTCGCCCGGCGCCGAAGAAGAGATCGGCCACCTGATCGATAACATCTCGACCAACCACACGTTCTTTTTCCGGGAGGAAGCGCACTTTAAGGCCCTGCGCGACATCATCCTGCCGGATCTGCTGCGCCGTCGCGTTCAACAGAAATGGCCCACGCTCCGAACCTGGAGCGCCGCCTGCTCCAGCGGTGAAGAGCCCTACTCGCTCGCCATCGCGTTGGAGGAATATCTCAGCGCCAAGGGCAACCCGTGGCCGTGGCAGATCGAGGGCACCGACATTTCTTCCCGCATCCTCGTAAAGGCCGAACGCGCCATCTACCCCGAGAGCATCATCTCCCGCCTGCCGGCCGGCCTGGCCAAAAAATATTTCCAAGTCGGGTTTGCCGACCAAGCGGGCAACTACCGCGTGAAACGCGAGATTCGCGATCGCGTGCGTTATCAACGTCTCAACCTCCTCGAAGGCGCCCTGCCCTTCCGTGAACCGTTCCAGATCATCTTCTGTCGCAATGTCATGATCTACTTCGACCGCGAGACGCAGACCGAGCTCGTCAACCGGTTGAAATCCTGCCTCGCCCCGGGCGGCTACCTGTTGGTCGGCCACTCCGAGAGCCTGTCCGGGATCAACCATGGCCTGAAACTCATTTGCCCGGCGACCTACCAAGCCGCCTAACCCTCATGTCTGTTTCTAAAACCCGCCCCATCCGCGTGGTCGTTGTCGACGACTCCGCCGTCGTTCGCCGCATGGTGAGCGATGCCCTCAACGCGGAAAACGACATCGAGGTGATCGGCACGGCGGGTGATCCCTACCAAGCCCGCGACCGCATCAAGGAACTGAAACCGGACGTCATCACGCTCGATGTCGAAATGCCCCGCATGGACGGCATCACGTTTCTCGGCATTCTCATGCGCGAACGTCCGATGCCCGTCATCGTGATGAGTTCAATCTCCGCCGCCGGCTCCCAAGTCGCCTTGGAAGCGCTGCGCCTCGGAGCCGTTGAGGTGTTGGCCAAGCCGGGTGGCGCCTATAGCTTCGGTGACCTCGGCCCCCGGCTCGTGCAAGCCGTGCGCGCCGCCGCCATCGCCCGCCTGCGGCCGGCCGGCTCAGCGATGCCCCCGCTCGCCGCCCCGGCCACGCCTCCCTCCCTCTCCCCCGCCCCGATCCCCGCCTTCCCCCCTCCCCGCCTCGTCGCGCCGCCGCCTCTCCCGACGCTTTCGGGGCCCAGCGACATTCGCCGCCTGATCCTGTTAGGCGCGTCCACCGGCGGCACCGAAGCCCTCCGCGACGTGCTCACCCAATTACCCGATGGCCTGCCGCCGATGGTGATCGTGCAACACATTCCGGCGGGGTTTTCCAAGGCCTTCGCCGAGCGCCTGAACGGTCTCTGTGCCTTTACCGTGCGCGAGGCCAAACACGACGAGCTCTGCGAACCCGGTCTGGCACTCGTCGCGCCCGGCGACTTCCACCTCCTGCTCCGTTGGACCGAGCGGGGCTACCGCACCGTGCTCAACTCCGGTCCCCAGGTCTGGCACCAACGCCCGGCCGTTGACGTGCTGTTCAAATCGGTCCCGTCGCCCCTCAGCCGTCACGTCGTGGCCGGCGTGCTCACCGGCATGGGCAAAGACGGCGCCGAAGGCCTGCGCCGCCTCAACGACGCCGGCGCGCTCACCTTCGCCCAAGACGAAGCCTCGAGCGTCGTCTACGGCATGCCCCGCGAGGCGTGGGAACAAGGGGGCGCCGACGAACAAGTCGCGCTCGACGACATCCCGCGACATCTCTTGAATCTGTGTGCCCAGCGCGCCACTCGAAAGGCCCATGTCGTCGCCTGAAAACACCTTCGCCTGCCGTCGCCTGCTCATCCTCGACGATGAGCCGCGCATCCTCGCCGCGCTCAAGGAAGTGCTGGAGCGCGCCGGTTATCAGATCGTTGCCACCACGCGGCCCGACGTCGCCCTCGATCGCCTGAAGGGCGAGCGCTTCGGCGTCCTCATCTCCGATCAACTCATGCCCGGGATGACCGGCTTGGAATTCTTTAAGGAAGCCCAACGCCTCCAGCCCAACGCTTCCCGCGTGCTCATCACGGGCGTCACTTCGCTGCCGACCCTCGTCGACGCGATCAACCAGGGAGAAATCTTCCGCTTCCTCGCCAAACCCTGGCTGCGCGAAGAGCTGCTCATCACCATAAGCAACGGCGTCGATCGCAACGCCCTGCTGATGCAGAACGAGATCCTGCTCAACACCACGTCCCAACTCAACGAAAGCCTCGCCAAAGCCAACACCACGCTCCAAGCCCAAGTCACCCAACTCGCCTCGCAAGGCAAGGAGCTCACCTCTGCCAACCAGGAGCTGAAGCTCCGCTACGACCACTCGCTCGAACTGTGTAGCCGGATTTTGGCGACGTATGATCCGCTCTTGGCCGGACAGACCAAAGCCATCGCCGGCATCGTCGAGCAGATGAACAAATCATCGCACCTTTCGCCGCAGGAGCGCGAAGCGCTGACCATCAGCGCCTGGTTGTGCGACATCGGCCTGATCGGCTTCTCGCGGGAACTGTTTCACTCTTTCCTGCGCCACCCCGAGCGCCTCACGGAACGCGAAATCGCGAGTATCCACAGTCACCCGACCTATAGCCAGACGCTCGCCACCTTCGTCGACGGCCGCCACCTCGTCGGTGAGACCGTGCGCGCCCACCATGAGCGCTTCGATGGCAAAGGCTATCCCGATCACCTCGCCGGCGAAACGATCCCGTGGACGGCCCGCTGCCTCGCCGTGGCCGTGTATTTCGTGGAATGCCGTCTGCCCACCGAACAAGCCCTCGACGCCGTCCAAAAGGCCGCGGGCACGGCGCTTGATCCGGAAGCGGTGCGCCTGTTCCGCACCACGACCCATCTACACCCTCTGCCCCGCAGCGTGAGTGAGGTCATGCTGGAAGACTTGAAGCCCGGCATGGTGCTCGCCAGCGGCATCTATAGCCCGCACGGCATGCTCCTCGTCGGCGAAGGTCAGGCCCTCAACCCGGGCACGATCTCCAAGATTCAGAATCACAACTTCACGGCCCCCATCTGCCAGCGCCTGCTGGTCTACAGCTAAGCCTCATGGCCGGATCACCCTCCATCGCCGGTTTTTTTACCCAACGCATGGTGGTGGGCGTGGCGGAATACGCCGTCGCCAGCCGCACCCAACTTACGTTGAGCACCTACGCCCTGGGATCATGTGTGGGCGTCGTGGCCTACGATCCGGTCGTGCAGGCCGGCGGCATCCTCCACCTGATGTTGCCCGACTCCAGCCTTTCGCCCGAAAAAGCGGTCGCCAAACCCGCCATGTTTGCCGACACCGGCATCCCGGTGCTCTTCAGTGCGCTCAGCGGCCTGGGCATCTCGCGTTCCCGCCTGCGCATCTACCTGGCCGGCGGCGCCAGCGTGCTGTCGGGACCCGACAGTTTCAAAATCGGCGAACGCAACGTCGCCGCCGTGCGTCAGATCCTCTCCGTCTACGGTTGCCCCATCATCGGCGGGCAGGTCGGCGGCGTCGTAAACCGCACCCTGCACCTCGATATTCACACGGGGCATCTCACGATGAAGGCGCCGACCGGCACCTTGGAAATCGACATGGTATAGGAAGAGTCGGCGAGGTTCACGCCCCGGTGGCGCCAAGCACGTCCGTGCAACCACGATCGCCATGAGGCAGAGGCCATGGACCTGGCCAAGGGAAACCGCCCGAGCCCCCCGACGCGCCCTGCGGCGGGCATCGTCGCGCGCCGCCGCCTCCCGCGACGCTCAGAACTCGATTTGCCCGCTGGAAACGCGGTCTTTCAGAAGCCGGCTGGCACGGTCCAAGACCACGGGTAACAGCGCCTCGATGACCGGTGCCCTAAGGCCCCATTCCTCCAGAAGGTCCTGATCGAGTGAATACAGGAAGGCGTCTTCGCCTTGCCCCGCGCCAAAGGCCGAGGCGAGGTGATGGGCCGCGTGCACGTGCGCCGCGAGGCAGCGTTCGTCCTCTTTGAGATTCGGGCCGGGCGGGTTGTCCCGCGCCACCGCCACACAGGCCTCGGGAAATTTCCATTCCGTCAGCAAACGCGCGCTGACCGCGGGATGATTGAAACCGAGCACCGCGGTTTCCGCCGCGAGCCACGTGCTGTCGTCATCGATCCGCCGTTGCCGAATCTCGGCAAACTGTGCCGCACAACAAAACGCGACGGCGAGCTTGCCGATTTCGTGCACCAAGCCGCAGGTATACGCCAAGGCGGGATCGAGGCGACCGGTTTCTTCGGCCAACGCTTCCGCAGCCACGGCCTTGATCACCGAGGCGCGGCAAAAATCACCCGCTTCCCAACGATAGCCGTCAACCTTGATCGCCATCCAGCGACCGGCCAACGACAGGGCGGCCAGACGATACAGTTCCCGGGCGCCCAGGCGCATCACGGCTTCGGCGACCGTCTCGACGGAGCCGGCGGAAAAATACGCCGAGTTCGCCAGACGCACGGTCGAGCTCGCCAACACGGGGTCGAGCTGGACCAGCTTGGCCAGATCGTCGACGTCGGCATCGGGCTGCGCCAAGACCGCCGTCAGCCGCGGCAGCAAGGCCGGCGAACACGGGAGGGCCAGAGCGCGGGAGCAGACCTCATCAAACGTGGGAGCAGACATGGGGAGGAAAAATATCAGGCGGCCGCCGCGAGATTGGCCGGATCGAGGATCAGCGCGATGGTGCCGTCGCCGAGGATCGCACCACCGGCGACGCCGGGGAGATTTTGCAGGTAGGCGCCGAGGTTCTTGATGACGACTTCCTGCTTGTTGAGCAACTCGTCAACGAGAAGCGCGTAGGTGCCATTGGTCGACTCGACGATGACCACGATACCTTCGGTCGGATCCTGCACGCCTTCCTCGATTTGGAAGCGGCGGTGCAGACGGTGGAGCGGCAACAGACGACCGCGGTGATTGAGCACCTCGCCCGAGCCTTGGATCGTGGTGAGCGACTTTTTGGTCGGACGCACCGCGACCTGCACCATGATGGCCGGCAGGATAAACCGCTCCGACCCCACCCGCACCAGCAGGCCGTCGATGATGGCGGTGGTGAGCGGCAAACGCACGAGGAACGTCGTCCCCTTGCCCATCTCGGAGGTGACCTCGATGTTGCCGCGCAGACGCTCGATATTGCGTCGCACGACGTCCATGCCCACGCCGCGGCCCGAGACCGCCGTGACCTTTTCGGCCGTGGAGAATCCCGGGTGGAAAATCAGTTCAACGATCTCGTCCGGCGTCGGATTGGCGTCCGGCGGGACCAAGCCGTTTTCCCGCGCCTTGGCCAATACTCGCGTGGTGTTGATACCGCGCCCGTCGTCGGAAAGTTCGATTACGAGGTTGCTGCCCTCGTGGTAGGCGGCGAGGCGCATCGTCCCTTGCGCGGCCTTGCCGGATTCCCGCCGTTGGTCGGGACTTTCCAACCCGTGATCGAGAGAATTGCGCACCATGTGCACAAGCGGATCCACGATCTCTTCGACCACCGTGCGGTCGATTTCGGTTTCCTCCCCCATGGTCTCGAAGGCGACGTCTTTGCCAAACTCGCGCGACAGATCGCGCACCAAGCGCTCCATGCGCTGGAAGGTGGGCTTGATCGGCACCATCCGCAGCGACATCGCGGTGAGCTGCAGGTCCTTCGTGATGCGCCCGAGTTGGCCGAGATTGCGGGCCAAGGGCGAACCGTCGACGTCGAGGCCCTTGGCCGACTCCTGCAACTGGCTCTGCACGATCACCAATTCGCCGACGACATCGACGAGCGAATCGAGCTTCTCGGTATTGACGCGCACGGACGAGCTCGCGGCGGCTTTGATCACCGGTGAATCGACCACGGGAGCCGGCACCGTCGCGGTCGGCCCGACCGTTTCCATGGCGTGAATCTCGCAGGGCACGACGGGCGTATTCGCACCTTCGACGTCAGGATGGGCGAGCGCCCGCACGTGGGTGATCAGCTGGCCGACCGGCACGATGCGGTCCGGCAAATGGCCTTGTTCAAGTGCTTGGGTGATCTGCGTCACCATCGCGGCCAAGGCGTCTTGGCTGCGCAAAATTTCCGTGATGATCGGCGAGGTCAGCCGCAGTTTGTCCGTGCGGGCCAGATCCAGCAATGACTCCACCTCGTGTGCCAAACGATTCATCGGCGTGAGGCGCAGGAAACCCGCCACACCTTTCAACGTGTGGAACGAGCGGAACAGACCGTTCAACGCATCGCGATCACCCGGCGAGCCGTCGAGCACGAGCAACGCGGACTCGATCTGCTGCAGATGGTCCAACGCCTCGGCGTGAAACTCGGTGAGCAGTTCCCGGTTCTCTTCCAAATTGAGGTCCAACATCTCTTCGGCCGGACCAGTCTCGGCGGCGGCCTCGACGGGAGCGGGCGCGGCCGGCGCGGGCGCGACCGGAACCGGCGGCGGTGCCGGTGCGGGCGTCACGGCGGCGGCTGGCTTGAGCGCCGTCTTCGTCAGTTCGGCCATGATCGACTCGGTCGTGATCGCCGGTTCGGGCTCGGCCGCCGGCGCTTCCGCCGTGGTCGCCGCCCCCTCCATCACGTCGGGCGTTTTACCGTCGCGCATTGCGGCGATCGCCCCCGGCAACCACGCCACCGTGGTCTGCAGCACGGTGATGGCGGCATCGTCGAACGGCGCGGCTTCATTCAAGAGATTGTCCAACGCGTTGAACAGCGGCTGCAGACCTTCGTGCAGGCCATCGCCCGCCACGGTGTGTTCGAGAATCTCAGACAGCAGGCTGTAACAAGGGACCAAGCCCTCATCGCTACCCTGGCTGACGAAGATGGATTCGGCCGCGAGGCGGCTGTTGAGATCGTCGATCAAGGGAAGCGGGGAATCCGGAGTAATCATAAGGCCGAGAGTCGTTGGTTCAAAGTGACGTCCCTGCATCGGCACACCGGCGCCTACCTTGAGCCACCTTAACGGGTTGATTCGCATAAATGTGCTAAACCCGTGGGCGCATCGGGCCGATAAAAGGATCATCCACCCGGGCGTGTGCCCTACCCAATCATAACTCTTGATCATGACCGCCACCACCGAAACACCGAACACCACTCTCGCCGGCAAATACCTGACCGTCGTTCTCGACAAGGAGTCCTACGGCATCGCCGTCCTTAAGGTCCGCGAGATCATCCGGATGCAGAAGATCACGGTGGTCCCGCAGGTCCCTTCCTTCGTGAAGGGGGTGATCAACCTTCGCGGTCGCGTGATCCCGGTGATCGACCTGCGCCTGAAGTTCGGACTCAACGCCGAATTCGCGGATCGCACCTGTATCGTCGTCGTGCAGATCGCCATCGACGAGAACCGTAACGTTCAAATGGGGTTGGTCGTGGATTCGGTCGAAGAGGTGGCCAACCTCACCGGGGAAGAAATTGAGCCCACGCCGGAATTCGGCACCCGCGTCGATACCTCCTACATTCTCGGCCTGGCCAAAGTGAAGGACACCGTCAAAACGCTCCTCGATATCGAGCGCGTCGTGGCGCCCGACACGATTGCCCGGCTCGCCAAATTGGAATGAGCGTCTCGATCGCCGGAGGATGACTCACCTCGCGTGACATCATGCCCGCGACCATCGACCAGGCTCCCTTCCTCAAAAAACCGACTCTTCCGGGAGTCGGTTTTTTTGGGGGGATGCGCGCCAGGCACGAGACGAGGGAGGCCCACCGCCCAAGGAACCGCTGCGGCCGCTTCCACGCGAACCCGGCTCTCCCGAGAAGGGGCGGTCAGGTATCACACCGCGCGGAACGGTGGCAGAGAACGTTCAACTCAACGCCAGCGTCGGCGTAGTCGCCCGCTCGTCGAGAATCCGGCGTAACGCCGTCGACAGGGTCACCAAGTCGAACGGCTTTGGAATGATCGCCGCCGGACCAAGTTCCCCCAGTTCGGTGTGAACTTCCTCCGTCAAGTGGCCACTGATCACCATCACCGGCAGGCAAATGTGTCGGGCTGCGAGCAGTTTCAGCACCTCGATGCCGCCGAGTCGCGGCATGTTGAGGTCGAGCACCACGGCATCGAAGGACGTTTCCCCGCGCAGCAGACGTTCCGCCGCATCCTGGCCATCCACCGCGACGCACACCGAGTAGCCGGCGGAGCGCAGGGTGATGGACAGAATCTCCTGGATCGGCACCTCGTCCTCAACCAGCAGAATGCGTTCGGTGCCACGCGGAATGATCGCGCCGCCTTCGTCGCCGGTGGGTAAAGCCGGGGTCGGTTCCGTGGTGCGATACGGCAGATAAATATGGAATGTTGTGCCGCTGCCTTCCTCGCTCTGCAGGTCGATAAGGCCCCTGTGGTTCGTCACGATTCCGTAGACGACGGCCAGCCCCAGCCCCGTGCCGCCCGAGCCTTGTTTGGTCGTGTAAAACGGTTCAAAGATTCGTTTGCGCACGTCCTGCGACATGCCCCCTCCCGTATCGGATACAGTGATACGGGTGTAGGCCAGGGCCGGATCACCGTGCAGGTGGGCGAGCGATGCGCCGGCCACCTTGCTGGTGGAAAGCGTGATTGTGCCCCCTTCCGGCATCGCGTCGCGCGAGTTGACGCACAGGTTCACGATCAGCTGGCGGATTTGGTTGGGATCCGCCGCGACCGCATCGAGCCGGTCATCGAGCTCCGCGCGGATGGCGATGTGCCGCGGAAACGTTTCCTGGAAGAAACCGACCAATTCGCGCGCGACCTCGTCGACGCGCACCGAGCTGTAGGCCACCTCGCTCTTGCGACTGAAAACCATGATCTGGCTCACCAGCGAGGCCGCCCGCAGCGCCGCGTTATGCATGGCGCGCAAATAGCGATCCATGCGCGGATCGCTCTGGGGCAACGACAGCGCGAGCTCGGAGAAGCCCCGCACGATCGAGATGATGTTATTGAAATCGTGGGCAATGCCGCCCGCCATCGTGCCGAGACTCTCCATCTTCTGCGCCTGGCGGAGCTGCTCCTCCAGTTCCTTGCGCTCGGTGATGTCCTCGCGCAACGACAGCAGATAGGTGATCTCGTCGAGCTGGTTGCGGATCGGCGATATCTGCACGAATTCCCACACTTCCTGCCCGTCGCGGCGGCGCGTCTTCAACTCGCCCGACCATTTGCGACCGGCGGCGAGCACCGCGCAACATTGGCGGTAGGCCGATTCCGAAGGATGGCCGTCGCGCAACAGCGGAATCTCGTTTTCGAAAATGTCTTCCAACGTGTAACCCGATACCTCGGTGAAGCGGGAGTTCACGTATTGGGGCACGCCGCCCGGCGACGTCATGATGACCGAGACCGGCGCCTGCTCCACCGCTTGAGCGAGCTTGCGAAAGTGTTCCTCGGCGAGGCGATGTTTCGTCACATCGCGACCGATGGAACGCACCGCAATGATCTCCCCCACCGCGTCACGCACGGCCGTCTCTTCCCAGCCGATCCAACGCCAGCCCTGCGCCGTGTTGAAGCGATGCTCGCGCGCAATATGATACGGCGGGCGCATGATCCGCTCCAGTTCGCCAGCCCACGCGGCCGCATCGTCAGGATGCACCAGCGACTCGAACGGTTCATTCAGCCACCCGCCCGCAGATCGACCGAACTTGCGCGCAAAGGCCCGATTCACCTCGAGAATGACGCCCTGCGGGTCACTCATTACCGCCAGTTCCAAGCTGTCCGCCCAAGGTGCAAGATTCGCCATCGCCGGCTCAGCGCGAGCGGGTTCGTAGATCGATTCAGTCGTATTCATGGCGACCGAACTAGACCATTCCGCTCAGCAAGTTGGGCAGGCGCGCCAACGTGTTTTCCAACACGCTCCGCGCGAGGTTGGCCGCGCGTTCATCACCGTCGTAAAGCATGTGCCAGGCTTCGCAATCGGCCCACGCGCAAGGCGCGGGCGGATCCACCGTTTCCAATCCGCCGCGAATGCCGAGTTCACGCACCTGCAAGTCCGCGACGTGCACCGCCGCCGCGTAGAGAGAGTAGCTTTCGCCCTTCGGCGGCGCCGCGTGGTGCCGCACGGCCTCCACGATGTCAGGAGCCAGCTGATGCCGTTCCAAATAGTAACCGCCCACGGCGGCGTGATCCCAACCAATCAACTCCCGCTCGGCGTCGCACACGTCGGCCGACGTCAGATAGTGCGCGTGCGCCAGTTGCTCGAATTCGCCGGGGAACGCGGTCGCCATGACCACCTTGCCGACGTTGTGCAACAGGCCCATGATGTAGTCGGTATCGTCGTCGATCAGAAACTCGGTCGTGCCTAAAATTTCGCGCGTCATGATCGCCGAACCGATCGAGTGCTGCCACAACTCCCGCCAAGGCAACTGGGGCAACGACTGGCTGATCTGGTCCATGTCCTCGATCACCGGAGTGGCCATCGAAAGCTCGCGGATCTGACGCAGGCCCAGATAGAGCACCGCCTCCTCGATGTTGTTCACCTTCGCGCTCAGACCGAAGTAAACGCTGTTCACCATGCGCAGCAGACGAGCCGTGAGCGACGGATCACGGCGAATCAGCTCCGCAATCTGCGACGTGTAGCTGCGCTCCGAATTCACCAGGCCCGCCAGTTTCAGATTGATGCTCTGCAGCGAGGCGAGTTTCGGGCAGCGCTCGATGCGCCGTCGAATCTCGTCGTCAGTATAAGGAGCGGCAGGCGTAGCGGAACTCACAGTGGAAGGTGAATTGACAAGAGAATACACGTCATTTCCTGCATACGACACACAACGGCACTTGGTTTAGGATGCCTTAGGGAAAATCACCCAGTCGGCGGATTTTCTTTCATAGCAGCAGATTTTTCAACCAACGCTCCCGCATCATCCGACTGATCCCTCGCGCCCCAAGATCGGCCCATTTCGCGACCGCGGGGGCAGCGGAGTTACTTCCGGCAAAATCTGCCGCGCCGCGGTCGCCCTCCCCCTCCGGTGGCCGCTTGATCACCATTTTTGATTTTTTAGTCTCTGAAAACCAAATACTTGCAACACATCGTATCTCGATGGCTCGAAATATGCAAAACGGCTGGCGCCATGACCATGCTCACCGCCGACGTCACTCCTTCCCCGGTTCCCCTGTCCCTCTCTTCGGCTCCGCTGGACGCCCCCGCGATGACGGCGGCCGAGGATTCGTCTCTGCCCCCCGAACTCCATGCTTGGTTGCAAGGCGACGACACTTCGGCCGTAGCCGCCTCAGAGATTCTGTTCACGCTTTCACGGAAAGCCGTCGGCCTCGACATTTTCGACGCCAGCCTGAAACGGGCCCGCCAAAACGCCGGGGGCGTCGCCGCCGCTCTCTCGCCCTCCCGGGCCAACGAACTTTGCTCTCACGGATGGCAAGGCACCACCGCCGCGGCAGTCTTGGCTCCGGCTTGGCATTTGCCCGCCGTGGCTCCGTTGACCGATGTCCCTGCCGCGTTGTGGGGGAGCTACACCGCTTGGCTCTTCACCACCGGGCTCACGCCCCACACCGTCGCCCAAGCCGATACGCTTGCCCGGCACCTCATCCGTTTCACCGAAGAACTGGCCTCGTGGGCGGAACGTAATCTCGGCTCGCCCGCGATCCGCGCAGCGGTCGACGCCTACCTTGCCGCCCCACTGCCCGCCCCCGCCCTGCTCCCGCTCGACCGTGCCGGCCGCTGGCAACTCGCCCGAGCCCGCCTCCTCGCCCGCGTGCACGGCGCCGCCGATGCCGCCCGCACGATCCCCTTCGTCACGCCCACCGCCGGTCGCCCGATCCGGGTAGGCATCATCAAGCGCGACTTCGACGCCTCGCCGTCGACGAGCTTGATCCGGGCCCGTTTCGCCCAACTCGATCAGACCCGCTTCGAGACCGTGCTCTACGCCACGCACTCCACGTTTTCCGAGAGCGAGACCGCCTGCCGCGACAGCGTCGCCGACCTCCGCATCCTGCCGGAACGTCTGGGCGATCAAGTTGAATTTCTCCGCGCCGAAGCCCTCGACGTCGCCGTGATGGCCGATGATCTCGCGATGCACATGTATCCGGCCGCCCACTTGGGACTCTATCGTTTTGCCCCCCTGCAGGTCGCCCTCGGTTCTTCGACCTCGACCGGCCTTCCTGCAATCGACCTCCTGCTCACGGGCGAAAACGACGCCCTCGCGCCGCGTCCCACCAACGCCGCCGACCGCCTCGCCATCCTTCCCGGCACGATCCACGCCTACGAGTTCGCCAGCCCGGCCGCGGAAGATGGGGCGGCATTCGATCGCTCGCTCTTCGGCATTCCACCCGAGGTCGCGTTGATTGTCTCTACCTTGAATGACGCAGCACCCGTCCCCGGCGCCGTTGATCGTCTGCACCAACTTCACACCACCCTCGCCGATGTGCACCTCCTGTTCATCGACTCGCGTGAAGGCCTCGATGCCGTGACGCCACCGGAACTGGCGCGCCTGCTCGATAGCTCGCGGGTGCACGTGTATCCGGTTTCAGCCGACAACCTGACGGAACTGCGACTCGCCCTGGGCGCCGCCGACGCGGCCGTGGAACTCTCTGCGGCCACCGCGACCCTCGCGCTCGACGCGCTCACCCCCGTGATCAGTTGCTCCCCCGCTTCCCATCCCGAAGCCGTTGCCGGCCTCCTCAAAACCGCCGGACTCGACCAGTGGATCGCGACCGATTCCACCACGTGGCTGAACCTTGTCCAACGTGCCCTTGAACACCGCACCGCCGCCCAGTCCGAGATCGACGAGGCCAACGCCCGCGTGCCCCGCTTCACCGATACGTTTGCGACCGCCGAAGACTTTGGTCTCCTGCTGGAAGCCGGCGTCGCCGAACTTCAAAGCAGCCACTCCACCCAGGCACGCAAACACCGCCAGCCCTTGCGCGCGGCGACCCGCCACTCCGTCGATCCCGCCGAGTTGCGCCATACCGGATTGAGGCTGCTTGAGGCTGGCGATATCGCCCGCGCCGTGCCCTACCTGCTCTCCGCCGTGAATCGCAACCCGGGCAACGCCCGCCTTTGGTTCGACTTGGCCCAAGCCTACCTGGCCGCCGGCTCTCCCGAGAACGCGCTTTCCACCTTGGAAGCCAGCCTGCGCATCGACGACAGCCACGCCCCCGCCTGGGTGATGTTGGCGCAACTGGCCGCGGACGTGGAATCCCTCGACCTCGCCCGCGAAGCCCTCGACTGCGCCGCCAACCTTGAACCGGATCATCCGGAACTCCCCACCCTCCGCTCCCGTCTCGCCGCCTGATTTTCTGTCATGCGCTCGCTCGTCACCACCTGCATGAACCGGGAGCACCACCTGCGGCGCTCGCTCCCGCATTGGCTCGGTCTGCCCGGGATCGACGAAATCGTGATCGTCGACTGGTCTACCCGCGAGCCGCTCGACGACCTGCTCGTCCTCGACGAACGCATCCGCCTCATCCGCGTCGAAGCCGAGCCGCGCTGGGTGCTCACCTACCCCTACAACCTCGGCATTCGCGAGGCGAGCGGTGACATCATCCTGAAGTGCGATGCCGACTGCCTGCCGTCCGCATCGGTCGCCCAACTCGTCCCGGAGCCCGGCCACTTCTACGCCGGCGATTGGCGCACCGGCACGGCCGTCGGCAAGGCCAGCGTCAACGGTCAATGCGTCTTTAGCAAAGCGCATTGGCTGGAGGTCAACGGCTACCACGAAATGCTACGTCGCTACGGCCGCGACGACGTCGACTTCTACGACCGCCTCGTCGCCGCCGGCCATCGCCGCATCGAAATCCCCGTCGCCGACCTCGACTTCCTCGCCCACGACGACGCCGCCCGAGTCTCGGAACAGGTAAAACCCGCCGTGATCGATCCCGCCGACGATCTAATTCACCGCACCCTCGCCTACCATGAAGCGATCAACGTCGTAATCGCCTCGTTCCATCCCTGGGGCCCGTGGTATTCGCAAGCTCACTACGAGACGCTGTCCGACGACGGCCGACTTCTCCGCCTGCGCCGCGATCTCTCCCGTGAGCTGCCCATCGCCGCTCCCCTCGCGCAAATTGCCCGCATGCACGGCCTGCGCGCCGTCGTCACCGGCATCGGCATTCCTGCCCCCGTGGCCGCCCGCCTCGATGAGAAAGGTTGTCTCGGTCACATCCACCGCCACCTCCAGGCGACCACCGCCGGTCGCGCCACCGCCGCATGAGCTCATCCGCGCGCATCCTGCTCTGGACCGACGACCCCGGCCGCGGTGGCGTCGCCCAATACAACGACGCACTCGTTCACGCCCTGCTCGCCGCCGGCCACGAGGTGCACCTCGTGCAAACCCAGACCGACACCCCGCTCGTCGCCCGCCAGGCCGCCGCCGGCATTCAGCACCATTGGCTCGGATACGACACGTCCGCCGAGTTTGGCCGCGGTCTCACGGATTTGGATACGCCGGCCCAGATCCTCGGCCAGGTTTCACCGGATCTTGTCGTGTTCAGCGACGGTTGCCCGCTGTCCAACCTTGCCGCCCGCGAACACGCCCGCACGTCCGGCCTGCCCTACTTCTGCGTCGTCGGTTTCGCCGCCCCGTATCTCGCCCGCCAATTCGCCCAAGGCATCCCGCTCCTCGCCCGCCAATACGCGGCGGCCGGCGAAGTCGTGGCCGTCTCCCGCCACAACCTCGACCTGCTGCACCGCAACTTCGGCCTGCCCCACGGCCTCGGCCGCGTCATCCACTACGGGCGCCCTGACACCTTTTTCGCGCCGCGCCGCGATGACGTGCGCACCGCGTTGCGCGCCCAACTGGGACTCGCGCCGGACACCGTGCTCGCCCTCACCACCGCGCGCCTCACCAAGATCAAAGGCTATCTGCACCTCCTGTCGGCCGTCGCCTCGCTGCGCGCCGCCGGACGCGCCCGCAACGTCCACTACGTCTGGCTCGGCGAAGGCGACCAACGCCCCCAACTCGAAACCGAGATCCGGCACCTCGGGTTGGAAAAACGCATTTCGCTGCTCGGCCATCGCTGGGACACGGCCGACTGGTATGACGCCGCCGACTGCTACCTGTTGCCCACCGAAAACGAAGGCATGCCCCTCGCGATCATGGAAGCCATGGCCAAGGGCCTGCCCATCGCCGCCAGCGCGGTGAGCGGCATCCCCGAGGAACTCGCCAACACCGGCGTGCTCCTCCCCGATCCCACCCAACGCCCGACGGACGCCGTGCGCTTACTCGCGCAGACGATTGACCGCTGGTCCACCTCGCCCGCGGACCGCCACCGCCTCGGCCGCGCCGCCCACGACCGCGCCACCCAATGCTTCCGCGAGGCGCGCATGCTTCAGGAAACGGTGCAGCTCATCGAAAACCTGTTGCCGCACACACCCGCGGCCCACGCCGCCTGACCTCCCAACCACTCGCCTGCCACGCTCCTCTCGACCGCCATGAATTATCAGGAAGAATACACCGACTACTGGTCGCGCTCCGACCGCTGGGGAAGCCACTCGTTCTCCGATGCTGAGGCGCTGTGCCGCCGCGTGATGTCGCTTGGCGGCAGCTCGGTGCTGGATGTCGGATGCGGCATGGGCCTGCTCGTGCACACCCTGCTGAAGCACGGCGTGCATTCGCACGGGGTCGATATCGCGCCTCGCCCAATCGAGGAAAACAACGAGCTCGCGCCCGGACACTTTCACCTCGGCTCCATTCTCGACCTGCCCTTCGCCGACGATTCGTGGGACACCGTGGTCAGCACGGACTGCCTCGAACACATCGCGGAAGCAGACGTGCCGCAGGCTCTCGCCGAGCTGCATCGTGTCGCGCAGCGCAACGTCTATATCAATCTCGCCACCACCCGCGACCGTGACGGTCGCTGGCACCTCACCATCCGCAACCGCGAATGGTGGGAGGCACGTTTCTTCGCCGCCGGATTCCGCCGTCATCCCCTCGATCAGGTGATCACCTCCTATGAAAGTCGCGAAGCCGACGACTGGCAGATCACGATGGCCTTTCAGAAGATCCCGGCCGCCGCGCTCACCCGCTATCCACTGGAGGCGCTAAAGGCCGAGCGTGACCTGCACATGGACATGACGCGCGAGCCCGGCCGTCGCTCGGATGCGCACATTGCCCGCTACATCATGGCCCGCCGCTACGTTCCCACGGAAGGCCTCGTGCTCGATGCCGCCTGCGGTCTCGGCTACGGTAGCGCCATGCTCGCGTGTGATCGACCCGGCGTGAAGGTGGTCGGTCTCGACAACAGCGACTATGCGATCGCCTACGGCCGCGCCTGCTATCAGAGCGTGTATCCGAACACCGAATTCCAAACCGGCGACGTGTGCGACCTCAGCCGCTTTGCCGATGAGTCGGCCGATCTGGTGGTGTCGTTCGAGACCGTCGAGCACCTGCGCGAACCCGAGATTTTCCTCGCCGAAGTTCGCCGCGTGCTGAAACCCGGCGGCCGCTTCGTCTGCTCCGTGCCGAACATGTGGGTCGACGAGGACGGCAACGATCCCAACCCCTGGCATTTTCACGTCTTCGACTACCCGAAGTTGGCGCAGCTCTGCTCGCAGTTTCTGCCCGTCGAACACGTTTACCGCCAAACTGCCGGCGGCGGCATGACGCTCTCGGATTCGCCGCGCCGCCTGCAACGCGTCAACCTGCCGGTCACCGCCTCGTCGGGCGACGCCGAGTGGTGGCTGCTCGCCGCCGCCAAACCGGGCATCAAGCGTGCCCTCGTGCCGGCCGACGAACGGATCGCGGCCCTGACTCACGCGCCCCAACACCCGCACTTCACCACGTGGCTGCCTGACGCCGGTCGCGACGTCACCTACGTTACCGAGGAAGAGTGGACGCTCGATTACACGTTTCCCGAGGGCACCGCGCTGGTGGTGACCTTTGACTGCTATCGCGAGCCGGTCCTGTCGTTGCTGCGCCGGGCTATGGAGGCCGACATTCCCACCCTCGTGCTCGCCGACGGCATCCTCGAATACCGCAATACCTGGGAACATCCCCAACTGGTTCCCGGTTCGCTTTACCAACCCTTGATGGCCCACAAACTCGCCTGCCTTGGCCGCTCGCAGGCACGCACCGTCGAGTCCTGGGGCAACTCCGGTCGCTGCGAGATCGTGGGCGCTCCCCGATTCGACGCTTACGCCACCCGCCAGCGTCGCGAGCGCCTTCCCGGCGAAGCGTTTCGCGTGCTCGTCATGACGGCGATCACGCCGGCCTTTACCGCCGAGCAACAAGAGTTGGTCGTGCAATCCCTGCGTGATCTGAAGGCACATCTCGCCGCCACCGAGATCGACGTGCGCTGGCGTCTTACCCAGGACCTTGGCTCCGAGATCGGGGTCGATTGCCAGATCGACGATCTGACTGGTCGCGAACTCGCCGAGGTGTTGCAGCAGGTCGACGCCGTCATCACGACGCCTTCTACGTCGATGCTCGAAGCCATGTTACTCGGGCTGCCCGTGGCGTTGCTCGATTACACGAACCGGCCGCACTACGTGCCCGCGGCATGGCGCATCACTGCGGCCGCTCACATCGCCGCCACCGTCGCGGATTTGCGCGAACCTCCCGCGGCCCGCATGCTTTACCAAAACGCCACGCTGCACGACGCCCTGGAATGCGCCACCCCTGCCGCGCCGCGCCTCGTCGCCCTGGCCAACGCGATGATTTTCGCGGGCCGCACCGCCCGGGCGAACGGACATTCCCTCACGCTGCCTGATCGCGTCATCCGCGTCGACGGCGAGCCCGCCGTAAGCATTCCCGAAAACTTCGCGTCAGCGGAGCTCTTCCCCGGCCACGAACCCTTTGCCATTCGCAATCAGCGCGCCTTGCAGACCGAGGTCGGCCACCTCCGGGCCTACGCCGCGAATTTGGAGAACAACCGCGATGTTCCGCCGCCCGAGCCCGGCTTGGACCCGGAATTGCTGACCATCATCCAGCAGCGGGCCGAACTCACCATTCGCTGGCGCTCGAAACTCGAGGCCGGTGTGGCCCTCGCGGCCATCCGCCAGACCACGCCTGCGGCGCGACTCATGCTCGACGCGGTGCGCTCCGTGCAAGACTGCGGCCGCCCCGAGGTAATCATGGAGGCCTTGATCGAGACGTCGGCGCAACTCGCTCCGCTGGACCCGGCACGCGCCCGCTATCTGCACGGGCTCGGACGCCAATTCGCCGTCGACGCCGGCATCGCGTCAGCGGTCGAGCGCGCGGACTACGTGCTATCGACCTTCCCGCCTGAAACGTCGTCCGGCCCGCGTCGCGCCCCTGCGCCCGCTCCGCAACCGGCCAACGCCTGAACCCATTCCCATGTCCTCCCCGGCCAAGATTCTCTTTGTCTCGCATGAAGCGACGCGAACCGGCGCACCGATGTTTCTGCTGCATCTCGTGCGCTGGTTAAGAGCGCAAGGGGGCTGGGACTTCGAAATCTTGATCGCAAAGAGCGGACCGCTGGACGATGACTTCGCCCAGACCGCGCCGGTGCGCACACCCGAGTATTTTTCGAAACACCCGGACCTCATGGCGGCGTTCACGCTGATCTATTCCAACACGGTCTGCAACGGTTCGACGATCAACGCCCTGCCGCGCGGTTCCATTCCCGTGGTCACGCACGTCCACGAACTCGATTACGGCTACGATTCGCTCGGCGCCAAAAACATGGCGTTGGTGATCGCGCATAGTGCGCACTTCATCGCGTGCGCCGACGCGGTCGCCGACCGGCTCGGCAGCGTTTTCCGCATCCCCACCGAGCGCATTTCGGTGCACCACGAACTGATCGACGTCACCGCCGTCGAGACCAACGTCGCACGCGGCGATTTAGCCGCCCTGCGGGCGCGCTTCGATCTGCCGGCGGACGCCGCCATCCTCGCCGGCTGCGGCACCTTCGACATGCGCAAGGCACCCGATCTGTTCCTGCAACTCGCCGCCCGGATCCGCGACCGCTGGACCTCGCCGCGTCCGCTGCGCTTTGTCTGGATCGGCCGCATGAACGTCCCGGAACTCGGCAAAATCGTGCGACATGATAGCCGGCGCCTCGGTCTCGAAAAGGAACTGAAACTCATCGGTGAGCTCTCGGAGCCGCACGCCCTGCTCTCCCTCGCCGACCTTTTTTGTCTCACCTCCCGCGAAGACCCGTTTCCCCTCGCCATGCTGGAAGCCGGCGCCATGGGCAAACCCGTGGTCTGCTTCGACCGCGCTGGCGGCGGTCCCGAGTATTGCGCGGCCGGCGGCGGAATCGCCGTGCCGTTTCTCAACATCGAGGCGATGGCCGACGCCTGCCTTCATTGGTTGAATCAGCCCGACACTCTGGCACGGGACGGCGCGCGCGCCGCGACCACCGTGCGCGAACGCTTTTCAGTTCAGATCGGAATGCCAGCGCTGGGCACGACCCTGCAATCGCTCCTCGGTCAGGCCGCGACCTTGTCCCCGCTGTTCGCCGCGGACTCTGACCTGGCCGACATCTACGCCAATTGGGATGATGTCCAAGCCCCGCAGGCCGAAGCCGTAGCCGCCTACGTCGAACGAAGCGCGCGCCTGAAGCAGGCCGAGCAGCTTGCGAGGCAGGGACGACGGGCGGACGCCATTAAATTGATGCTGCAGGCGGTCAACGTCGACATCGCCCGCAAGGACGCGCACATCCTGCTCGAAAGTCTGCGCGAAGTCTCGCAACGACTGGCTCCGATCGAGCCCCGTCAGGCCGCGTATTTGCGTGAAAAGGCCGAGGCCATGTTGCGTCCGCCGCTACGCAAGGCCGCGTAATTGCGGCATGCCGATCCTCCGTCTCGACAAGACGTATTGTAAATTAAGATACACCCTCCTCTCACACACAGCAATTCGCTACCCTAATCGAGCCAAGCATGTCGGATTGCACTGCGAAACATGAAGTCTAGGCGAGCACGCCCCATCGCCCGCTGAAAACTCCCGTCGAGAAATCGCTTTCAATGAATAACCATCCCTCCATGCCAGCGCCGCACTCGCAACAGGGCGCAGACCGGCAGATGTCCTACGTGATCTTTGCCAGTCCCAAGTCGGGCACCACCTGGCTGCAACGCCTGCTCTCCGGCCATCCGGAAACGGTGTGCTGCGAGTCGCGACCTTTCGGTGACTATTTGGGCAACAACGCCGCGGGCGCCCTGCACGTCACGGTCCAGAAGTTTGCCCAGATTCTGAGCGGCTATCTGGCGCCCAGTATCCCGGGGTTGGATACCCACGCACGGGAGTTTTACGACAATCTGTCGTTTTCGTGGCTCGACGCGGTGGGCGCCGCGGTAAAGCAGCAAACGGGGAAGCCGGTTTACGGAGAAAAATGCACGCCGTATCGTGGCACCGCCGCCCAGGCGACGCAGGCATTTCGCTCCTACCACCCGCAGATTCGTTTCGTGCATTTGGTTCGGGACGGTCGCGACGTGCTGGTTTCGGGCGCGGCCCAGTGGATGAACCAACGCTGCCACAACGGCACCCCCGCCGAACGGGCGCAGGCCGAGCGCCAGCTCGCAGAAAGGACTCTGCGGCCCGACGACTTCGAAATGTTCCTGGACTATTGGACCGACGCGGCGGCCGCCGGGTTGGCGGCGCGCGCGATGTTTCCCCATTACCTGCAGGTCAAATACGAGGACTTTCTGACCGACCCGGTCACCCGCGCCACCGAGCTCTTCCGATTCATCGGGTTGGATGCCCAACCGGCAGGGGTGCAGGTCTGCGTCGAGGCGACTTCCTTCCGCACCTTGTCGGGTGGTCGAAGCGCGGGCCAAGAGGACAGCCGAAGCTTTTTCCGCCGCGGCGTGGCCGGGGACTGGCGGAACTGGTTTCGCGATCAACACCGGGCTCGTTTCAACGAGCGAGCCGGAGGGCTGCTCACCCAACTCGGCTACTCGCTCGAATAGTTCGCGGGGAGACCAAAGAGAGTTGGGGCGAACAACGTCAATTTGGGTATCAGTCAAACAGGCCCGAGCTCAATACAAGTCTATACCCAGTATCTGACCCGAATTCTCCATCGCTTGTCCAGAGGCCGAGTCTCGCACGCAACTTTCTGCAGATCGACTAGTCCTCCGCCGCCAGTGTGGACTTCCCACCGAGCGCAAACGCGCTCAAGTCGCGTTGAGAGACAATAGCGGGACTGTGCAAAAAGTGCTAACCTGATCACCGTGCAAACAAGCCCTACTAGCTAACCGGAGAAGCTCAAGTTGAGCATCGAACGGGATCACCAAAGAAGATTCCGATCACCCAGACCAGTCACTGACTGCCACTGCTTCAGCGATAAGCTTCAATCGGCTATTCGTCACCATTTCCGTGCCGGAACGCAAGACTCGCGATTCGGCTAAATTTTGGAGCATTTGCGACGATATGAAGCCTCGTTTGACTCTACTCCAGACGAGTCCACCTAGGCCTATTTGCCTACTAAGGCAGGAGTGGAATCGAAAAAACCAATATAGAAATATAATGAAGAAAATACTGTGCGCAATAGTCAGCATGCTTGCCGTAAGTGTCGGGCTCAAAGCATTCGAATTCAATCGTCAACCCGCCGGACTCATCAAAGGAGCCCGACTCTCCTATGTGTCTAGCACCACAGTCAAAATCGGCGTGGGCTATGGCGAATCCATGGGATCTTACTGGGAAATCGCTGCCACCGATACATTGGCCACCAATGGCTACACACTCACCGGCCTAACCACGACGGCCAACGGAGTTGTTCAATACATTTACATTGATCGGTCTAGCTCCTCCTTGCCCGATGTCGCCATAACCAACTCCACAACCGCCCCAACTTGGAGCGATGATTTTTTGGGGTGGTATAGAGGAACAGACCGCTGCATCGGAGCAGTATGGATATCCGCTTCAGGGGCTATATTGGAATTCAAATGCCCAGACGACGAAACATACCTACTAAATAATGGATTAATTCCCATTCCCCAAATACTTCCAAACTCATATGGAGTTTACTCATCCTTAGATATATCCCCATATTCACCCGCCAACGCGTCTCACATGTATACGAGCGTTGCCGCGTGGGCAACGAGCCTAAACTGGTTCAGTGTTCGAGTCGCGATCAGAACTGACCCTACCGATACTTTCACGGCGGACGGAGTCCAAAGAGCGGATATATCACATTGGCTGTCGTATTTGCGGAACGAAACCAAGAACTTGGATTGGATGGCATTCGCCGAAACTGCGCCCGGTGTTCTGACTACTACTGGCGGCATAACAGTCCGAATCCAAGGCTACAGGCTGGAACGCTAGCTTCATTCACCAAGGATTCCGCACTTAGATTTATACCTCTGAGAACCTAGTAGTCTGCTCAAGAGGACGCCGTTTCCTGAGGTGGAACAATGACCAAACAGCGCTCAAAATCGTTGTTTTTGCTCGGTTCTCGAGCGCCACTGTGGCGCCCTCTCGACCGGTTATCGGCCGAAGGGGCGTCACGCCCCCTCGGCCATGCGTTTGGCCATACGCACCAAGTTGCACGCGGCCACCACATACTGCCCTTGGGCGTGGGTGCGCGCGACGTCGCGATAGCGGCTCTTGCGGAAGTATCCCGTCGTCCTGGCCGAGCTGAAGATCACCTCGATGCGTTTGCGGCACTTCTCGCTGGCCTAATGCGCCAAGGTCGCGATCACCGCCAAGTGCGCCCGATCCTTGCGCGGGACCGGGTGCGGCTCGATGCCCAACTCCCGGCAGCCCGTCATGAAGACCTCGTCTTGATAACCACGGTCGGCCCCCGCACTGCGGGGCGCG
>CAXBDS010000039.1:0-32605 GCA_963974355.1 uncultured Opitutaceae bacterium
CCGTCATCTATCTCGTCATGGGGTGGCTGATTCTCATTCCGATCAAACCGCTGCTCGCCGCCCTGCCTTCGGGTGGCTTCGCCTGGTTGTTGGCCGGTGGTGCCTGCTACTCGCTAGGCACGATTTTCTACCTCTGGAAACGCCTGCCCTATCACCACGCGATCTGGCACGTCTGGGTGCTGGCCGGCAGCGTCTGTCAATGGATCGCCGTCTTCGGCTACGTCGTGACTTCGGCCTGACGCGAGCCCGCAAATCTCGTTGTGCCGCTTTCAGTCGAGGGGCTCGAAGCGACTCGCGGCGCGGTTCTTTTTCACGCTGCCGGCGGGGAACAAGCGACCGTTCATCGCGATATAAACGCCCGGCGGCAGGGCCTGCAGGCCGCCGATGGCGCAGCCGATATTGAAGAGCGCATCGTTCTGCCGAAAGCGCGCCGGCAGCATCGAGCCGGTGAAAACGATCACCTTGCCGGGAATGTCGGCCAAAACCGCAGCGGTATCCGTCATCGTATCGGTGCCGTGGGTGATCAAAAGATGGGTTTCCGGCGCAGCCATGACCCGTTCCCGCACCAGCGCGCGATCGTCATCCGTCATCGCGATGCTGTCTTTGCGGAGCACGCTTTCGACCGTGAAGTCGAACGTCACACCCGCTTCATGCAAAATCGCCCCCGCCTGCGGCTCGCCGATCTCGTAGTCGCTCTTCGCGTCAAAATAGACCTTATCAATCGTGCCGCCAGTGGCCAGCACGCGGATACGCGGAGCGGTGATCTCAGACATGCCGCCAGCGCACGCGGTCGCCCGCTTCAGCGCAATCCCAGAGAAATGGTCGGCCTTGATCCGGTGGATTGCTCCCGCCACTAAAATCAGTTCTTGTCCGTCTCTCCACCATGGCCGCAGATCCTCCCGAGCCCCCGCGTCGCCATTTCAATCTCAAGCCGAAGGACGCCTTCGGGCGTGCCAACGCACCCGATGTCGCCCAAACGCCGTCCGCCGGCCATGACGTCGTCACGTGGCGCCAAGACGCGATCACCTTCGACCAAAAAGCCGGTCTCAATAACCTCAAGCCGACCGGCGCGCGCCCCAACGGACGTCGCCGCGACTTTTTGATCCTCGTCGGGATCGTGGACGGGTTTTTCGCGGCCCTCGCCCTCACTGGATTCATGAAGGGCAACGCCGTGCTGCTCGGCGGCAGTCTTATCGGCATGGGCTTGTTTACGGTCACGCTCGCTTGGGTCATGTGGGGCGTGATGAGTCGCTATTGATGCGCGCGTCCCCCGTCTCGCCGATCGTCCTCGCCCCGCCTCCCCCATGAACGCCCCTCGTCGCCTCGCTTGCTTTCTAGGCCTGCTCAGCCCGATTCTAATCTGGTCTTGGATCGCGCCTCATGATCGCACCACGTGGTGGCTGGAATCGGCGCCCGTTCTCGTCGGCGCGGTCATCATGGTTGCAACCTTGCGCCGTTTTCCGCTCTCGGGACTACTGCTCGTTCTGATCTGGCTGCACTGCGTGATCCTGCTCGTCGGCGGCCACTACACCTATGCCGAGGTGCCGCTCGGTGATTGGGTGCGCGACGGGACCGGCGGCACGCGCAACAACTACGACAAACTCGGTCACTTTTTCCAGGGATTCATGCCCGCCCTGCTCACGCGCGAGCTTCTGTTGCGCACCTCCCCGCTCGGCACGGCCAACGCCATCCCGGCGAGTCGGTGGCTGGGGTTTCTCTGCGGCTGCGTGCCGCTCGCCTTCAGCGCGTTTTACGAACTCATCGAATGGTGGGCCGCCGCCCTCGGCGGGGCCGACGCCGATGCTTTTCTGGGAACGCAGGGCTACGTGTGGGACACGCAAAGCGACATGTTGCTCGCGCTCGTCGGCGCGCTCTCAGCCCTGCTCCTGCTCACGCGCTGGCATGATCGTTCGCTCGCCCGGCTGCAGTCGTAAGCCGCCCCGGACAGGCTGGATCCGGCCGGCCCTCCCGGATTCGTCCCCGCCGGATCATCACTCGTCCCAAACTCGCCGCCGCAAAGACACTTTCCCGTCCGCGCGAAGTCACACGGCGACATATGTCCTCTCTTTTCCTGCGACTTCCGGTGATGGCCGGCCTTTTGCTCACCTTGGCGGCCTGTTCCAGCCCCGGCGGCGGAAGCCGCGAGGCCCGCCGCGAAAACATGGCTCCACCCCAGGAACCGCTGATCGGTGAACAGACCTATTTTGACGGCGCTGTTTTTGCCGCCATCAAGCTCGGTCCTTTTCGCCGCCCCATGGTTGAGCGTAACAGCTCCGACTCCAGCGGCGGAGGAGAGCGGCCCAGCGGCGGATTCGGCGGCGGTCCGCCTCCCGGTCGCGGCTTCGGTGGCGGGGGCGGCAACGGTGGCGGACGCCCCATGGGCGGCGGGATGTCGCGCCAAGTGCTCACGACGTTTACCACTCGGAGCCCCGCCGAGCTGACGCTAAACGTCATCATGATCAAGTCCATCCTCGGCAACTTCATCCCCGAGCCCGAAACCGCCACGCTGGCTCCCGGCGCATCAATCACGCTCGAGCCCATGCGCGGCAGCCTCACCAATCTCTCCGCGCTGCAAGTGACATTGGAACTGGAACGCGGCGAGGACCGCGAGTCTCACGAGCTCGAGCTGCAACCCGATCCGGCCTTCGCTCCCGCCGGTTCGTAAAATCGGCGACCGACGTCCTAGAGCCCGGAGCGATAGTTCAACCCGAGGCGCAGCATCTGATCCAAGAGCGTTTCGTAATCGGTGCCGGATTGCTCCATGGCCTCGGCGAAATCCTCGCCGTAGGAAATGCACGGATTCGGATTCGCCTCCAACAGGTAGAACTTTCCTTCGGGCGACATCCGGAAATCGAGTCGAGCGTATCCACTCAGATGTAACGCGCGATAGATGCGTTTGGCCAACTGCGCGAGCGCGCGCGCCTCCTCGACGCTGAGGTCCGCCGGCAGCGTTTCCATGCCCATTTTTTCTTGGTGGGCGTAGTCCCACTTGAGCTTGCTGGTGGCGATGTTGGGCGCGCCTTCCGGCAGGTGCTTCAAGTGCAATTCCCATGGAATCGAGGTCTGCAGCCGCTCGTTGCCGACGACGCTCACATAGATCTCCCGACCGGCAATGTATTGCTCGGCGATCGCCGGGTGACCGGCGTGACGATGGATAAGCTCGACCCGTTCCGCCAAGGCCGCGTCATCATGCACGACGGACGCCCGCGAGATACCAACAGAGCCTTCGTCGATGAGGGATTTGATCAACAACGGGAAGGCGAGTTTAGCCGGACGCGTCACTTTGCGACCGGGCGGAAACACCGCAAACGCAGGCACCGGGATGCGGTGGTAGGCGAGGATCTTTTTGCACAATGCCTTGTCGCGCGCGAGCGTGAGACCGCGCGGATTACAGCCGGTGTAGCGCACCCGTTTCAGTTCCAGAAACGAGACCACGTGCTGATCGAAAAGCACCTGCCCGTCGAACTCCTCCAACATGTTGAAAACGATGTCGGGTTTGGTGGTGTCGAGGGCTCGGGAGATCGCGCCGAGGTCGCTGTAAATGCCCAGCGGCGTGACCTCGTGACCCATGCCGCGCAGGGTCGACTGCACGTCGAATTCCATCTTCCACGGTTGGATGGTCTTCTCATCCAAGCCTTCGATTGAATCGGGCGGCACCAGGTCTTGGTGCATCAGCGTGACAATCTTCAGCGGTTTTAGCGGTTTCATACGGCGATCCTCGGATACCCCGCATGCACGACGTGCATGGTGTGCATCATGAGCAGCAACAGCATCTGTTCGCGCGTGCGTTTGGGCGATTCGCGCAGGCGTAATTTCATCGCCCGGCATCGTTCAATCATGGTTTTCAACAAATGGTTCACGGTGTAGACCGGGACTCCCGCCGTCTCGCCGACCGTGCGACTAAGCTCACCGCGGCACCCGCGGAGAAACGCCGCCGCCGACATCTTGGCCGACGGGGTTTTTCCTTCCGCAAAGACCCGCCGCAGATCGCGATCGTAATACCCCGGCCACTCCACTTCGTAATGGTCGCGTTTCAAGGCGTAGTGCTCGCGCAACGTCGTCTTCAACTCGCGCAAAGGCTCGACATGGCGTCGCGTCCGCACCGGCGGCACGTCCTGACCAATCTCGCGCATGAGCTCGTCGACGTATTCCAACTTCTCCAGTGCCGGCCATCCGGCGTAACGTTTGCGCCAAGGATAACCCGGCGTCAGCCACACCGCAAAGGTCTCCGCGAAATCCTCCGCCGGGTGCGCCTGCGCATACCAGCCGGTGAGATGCTGCACGTATTTACGGCTGTTCGGCCGAGGGCGATAAGAATCTGGATACGGATCGGAAAACGAACCAAAGAGATCCCGCCAACGCTTGCGCCGATGCAATCGGTAGGCGTTGTCGATCGCGTGGCCCGCCTCATGCCGCAGGATGCGCATGCAGTCGGAAGGGACCGATCCTTCCGCATCCAGCATCAGGTCACGTTCCAGTTTGATCAGCCGCGGGTGCACCAGAAAAAATGGCACCGCGATGCCTGGCACGCCATCCGGGGTAAACCATTCTTCCCCCACCCAATAGTGCGGCTTAAAGCGCAGTCCCTTGGCGGCCAGCTCGTCATCGAGTCGCATCGTCCGCTCTTCCACCGCCGATCCCTCCAGTCGCAACTCGAGTTCGCTCAAGCGTAAATCGAGCAACCGCTCATCGGACATCGTTTGCCAGCGCCGTGCCATGGATAAGGACACCACGCTGGGCACGCAACGTGAGGGCGTCGAGCGATGATTCATCGCCGGCACCGTTCATCCCTCGGAGGCCCCGATCATCCGGGTTCGCTTGGACTGCCGCCGATTCGCAGGTAGGTTTCGGCTATGAAATCCACTCCTTGCTCCCATTCGACCCCTTCCCTTTGGTCCTCCTTGGCGATCGCGATCGGTATCGGCTCCGCGATGGGCGTCGCGCTCGACGACTACGCCATGGGCATCTCCGTCGGGATTGGCATCGGCTTGGCTTTCGGTGGCGGCGTCTACTTGAAATGCCGCGCCGCCAAGCGCGGCGACGACGCGCCCGACGGAAACAAATAAGCGCCGCCTCCTAAGAGCGGCGCTTGATCGCCGAGACCGCTCGCCATCCCTGCGGGATGACAAGCGCCGGCTCGGGGTGGGCCGTTAACCGGCTTACTTGGCGATAGCGATCACTCCGCCCGCGACACGCCCCCCCGCGTCGCCGGTGGGCTGACTCTTGAGGTCGTCGGTGCCGGCGTGAATGATCACGGCGCGGCCAATGATTGAATGCTCGCCCGACAGCGCAAGTTCGGGATCGACGCGGTCATACGTCGCTTCGCCGTCCGCATTCGCTTCGATGTTACCAAGGTCACCCACGTGACGCATCTTCGCGGTCGGCGCGGCATGGTCATGCCCCTCGGGATTAAAGTGTCCGCCACTCGAGGTCAGATCAGCCTTCGATAGGTCGCCGTATTGGTGCACGTGGAAGCCGTGTTTGCCCGGCGTCAGCCCCTTGACGTCCGCCTGGACGCGCACGCCGCCGTCGACGACGCTGAACGTGACCGTGCCTGAAACGCCGCTATCGTTACCCGGCACCAAGACCGCGATCGCGTTTTCCGGGCCCATGGCCTCGTGATGTTCGGCCTTCGCGACCGAGAGGCCGACGAGAGAGAAAAGCGCAGCCGAAGCCACGACGGATGAAACAATGTTGCGAATTTTCATAATCGGTTGGGTTGAACGGCGAGCATCCATCGCTCACACCGATAGACTATGGTTCGACAATTGAGTTCCTGCAACGCCGTGCGCGGATCAGCTCATCTTTTATGTCGATCCACGTCCTCTCATCGCCACTCCGCGCCCCTCGTTTTCCGTCTCGACGGAGCGGGCGGCGCCTTCTTCCGCCGCGCCCCTCGGTTCACTGCACGTAAGTTCGCCTAAATGTCTGATCCCGCCTCCGATTCCCGTATTCGCCGCAGTAACGGCGAACGTCTCACCCGCCTGTCTCCCTTTGGCGTCGGCCACACGAAGCCGAAACACTTCCGCGATATGTTCAAGGTGGTCTGGGACAACAAAGACAATCTCCCCTACGCGTGGAAGGTCATCAATCGCGGTGTGTGTGACGGCTGCGCTCTCGGCGTCGCCGGCCTCCACGACTGGACGATCGAAGGCGTGCATCTGTGTATGACCCGCCTGAATCTGCTGCGGCTCAACACCGTGGGGCCGATTCCGGACGGCACACTCGATGACGTCGCCACCTTGCGCGACAAGGACAACCGCGACCTGCGCAAGCTCGGCCGTCTCGCCTACCCCATGCGCCGCCGCACCGGCGAAAGGGGCTTCACCCGCATCACGTGGGACGAAGCGCTCGCCTCGATCGGAGGCCGTATCCAAAAACTCGATCCGAGCCGCTTCGCCTTTTTTGTCACCTCCCGCGGCGTGACCAACGAGATCTACTACATGGCGCAAAAGGCCGCGCGCTACCTCGGCACCAATCACGTCGATAATGCCGCCCGCCTCTGCCACTCGCCATCGACCGCGGCGATGAAGCAGACTCTCGGCATCTCGGCCTCAACGTGCTCCTACAAAGACTGGATGGGCACGGATCTCGTGGTCTTCTTCGGCTCGAACCCCGCCAACGACCAGCCCGTCTCCACCAAGTATCTCGATATCGCCAAGAAACAGGGCACCAAGATCGTCTTGGTGAACCCTTATCTGGAGCCGGGCATGAAACGCTACTGGGTGCCGTCCACCACCAGTAGCGCCCTCTTCGGCAGCGACCTCGCCGACTACTGGTTTCCGGTCGGCCAAGGCGGTGACATCGCCTTCCTCTACGGCGTGCTGAAGCACCTCGTCGCCACCGATCAACTCGACCACACCTTTCTCCAGGATCACACGGTCGGCTGGGATGAACTCGCCGCCCGCGCCGCCGAGCTCGAGTGGGCCGAACTCGAAACCGAGGCCGGCCTGCCCCGCGCCCAAATCGAGGAATTCGCCAACCTCATCGGCACGGCGAAATCCGCCGTCTTCGTCTGGAGCATGGGCATCACCCAGCACCCGTGGGGCGCCGACGGGGTGCGCATGGTGCTCAACGTGGCCCTCGCCCGAGGGTTCCTCGGTCGCGACAAATGCGGCGTCATGCCCATCCGCGGCCACTCTTCCGTGCAGGGCGGCGCCGAGATGGGCGCCTACGCCACGGCCTTCCCGGGAGGTAAAACGGTCAACGCCGAAAACGCCGCCGCGCTGTCCGCCCAATACGGTTTCGACGTGCCGGATTGGTCCGGCCTGGCCACCACCGAGATGGTCGAGGCCTGCCACCGCGGCGAGCTCGACGCCTTCTACATGGTGGGCGGCAATTTCCTGCGCACCCTCCCCGATCCCGACTATGTCGCCGAGTGCCTGGCCAAGGTGCCGCTCCGTATCCACCAAGACATTATCCTTACCGACCAAATGTTCATCGATCCGGTCGCGGACGACGGAGAAGTTATTCTGCTCCCCGCCAAAACCCGCTATGAGCAGGACGACGGCGGCACCGAAACCAACACGGAACGCCGTATCATGTTCACTCCTGAAATTCCGCGCCAGGTGGGCGAGGCACGGGCGGAGTGGAAAATCCTGCGCGACGTCGCCTTGGCGACAAAACCCGATCCGGCTGGGATCTTTGGCTGCGCCACCGGCCACGCCATGCGCGAAGAGATCGCCCGCGTGGTGCCCTTCTACGACGGCCTGCAACACCTCAAGAAAACCGGCGACGCCTTCCAATACGGCGGCCCGCACCTCTGCCCTGAGGGGGTCTGCCCGACACCCGATGGCCGCGCCCACCTCGCCACGGTTGACATGCCGTCGCGCCTGAAACGCGAGCCCGGGGTTTTCCACGTGAGCACGCGCCGCGGCAAACAGTTCAACACTCTTATCTATGCCGACGTCGATCCGCTGAATGGCGCTCCGCGCGACGCCGTGCTCATGAATGCCGACGACGCAGCCGAGCGTCACCTCAAGCAAAACGACCGCGTCACCCTGGTAAACGACCGGGGACGCTATGACGCCCGCGTCTTCCTCGCCCCGCTGGCCCCCGGCAACCTCCAGGTGCACTGGCCGGAAGGAAACCACCTCATCGCGCGCGGAGTGGTCGACGCCGGCGGCGGCGTCCCCGACTATAACGCCCACGTGCGCCTGGAACCCATCAATCCATAACCACGAATGAACACGAATAAGCTGCGCTACCGCTCCGCTCAGACCTATCTGTTTCCATTCCGTGGCGTAACGGTGGTGAAGCCCTTCGTGTCCATTCGTGGTTAAAAACTCCGAGTCCTTATCCGCGGTTCGACCGGTGCGTCGCCTCACCGCCGACGCCTCATCCCCGGTCGACGACGCCGTCGCGATCGAGGAACCGCTCGAGATTCGCGTCGAGGGCCGCCCCGTCGCGATTACCATGCGCACGCCCGGGCACGACCGGGAGCTCGTCGCGGGCTTCCTCCTCACCGAGGGCGTGATCGCGAGCGCGAACGACATCTTTGAGATCAACGTCTGCCCGACCACGACCGACCAAACCGGCAATATCGTCGATGTCCTGTTGCGACGCCCGGCCTCCGTCGATTTCGAGCGGCTCACCCGTCACGTTTTCAGCGCCAGCAGTTGCGGCCTCTGCGGCAAGGCCACGCTCGAAGCCATCGGAAAACAGTTTCCGCCAATCAACGCCCGACCGACCATCACTCTCGCCGCGCTCCACCGCGCCGCCAGCGCGCTGTTCGACGCCCAAACCACGTTTCAAGCCACCGGGGGTCTCCACGCCGCCGCACTGCTCCATGACGATGGCACGCTCGCCGTCGTGCGCGAGGATGTCGGCCGCCATAACGCCGTCGACAAAGTCCTCGGCTACGCCCTGCTCTACAGGATCGAAAATCCCGATTCCAAATTCCAGACGCTGCTGGTGTCGGGCCGCGTCGCATTCGAGATCATGCAAAAGGCGCTCGCCGCCCGCATCGCCCTCATCGCCGCCGTCTCCGCGCCCACCAGCCTCGCCGTCGATTTCGCGACCACGCATGGCCAGACCCTGGTGGGCTTTCTCCGCCCTGGTCGCGCCAACCTCTACGCCGGCGAGCTCGCCTGATCAGCCATGACCTCATCGCTTCCCGGTCTCGACCCTGCCCATGACCTCCGCGTCGTCGGGCTCTTCGTCTCTCCCGGACACAACTTCTTCGGCCGCTTCGGCCAACCCGCGGATACCAATCCGACGCTGACCGTCGATACGGTCGAATGCGTAAAAGGCTACGGTCTGCGCGGCGATCGCTTCTTCGGCTATCGCCCCGACTACAAGGGCCAAGCCACGTTCTTTGCCGCCGAAGTCTGGGAAGCCCTCTGCGCCGAATTCAAGGTGGCGGATCGCGACGTCTCCGTGTTCCGGCGCAACATCATCACGCGCGGAATCGATCTGAACTCGCTCATCGGCCAGGAATTCACGGTGCAGGGTATCCGTTTTGTGGGGACGGGTGAAGCCCGTCCCTGCCACTGGATGGATCAGGCCTTTGCCCCCGGCGCCGAAGACGCCTTGAAAGGCCGCGGCGGCTTGCGCGCCCGCGTGCTCAGCGACGGCGTGTTGCGGTGCGATGATTGAACCCAAACAGTGCACGGCGGTCGTGCTCGCCGGCGGACGCTCCCGCCGCATGCGCCGCGACAAAGCCGGCCTGCCCCACCCGGACGGCGGCACGCTCTTGAATCACCAACTGGCGCTCCTCGGGTCCGTCGGCTTCGCGGAGCGCTTGGTCTCCGTCCGGGCAGATCAGGTGCGACCGGAGGTCCCTTCCACCATCCGGCGGGTGCACGACGACGGCACCGCCGGGCCGCTCGGTGGCATCGTCGCCTCGCTTCGCGCCAGTGCCACGCCATGGCTGCTGGTGCTCGCGGTCGATCTGCCCCACGCCCACAGAACGTTGATTCAGCAGCTGTTGGCGCACGGCGTCACCCGCGGAGTGGTGCCGGCAACCGCCCACGGTCTGGAACCGTTGGCGGCGATCTACCCGGCCGGGTGGTTGCCCGTCGCGGAGAACGCGATGGCAGAGCAACGCTTCGGCCTGCAAGCGTTGCTGGATAGTCCGGCTTCGACACCATGGTTTGAACGCGTGCCCTGGACCGACGACGCCACTTTCACAAACTGGAACCACCCCGAAGATTTACCGCCGCATTGATCGGGCGCGACGGCATCAGCTTCCCGGCGCGCCCGCGTCGAGCGGTCAAACGCACCGGCCGGAATTTCCGAGGCTACACGGCTCCACAAACGCACCTGCTTTACCACAAAGCCATTATTCCAAGGCTAGGCTAAAGCCCCTAGAGATTGTGCCGAATATCATCCCTCGTGACCACACCGCTCGCGAATCGCACGATCGAGAGAATCAGCTCCGCGATGGCGGAGGGACAGGTCTCGGCCGGCGCGGATCTCAGCCGGATCATTTATGCGTTGGGCAAGGACACGAGTGAGATTTCCCTGGCCGATCTGGCGGAACTCATTGAGCAGGATTCACAGATCCTGAGCCGCATCATCAGCACGGCCAACACACTCGGCTACAATCCCGGCAACACACGCATCACCTCCGCCGCCGGCGCGATTCACGTGGTGGGGTTCAATCGCATCCGCAGTCTCGCCCTCAGCTTAACGCTGATGGAACATGCAGGCCGCACGCATGGCGGCAGCGCCCACGCAGAGATGGCGGCGCTTTCGCTCTGCAGCGGTTTGGTCGCGCAGGCGTCGGCGAACGAAGGGGCCCTGCTCGACCCCGACCTCGCTTTCGTGTGTGGGTCACTGCGCAATTTCGGGCGCCTGCTCCTAAGCACCCTTGCCGCCGAAGACCTCAAAAAGACTCAAGAGGAGTTCGTCGAAGGCGGGGAAGACGAGGCCTACCGCCGGAACTTCGGCCTCACCCCGCTGGAACTCGGCTATGAACTGCTACGCGCGCAAAGCCTGCCCGAGGTGGTGCTCCACGCCGTGCGCGATGTGCCGGCTTCGGCCCTCTCCGCCCTGCCCTGGATTGATCGGCAATACCTCCAGCTCGCCCGATTCTCGCTCGAATTTGCGGAGACGGCACTCGACTCAACCCTTTCAGCCGCGGCCTTTCCCGACCGGATCAAAACCATCACCGCGCGCTACCAACGCGACCTGCCCCAGCTGAAGGATGCCCTGCCCAGTATTCTCGAATACACCGAGAATCGATTGCTGCAGTTTGCCAAAGCCGGTTCGGCGGGCGGCCAAAATAACCTGGGACTCCATCGCTTTCGCGCCCGCCGCAAGGGGCGCGATTTGGCGCCGCCCCTCGACTTGACCGCCGGTCCCTGTGGCGTGGTGGCGCCGGGCCCGTCGATGCCGATCGCCGACGCTTTGGACGAAATCGGCGATGTCCCCCATGTCTCGGCGGCAGTGCCGATGGTGCTCGGGGCCATGCACTACACGCTCCGTTGCCAACACATTCTCTATTGCCCACAGCAATCGACGGCCGGCGACTTCCGGCTCTCGCATGGCCGCTCCGCGTTGACGAATCGCTTGGCCGGACGCCGGCTTTGCAGTCGGCACGATCGCGACATCATTTATCTGTGTCGCACTCGTTTGGAAAACATCGTGATCCGAGACGCGACGGCCGAGCAAATCCGCCCGCATCTCCCGCATTGGCTGAAGTCCGCCGACGCGCCGAAGTCCTTCACGATCTTCCCGGTTCACCAAGCCGGCCAGATGGAGGCGTTCATCATCGTCGGCTGGGACTCGACCACCGCCCTCTCCATGGATCCGGAGAATCTGCGCGTCATCCGCCTGCTCCTCACGCAGGTCGCTGAGTTGAACGCCCGCCACCGTTCGTCGAAAGACGCGCCGCCCGATCCCCCGCTGGCGGAATTCACAGCGTCGCCATTTCCAAGCGCCCACGCGTGACGCAGCGCCTCGGCCGGACCGACCGGCTCACTCCTTTCGCGCCAGCAAACGATCCATCAAAATCGCTCCCGCCACCGAAACGTTGAGCGACTCCACCGCTCCCGTCCCTGGCAACGTGATCAGGCGCGTGCACACGCCGGCGAGCTCCTCCGAGATGCCGTGTTCTTCGTTGCCCAGCACGAGGGCCACCGGCGCCCCCGGCCGACCGAGGCGTTGCACCCCGCCACGCGTCGCCGCGCCCACCACCTCGTAACCCACCTCGTCGAGCGCTTCGGCCAGCTTCGGCATCGTCTGCACGACCCACACCGTCACGTGCTCCAAACCGCCCTCGGAAATGCGGTAGGCCGCGTCATTGGGTCGCGCCGTCAAGGTGTCCGCCTGCAACACGATATGCTTCACCCCGTAAAACGCCGCCGTCCGCGCCAACGCGCCAAGATTGTGCGCGTTGCCGATCCGGTCCAACAGCAGCAACGACTCGCGATTCGCCGCCCACCGCTCAAAGTCCGACTGAAGCACCTCGCGCAGCGGCGCGTTGTAAACGATGGCCACGACCCCGCCATGGTGAATCGTGCCTCCGACTTTGGCCAACTCGTCGGCACTCACCGCCCGGTAAACCTTTTTGGCCTTCGCCAACTCCCGGCAGATCTCGCCCAACTTCGGCGCGGTCGCCGCATCAAAAAACAAACGAATGAACGTATCCGGATCGCGCGCGAAGCGTGCGCGCACTGCCGTGATACCGCAAAGCCTGAGTTCGTTCTTCGGAGAGGAAGCCATAACGGGAAACGTCAACGCCGCCCGGCACGGCGCGCGAGCCCGAAACTTCGCGCCCGAGATTTGCCAATCCGCGCGGAGCGCTCACGCTTAGCCCATGCTTCCCCGACGACTTTTCGGCAAAACCTCCACCGCCATCTCTGTGCTCGGCTTCGGCGGCGCCCCCGTCGGATTCCTGCCGACCGAACGCGCCGAGGTTTCGGACCTGCTCAACACCTTGCTCGACGAGGGCATCAACCTCATCGACACCGCCTCCGGCTACCGCGGCTCGGAGGAGGTCATCGCCGAGGCGGTCAGCCACCGGCGCCACGACTACTTTCTCGTCAGCAAATGCGGTCACCCGGTGGACGGCATCGATCCCGCCTTGGCCTCGTGGTCGCCCGAGCTCATTCGCCAGACTGTCGACCGCTCGCTCCGTCGCCTGCGCACCGACCGGCTCGACCTGATGCTCCTGCACACTTGCGACCGGGACACGCTCAAACAAGGGGACGCCCTCGCCGAGCTCCTGCGGGCCCGCGACGCCGGCAAGATCCGCTTCGTCGGCTACTCCGGGGATAACGAGGCGGTCGCCTACGCCGCCCAATTGCCGGAGGTCGCGGTCGTGCAAACGTCGCTCAACCTGGTTGACCAAGCCAACATCGACGGTCTCCTGCCCGTCGCGCGCACGCATAACACCGGCGTGATGGCCAAGCGCCCGCTCGCCAATGCGTCGTGGCGTAAACTTGAGGAACAACGCGGCATCTATACCGACTACGCCCGCGACTACACCGCTCGCCTCGCGGCGATGCAGATCAGTCCGGCCGATCTGGGCGTCGACTCATGGGGCGAGCTCGCGCTGCGCTTCACGCTTAGCCATCCCGACGTCACCACCGCCATCGTCGGCACCACCAACCTCAAGAATGCACGCGCCAATCTCGCCGCCGCCGCGAAGGGTCCGCTCCCGGCCGACGTCGTGGCGAAAATCCGCACCGCCTTCACCGCCGCCCAACCCGCCGAAGGCTGGCCCGGCCTGACCTAAACCCACCGGATTCCTGAACCGCGGCTAAGGATGCGATTCCTCCGCCCGTTCCGCGACCAGGGAGCCGTTGCCCCGTCGTGGCTAAACGAACGCCTCAATCGCCCCGCACTTCACCGACCAACGTGATTTCTTCGCGGTCGTGGTAAAGGTGCCGCACCCGCAGCCGCGCGGTGTAGTTAACAAATGGTGACTCGGGCCCCAACACCTCGCGCAACATCGCCATCGGATTCACGCGCCCCAGCTTCAAAATGACCACAAAATGGCGGCACCAGCCATTGACCAACCACGGTGCGATCAGGTTGTGCATCACGTGATTCGGGTCCTCGACGAGGTCGCAAAACAGCCAGTCGACCACTTCGCCCTGCGCCGGCGCGTAGGCAAACGCATCCTCCCGCCGATGGTCGATCAGCGGATGATCCAACGCGCCGCCTTTGAGCGGACCATTGTCGATCGCGATGACCTGCGCGCCGCGTTTCGCCGCGCTATAACTCCAGCCGCCAGGCGCCGCGCCGAGATCCACCACGGTCTCCCCCGCCGCCGGCTCACGCCCGAGGACGACATAGGCTTCTTCAACTTTCAGGTAACTGCGCGACGGCGCCTGCGCATCATCGGCCATGCGTCGTTGTCCGCCGAAAACCGCGTCGCGTGAAACCCATGCCTGTCCGAAATCCGTAAAATAGACAAACAAGCCGCGCGCCGCGCCCGGCCCGCGCGGGGCCTCGTCCACCGCCAGTTTGGCGACGCGCGACAGCCGTTTCTTCAACGTTTCGCGAAACGCCTTCTCCACCCCGTCCGCCCGGCGCCCGAGGCCTTCCAATCCCGCCGCCGCGTTGACCAAACACGGCCACGGCGCCTCGATGCGCTCGCCTTTCAAGGCGGTAAGAAACCAGTCCGCCAGGCCGCCGGCCAACTGATTGACCGACGCACCGCTGAGCTCGACGGCTCCCGGCATCGCGACCTGCGCGAAACAGAGCTCCGGCACCGGCGCGGATTCGCCCCGATCCGATTCCGCCCTCACCCAACCGCTGCCGCGGGCGAGTTCACGCCAGCCGTGCGCGGCAAGCTCGAGGGCAAGAAGATCTTCAAAGGCGGGTTGGCAGCGGCACAACATCGAGCGAAGCGTGCCGCGCCAACGCCGGGTCGCGAGCGTTTTTGCGCGCGTGAAACCCGCGCTCAGTTTTTCCCGTAACCTTCGAAGTGCTTGTGATCGTCCGGCTGCTGGTAGCGCGTCGTGTAGGTCTTGTTGCTCGCCGCATACTTCAGGAACCGGTCGAGCGGCACCACCTCGACGGGGCCTTCGAGCTGCCCGATAACATCGATCAGGCTGTTGACGTCGTTGGACTCGCGCACGTGCACCAAGAGGAAATACGGACGCTTGGCGTTGAGCGCGATGAGCTCATTCAGGTCGGCCGTGACCTCCGCGCGAGGACGGCGCGGATCGATGTAGTAATCGTAGGAGATCATCGGGCGCGTATCCCGCAGATCGCGGGTGCGCGCCGGACCGTAACCGTTGATGAAACCGAGCACGTTGGGGAACGCCTTGTAGTAGGCGTCCACCGTTTCCTTCGTGAGGTCGGCGTTACCCACGTTTCCATCGGCGGCGGAGTTGTCCATGATCTCCATCACGCGTTCGTCGAGCGTATCCATCATCTTGCTCGCCTCGGCCATGAGCAGAGGAAACTTGTCCGCCGGAATATGATTGGGATACATGTAACCCGGGCCGGAAAGACCACCGATAAAGTAATCTTTCGGCGTGGCGGATTCGTGGAAGTATTCGAGGGCGGCCGGAGAGAACTTCGTCCAGTTCATCGTCACCTGCCAACCAAGGGGCATGCGACCGCGACCGGGTTTCGTCCATACGCCGATGCCGATGCTGTCGGATTGGACGAACGACATGTAAACCTTCTGCTCCGCCACGAGCTTTGCATCGCGGGCAACGGAGTGGTTGTTCGTGAATTTGAAGCCGGGCGTGAAGGTGAACTGGCAGTTGAAACTGAGATTGGGGAGGTTGTGCAGGCCTTCCATTTTCAGACCATAGCTGGAGAGCAAGGTCGTGTGCTGCTCCTCCGTGTCTTTGCCATAGGAGTGCCAGCCGAAAACGGTGGCGGCCGGGTTCAACTCGGAAAACAGACGCTTCTCCAACGCGAGTTCGTCAGCCTCGGCCGGATCTGCCGACAGATCGTGAAAGAACATCTTTTGGCGCACGCCCCAATCGGCCATCGCCGGCTGCCGCACTTTGCCGTGATGCCCGCCCATGAGCATGATCATGTCCTTGTTGGTGCGGGACCAGTAACGGTCATACGCGTCCTGATAGATCTGCGCGTCGGTCATGCCATCGTAGCGCCCGCGCAGGTCATCGATCTGCTTGAGACCATGTTTCTCGACCAGCGGGATTTGATCGGGTGTGACCATCACCGCGTCCTCGAGACCGGAGATGGTGAACGCGACATTCATGGTCGCATTGATTTCCGGCACCCAGACGACGTAGCCCTTGGCGGATCCGGCAAACTTCGTGAGCGCCGTGTCCACATCGTTGATCGGCGTGAAATGGACGTCGTGCTTGCGCTCGTAGAAATCCTTCAACGGCTCGGTGATCTCCCACTGGAAATCAGGCGGATGGACGATATAGAGTTGCGGGGTCTCGCGATTGGCGAGCCCTTGCAGGCTCACCAACAGGACCTTCTCCGGCAGGCCGGCATCGAGATTCCAGTCGGAATCGAAATGCATCACATAAGCCTCCCGGGCTTGGAGCACAGGAACCGCCACCAGTGCGGCGACGATCAACGAAAGAAAAAGAGCAAAGCGTTTCATGAAAATGGCGCGTTTAGGGTTGGGTCGTGTCGCCGTCGGCCAGCTTGCGGAAGACGTAAACCAAGGGACGGTTTCGCGTGCTGTGCAGTTCGATCAGGGTCAGCGTTTGGCCGCCCTCGGCCACGCGGAATTCCTGGTAAATTCGCATGTCGGCGGTGCCTTGCGAAACCTCGACCGGCGTTATCGCCTCGACCCGCAAAGTCCGCCCGTCATCGAGCCATTTCGCGGCCACCGCCGTCGACGCGTTCTTCACGGGATACACCGCCATGTGACGCTGCTCGACGCGGAAAAACGCGGGCAGCTCCACCTTGGCCGTGGTGTTGACCGTGTTGGTCGCGCTGACGCGGGAGGTGCTGCGCCAACGCATGTCAAACTGGATCGCCACCTCGTCGCCGGCCGGGGTCAGCGAGACGTCCATGGCCGTCCAGCCGTCAAGTGCGGTGCTTTGCGCCGCGTCGAGACGCCAACGACCGTTGAAATCGGGGCTGCCGGTCGCCGCTCCCAGCGGCGCCACGAACATCCCGAGTAGAATACAAAACAGGGTGAAGGGTTTCATCTTGAGCACCCCTCATGCGAAACCCATCCGCTCCGAAACTCTATCTGAAAATTTCTGAAAATTCTTGGGCATGAATCTGGCCAAAAACACCTGACCTGCCCCGTCCGCCCTCCACGTGGCATATTCGGTGCTCCCCGCCCGCATCCCATGATGACCCTGCGTCACCTCCCCGCTCTGCTCCTCACTTGCACCGCCTGCGCCCTCAGCAGCATCGGCCGCGCTGAACTCAATCTCACGCCCTCGCCTGCTTCGTCCGACGACCTCGCCTTCTCGGGCGCCTGGACCGGCGTGCCCACCGGCGAAAAGCGCTACGTCTCCCGCGCCGCGCTGGCGGCCTTGCCCGGAGCCAAAACACTCACCGACCGCACCTGGCCAACGACGAAGCCGGTCGAAATGACCGTCGTCCCGCTGGCCGAGGTCATTGCCGCGATCGGCTGGACCGACCAGGCTGATGGCGTGGTGCTCCGCGGCGAAGACCGTTGGGAATCATGGATGCCCGCGCATTTCCTCCAGGAACGAGACCCGTATCTGCTTCTCTACTACAAAGGGAAGGCGCCGGCGGAGGGAGGCTGGCCGGATTTCGGCGGCATCGAGCCGATGGCCCCCTACTACGCGTTCGTGAGCCCGACCCGGTTTCCCGATTTCAAGGACCAAACGCCGTTCGGCATGATCTCGGCCACGCAGATCGCCGAAATCGTCGCCGCCACGGAAAAGGATCGTTACGCGCCGTTTTACGCCGGAGCATTGGCCGAGCTTGAGGGTGATGCCGCGGCCGGTCGCACGCTTTTTCTGGCGCGTTGCAACGTCTGCCACCAAGGACCGGGGGAGACCGGTGGCAATGTCTCCCAACGCCCCTTCATGCTCCTGCAGGTTCACGCCACGCTCAACGCCGATTATTTCAAGGCCATGGTGCGCGATCCGAAGAAATTTTACCCCGGCACGATCATGCCGCGTCATCCCGATCTCACCGCGGCCAACCTCAACGAGCTGATCGCCTTCCTCGCCGCCGCGAAAGCGGGCGGTATCAACTAAAGCAGCACAGGGCGGAGTCGTCGCCCTGCGCTCCGCCCGTCTTAGCGTTGGAGACGGGCGAAGGCCCGACGCTTAAAGCCGGTGGAGGTGAAATCCGCCGTCGACGTCGAAGACCGCGCCGGTGGAAAACGGGAAGCGGTCCTCGGCAATCGCACGCACGGCCTTGCCGATGTCCTCGGGTTTGCCCCAGCGACGAATCGGCGTGATACCGCGCTCATCCTCGATGATCAGCTTGTCGTATTTCTCTTTCACGCCGCCGGTCATGTCGGTCGCGATCACACCGGGCCGGATCTCATAAACGTTGATGCCATCGTGGCCCAACCGGTCGGCAAACAACTTGGTCATCATGGCCAAACCCGCCTTCACCATGCGGTAGTCCCCGCGGTTGATCGACGCCGTATAGACAGAAATCGAAGTGATGTTCACGATGCGACCACGCATGCCCTGCGCGTCCGGCTCCTGCGCCAGCATGAGTTTCGACGCCAACTGCGTGAGGAAAAACGGTCCCTTCAGGTTGATCGCAAAGAGGCGGTCAAAGCTCTCCTCGCCCGCATCGAGCAGATCAGCGCGCACGTTCGGCGCGACGCCCGCGTTGTTCACCAGCAGATCGAGTCGACCAAACGTTTCCTTCACCGTGGCAATCATGCGTTCGCGGTCGGCGGCGACCGAAACATCGCCTTGCACCGTAAAGCCATCGCTGCCCGCCTCGCGCACCAAAGCCAACGCCTCATCGGCCGCCTTCACGTTGCCCGCGTAGTTGATCGCGACGCGGTATCCGGCAGCGGCAAGCTGCAATGCAATGCCCCGGCCGATGCCGCGGGACGCTCCAGTAACCAAAGCGGTGGGGGTTGTGCTCATGCGTCCAGCAAAGCTCGCCCGCCCCGATCGCCGCAAAACAAAACCCGCCGCCGACTAGCACACAGCCGACCTCAACTAGCATCAAACCTCAAACCCACGGGCGCAGACATCCGCCCGATCCGGCTGCGAATCCCCCGCCTTTCCCGACGGATCTCCCCCGTGCCGCCGGTGGACCCAGCGTGCCCGTGCTGAGCCAAGTCTAATGTTAGATCGCCATAGCTGTTTCGTGCGACGCCGTTTTCTGCACGCTGCAGTTGTCCCCGCTTAGCAGGGACATTTTGGGGTAACTAAGAAAGCCAATGGCCGGTCGTTTAGGGGTAAACGACCGGCCAACCTTTTTTCAGGGCACCGCTTCGTCCAAAGCGCGTGCTAGAACGGCACCACCCCGTGACCCGCGGTGATGTCGCTCACATCCAGCATCCCGCCCGTTCGCACATACCCTCCCTCAAAAGGGTTCTCGGCCAAGAACAGCGGCGTATCCAGATCGGCATACTTGAAGCCGCCCAAGCCCGCGGCAAAACAGGCCGAGAACGTCATCGCCAGAATCGACTCCACATTGCCGCCAATCATCAGTCCCAGTCCGGTTTCACGCGCGACGCGCACCACATCGAGGGCGGCGGCGACCCCTGCCTTCATGAGTTTGATGTTAACAAAATCGGCGGCCTGCGCGTGGGCGACCCGCAGCGCGTCGACGGGATAAACCACACTTTCATCGGCCGCCACCGCCCAGCCGGTCGTCTCACGCTGCTCCCGCAGCCCCACCAGGTCGTCTTTGGCCAACCACTGTTCCAGCAACGCCGGCGCGATGCCATCGGCTTTCAAGCCCGCCGCCAACGCTGCCGCATCCGCCCGAGACAAGCCCGCGTTGCCGTCGAGAATCAAGGGCGCGGTCGGCGCGGCCGCGTGGATCGCCCCCAAACGCGCGCGGTCCAGCGCCACGCCGGACTTTCCGCCGACCTTCACCTTGATCACGCGAATTCCGAGTTCGTGAATCTTCGCCACGCCCCGCCGCGCATCGTCCACCGAACCCGTCGTAATCGTCATGTCGGTCTCCAGGCGCGTTTCCGCTCCGCCAAAGAACGAGGTCAGCGAGCCCCCCTGTTCGCGCGTCAGGGCGTCGAGCAACGCCATCTCGAAACCGCATTGGGCCGAACCACATCCCGAGCCGCCCTGCGCCCGCAAGCGGTCGGCCGCCGCTCGCCAACCGGCAAACGATGGCCCCACCAAGCTCGCCTCGTTTCGCCGTAGCACGGCCAACGCGGCCTCCTGCGTTTCCCCGTTGTATGCCGGCAACGGAGCCGCCTCGCCCCAGCCCACCGCGCCGCTCGCGAGTTCCACGCGCACGAGCACGTTGCGCACCGCGTCCTGGGCGCCCCCCGAAATCCCAAACGGCTCGTGCAACCGTAAATCCAGCGGACGACTTTCAATGCGACGAATTCGAATCATATCGGAATCCACTCAGCAGCGTTTCATCATCGATGGACACAGAGAAACACGGAGAATTCTTGGCCTCGAACGAAGCCCGTTCTCGCGTTGCCGTCCCGCAAGCATCTGGGGCCGTTCGACGGTGAACAATCACCGCCCCGCCGAATCGGGGACTTCGTGCCGGCGGTGGATCAGGTCTCTCGGGGCCACCCCGTGCACGGCTTTAAAGCAGCGGCTGAAATGATAGGGATCGGCAAACCCTACGCGCTGCGCCGCTTCCTTCACCAAACCGCCCCCTTCCACCAGAAATTCGGCCGCGATCGTCATCTTGCGACGCAGCAGATATTGATACGGACTGGTGCCTTGAAAACGTCGGAAGAGGCGGCAGATGCTCGACTGCTCCAAACCCACTCGCGTCGCGATCTCTTGCAAGGTCATCAAGCGCTCAGCCTCCGCGTCGATCACGCCTTTGCATCGTAAGAAATTATCCTGCGCCGGGTCGCCCACGCCCGCATCGTAATCGCTCGTTGCCTCGATCTTGAGCAACAACACCTCGAACAAACGCCGGCAGATTTCGCCGGTGAGCGCATGTTCACGCCGCCCTTCGCGGATCAAATCTTCCGCCAAGCTCCCGATTTCCGCGTGGGCCGATAGCGTGCGCCAGGTTCCCGGCGACACGCCTGCCGCCGCCAACACGTCGCCCACTCGTGTGCCCGACACACACACGAAATACTTCACCATGGGAGCCGCGGAATCGGTGCGAATCTCAACCCGCGTGTGAGGCGCGTAGGCGTAAACAGATCCCGCCCGGAGCGCATACGCCAAACCATCCAACTTCACCTCGCCGCGCCCCTCCACCACCAGTTCGATGCCGTAATAGGCATATGAGCGGCGACGCACGAGATAGTCCGCCTGACAGGTTTCCCGCCCGCCCATGTTAACGGCCAAGCGCAGCCCGTGCGGGGGCGCCAGCAACGGAAAGCAATACCGCGTGTCCGTGACTTGAGCGGAAAGCAATTGGTCCGGACGTGATTGGCCGATTTTATCCATTAAGCTTCCTTCTATATCCATGTTAAACGTGCCCTGCCAAGTATATGATTGGGGATCTGGCGGGAACGGTCCCCGAGCCTAACCCCGTCAAAAATCTCTAGCCCCATCATTGCCTTCCCGCTCATGCCCGACGCATCGAAAACCATCCTCCTCGTCGCCAACGGTGACCTTCGTCAATCCGCCAACGAGAAATGTTGGCCCGCGCAAGCCGCCATGGAGCAGAAGCTCACGGCGGTGTTGGCCGAGCTCGGCTACACCTTGAAACGCGCGCATCCCTACCGCGCGAAACTCAAGCACGGCTTCATCGGCTCGCAAAAAGAAGGCCTCGCCGTCTTCGCCGAAATCGACCCCACCACCCCGCTCATTGTCGCTGAATCCGTCTGGCAATATTCGCACCACCTCCTGCCTGGCCTCATCTCCCACCGCGCGCCGATCCTCACGGTCGCCAACTGGTCCGGCACGTGGCCCGGACTCGTCGGCATGCTGAACCTCAACGGTTCACTGACCAAGGCCGGCGTCGCCTATTCCACGTTGTGGAGCGAGACCTTCGACGACGCATTTTTTCGCGAGAACCTGCGAACGTGGCTCACAAAAGGCAGGGTCAAACACCGCACGCCGCACGCGAAGGCCTTGGCCAAAGCCAAAGTCCCCGCCACCGCCACCAAAACCGCCGCCGCCATCGCCGCGGATCTGCGCACCCGCAAATCCATCATGGGCGTCTTCGACGAAGGCTGCATGGGCATGTATAACGCCATTATCCCCGACGAGCTCCTCTTCCCCACCGGCGTATTCAAAGAACGGTTATCGCAATCCTCGCTCTATTATGGCGCCACCCAGGTGACCGATGCCGAAGCCAAGGCGGTCTACGACTGGTATGTGAAGAAGGGCCTGACGCTCGATCAGGTGCTCTGGCAGTGCAAAACCTATGTCGCCGCCTGTCGCATCGCCGATGAGTTCGGCTGCGAGACGATCGGCATCCAGTATCAGCAAGGACTCAAAGACCTGCTGCCCGCCTCCGACCTGGTGGAAGGCACGCTCAACAACCGCGATCGCCCGCCCGTAAAAAATGCCGCCGGCCGCATCATTCGTCGCGGCGAACCGATTCCCCATTTCAACGAGGTCGACGAGTGCGCCGGTCTCGACGGTCTGTTCACCAATCGCGTGCACCACGCGCTGGGCCAACCCGTCGAAAACACCCTGCATGATTTGCGCTGGGGCGACTGGGACCAATCCGGCACGACCAAAGACTACGTGTGGGTATTCCTCATCTCCGGCAGCGCCCCGCCCGCGCATCACGTCGGCGGCTGGAAGGGCTCTGATTCGCATCGTCAGCCCAACATGTATTTCCGCCTCGGCGGCGGCACCTTGCGCGGCATCGCCAAGCCCGGCGAGATCGTCTGGAGCCGCATCTACGTCGCCCAAGGCAAACTGAAGATGGATCTCGGCCGCGCCAAAGTCATCCCATTGCCCGCCGCGGAAACCGAACGACGTTGGCAAGAGACCACCCCGCAATGGCCGATCATGCACGCCGTCACCTACGGCGTCTCGCGCGACCAAATGATGGCGCGCCATCAGGCCAACCACATCCAGGTCGCCTATGCGAACAGCGCGAAAGACGCCGACCTCGCCCTCTACACCAAAGCCGCCCTCGCCGCCGAACTCGGCCTCGACGTCGCCCTCTGCGGCACCAAAGCCAATGGCTCCGCGTTCTGAACCAAACCGCGAATCATTAACCACAAACGGACACGAATGACTTCGCTACCGCGGCGTTGAAACCGAGACTTGTTGCGAAAAACACGTCTGAGGCGAAACGGTAGTTCAGCCCTGCGTCTTCATTCGTGGTTAAAACAAACTTCCATGCCCGACTACCCCCACCACCTTCGCTTCCGTCAGGTTCACCTCGATTTTCACACATCGGAGGCGATCCCCGGCATCGGCAAAAGATTCAACAAACGCCGATTCCAAGCAGCGCTGCGCGTCGGTCATGTCGACTCGATCACGCTCTTCTCGAAATGCCATCACGGTTGGAGCTACCACCCCACCAAAGTCGGCCGGCGGCATCCGCATCTGAAGATCGATCTGCTTTCCCGCCAGATCGACGCCTGCCGCGAAATCGGCGTGCGCTGCCCCATCTATCTGTCCGCGGGCGTCGACGAATGGATGGCGAGGGAACACCCGGAGTGGCTGGTCAAAAGCCGCCAAGGTCTGAGCTACGACCCACTGCAGGTCGGTTGGTTCAAACGCCTGCGCTTCGACTCCCCCTACCTCGACTACCTGTGCGCGCAGATCGAGGAGGTCGTGCAACGCTGGCCCGACAACGACGGGATCTTCCTCGACATCATCGGCCCGCAACACGACTACAGCGAACCCGCCCTGCGCGCGATGAAGTCGCTCGGACTCGATCCGTCAAAGGACGCCGACGTCGCCGACTATGCGCAGCGCGTCCTGCGTGACTACTACCGCCGCACCAACGCCGCCTCGCGTAGCGTTCGTTCGGATACGCCGATCTTTCACAACGGCGGACACGTCCCCGTCGGCGCACGCCGATTCAACCTCGCCAACTCCCATTTCGAACTCGAATCGCTGCCCACCGGCGGTTGGGGCTACGACCACTTCGCCTTCTCAGCGCGCTACGCGGCCACACAACCGCGCGACTATCTCGGCATGACCGGGAAATTCCACACCACGTGGGGTGAGTTCGGCGGTTTCAAACGTCCCGCGGCCCTGCGCTACGAATGCGCCGCCATGCTCGCTTATGGCGCAAAGTGTTCCATCGGCGATCAGCTTCATCCCGACGGAGCGATGAACCTTGATACGTATCGACTGATTGGCGACGCCTACGCCGAGGTCGAGGCCAAGGAGCCGTGGTGCGACCATGTGCAACCCGTGGCCCGGATCGGCCTCGTCAGCGCCGAAGCCCACCAAACCCTCGCCCGCGGCCACACCTCGACCAGTGCCGCCGACGAGGGCGCCGCCCGGATGCTGCTGGAATTGCATCTGCCCTTCGTCGTGCTCGATGCCGAGGCCCGGTGGACGGGATATGAGCTGATCGTGCTGCCCGACACCACGGCGCTCACCGCCGCCTCCATCAGAAAGCTGAGGGCTCATCTCGCAAAAGGCGGGAAGGTGTTGGCCGCCGGCAGCGCGTTACTGGACCCGAGCACCGGCGACTTCGCCGTCGATCCTGGCGCGAAAGCGATGGGGCGCTCGCCGTTCGATCCCGACTACGTGGTCGCCACCGAACTTTGCCCGCAGGTGCCGGTTCGCTCGCCCATCGTCATCCACGGCGGCGCCGTCGCGCTCCAACTCACCACGGGGCGGGAACTCGTCGGCCGGCGCGACTCCTACTTCAATCGCACGTGGGAGCACTTCTGCTCACACCAACATGCGCCCGACGCGCCCGGCGCCGCCTCGCCGGCGGCGGTGCTCGGCGAACGCATCGCCTACTTCGCGCACGACATTTTCACGCGTTACCGCGCCTACGGTCAGCCGTTGTATCGCGACTTCGTGGCGGCGGCACTTGATCATCTTTTCGAGCAACAGCTCCCGGTCACGACGACGCTGCCGTGCGACGGCCGCATCAACGTGCTCGAGCAACGCGCCGCCGGTCGCTACGTCGTCCACCTGCTCTATGCGCCAAAATCGGTGCGCGGAGGGACCCGCCAGTCCGCGCCGCTCGAGGTCATCGAAGACCTGATCCCGTTGCGCGACGTAAGCTTCACCCTGCGCCTGCCACGCCGCGCCAAAACCGCCCGGCTCGTGCCCGCCGGGATCGAACTCGAAGTCACGGCAACCGAATCCGGTGCTCAAACCGTGACCGTGCCCGAGTTCACCGGCCACGCGATGATCGAGCTCGCCTACCGCTAGCTTGAGCGCCGGGACCGCCCGCGGCACGGTCAAGGCAACCTTGCCAGTCCCGCCTGCTTGTCGCTCGCTCGCGGGCATCATGGCTGCCTCCGAATCCCTGCCTCCGCTTCCGGCCGAACCTCAACCCGGGCTCTACCAACACTACAAGGGCTTCCCCTACGAAGTGTTGGGCCTCGCCCGTCACTCCGAGACGTTGGAGCCGCTGGTCGTCTATCGGGCCCTTTATGGCGCCCGCGAATTATGGGTCCGTCCGGCCGCCATGTTTGTCGAAACCATCGACACGCCGGACGGCCGTCGGCCACGCTTCGCCCGCAATTAGGCGCCCGCATAGCGCACAATCGTTGCCTGTCTAGCCGGGGCGCGAGGCCGTTTCCCATTGCCCGGGATGACCTGTCCAAACCAATCTGCCCCTCCCGCCCGTGCCACCCGACGATTCGCAGTCCCGCCAGGAGCATCACGAAAACATCCGCCGCACCAAGCGCCTGCTGCGCTGGCTGCCCCGTCGCGCCCGCCTGCACAAATATCCGTTGATCGGCCGCTTCGCGGCGCTCGCCCGCAACCGTTCCTACCTGTGGTCGTTCCGCAGCGAGCATGTGCGCCCCGGCCTCTACCTCGGTTCGATTCTGGCGCTGATGCCTACGCTGGGCGTGCAACTGCCGATCGCCCTGCTGTTGGCCATCGTGCTCCGCTTGAACTTCATGGTGCTCGGCGGTCTGCAGTTCCTCACCAATCCGGTAACGGCCCCGATTCTCTACTACGGCACCTACCAACTGGGACATGCCGTCATTGATGCCTCTGGATTTGGCGGCAGCGTGCCGGTCGACGAGCCGGCGCCCCACCCTTATCACGGACCGTCCACGCCGACCGACGAGGTGAGCCACTTGACCGAAGAGACGCCGGCCACCGCGCCGACCCCTGCGCTCGCCCCGAAGGAACTCAAGTGGACGAGTCGCTTCGGCACGGCGATCAACGCCCTTGTGCTCGGCGCCGTCATCAGCGGCGCGGTCCTTGGCCTGATTCTCGATTTTCTTTGGCAGTTTGCGGCCACCCGTGTCACGCATCGGCGCGCCCTGCACGCGCAGCGCAAGGCAGTCCCGCGCAAGCCCCCGGGGCCCGACGACACCGACAAGTCCAACCAACGCCCCGCCCGCCGCGCCGATTGATTACCCGCCAGCCATCTGCGGGCTCGACGCGTCCTGAGGGGCCTCCCATCGTCGGCCCCGCGTATGCCCGGCTTCCACCGCCCCATCCGGTGGGTCTCTTGGACCCCCCTCCTTTCGTTTTTGCTGGCTGGCTTTTTCGGCTGTGCCGCGAGCGGCCCGCGCTCCCCGCAAATCGTGGCCGCCCCCCTCCCGCCGGCCCCCACCGGCGCACCGACCCGGCCGATGGCACCGACCATTTACCCGGTCATGCTCGGCATCGATGTGCTGGAGGCGCAGGGCTTCGGCATCCTCCAGGGTAAACGTGTCGGCTTGCTCACCCATCCCGCCGGCGTGAATCGCCGCGGCGAAAGCACCATTGACATCCTCCGGCGCGCAACCGGCGTCAACCTCGTTGCCCTCTTCGGTCCGGAGCACGGCATCTATGGCAATGAAAAGGCCGAGATACCGATCAACGACAACATCGACGACCGCACCGGGCTGCCCGTTTACTCGCTCTACGGCACCCATCGCAAACCCACCCCCGGCATGTTGAAAGGGCTGGATGCACTCGTCATCGACCTGCAGGACGTCGGCACCCGCAGCTACACCTTCACCAGCTCGATGCTCTATGCGATGGCCGCTTGTTTCGAAAACAACGTGGAGTGCATCGTGCTCGATCGCCCGAACCCGTTGGGGGGGCTCAAGGTCGACGGCCCTCCCCTCGACGCGAAATGGAAGAGCTACGTCGGCGCCTTCCGCGTGCCTTATGTGCACGGTCTCACGATCGGCGAACTCGCCCGCATGGCCAAGGAAGCGCCGGGGGTGATGAACATTCCGAACGTGATGAATGTCCCCGACGAGGTGCGAGCCCGCGGTGTGCTGCGCATCGTGCCGATGCAGGGGTGGCGCCGCGACATGCGGTGGCCGGAAACCGGTCTGAAGTGGATTCCAACCTCCCCTTACGTGCCGGATTTTGGCGCGGTGGTCGGCTACCCGATGACGGGCCTCGGCACCTATATCGGCGGATTCAGCCACGGCTTTCCCGGTCCGCTGTATCCCTTCCGTGGCATTTCTCATCGCGGCACGCCGATTGAAATCGTCGAACGCGAGATCAATGCCCTCCACATTCCCGGCATCACCCTGCAACGGATCAATGTGCCCAATCGCCAAGGCAAACCGGTGCCCGGCCTCTACATCGAAATCACCGATTGGAACGCATGGAATCCAACCGAGCTTAACTTCCACCTCATGCGGCTCGCCTGCGTCTTCGAGCGCGGCAACCCCTTCGCCGATGCGCCCAACGGGCAGGTCAACGGCTTCATCAAGCATGTCGGCTCGGAAGCCTTCGTTGATGCGCTGCGGCGCGAAGGCGCGCGTTTGGATGTGGGCACATGGTTGGCTCGCTGGCACCAAAGCGCCGCGATCTATCAGCAGCAAAGCCGGCGCTACTGGTTATATAACTAACTCATATCCAACAGATAGTTGAACTTCGCCCGAACCGCTGTTACGCAGACCTCCCCCCCGGCACGGGACTCGCATTCGGACCGTCCGCGATGCAAGACGCATCGTGGATTTAATAATACGTTGAAATTGCATCGTAATTATTAAAACCCTTCCTCGTGCCGCCTCCGCGCAAGATGTCCCAAACCCAGTTGGCCAAAGAGCTGGGCGTGTCCCAAGCCTTGGTCTCCCTTGTCCTGAACGGACGCCGTCAAGGCATCAGCCCGGAGACTTATGACCGCATCTGGGAGCACGCGGTAAAGCGCGGGTATCACCCGAAAGGGATGAACCTCACCTCGTCACCCGACGCCGGGCGTCCGCGCACGGTAGGCATCATCCTGCGCGCGCCCATGCGCTTGAGCACCTTGGGGAACTATTTCGGACACATTCAGCACGGCCTCTACTCGACACTGGAAAGCGCCGAGCTCTCGACCTCGTTCCTCGGCGCGGAAGACGAGCTCAACGAAGCCAAACTCACGCGCCACTTTTCCGCCGGACACAGCTTCAAGGGCGTCGTCATCTTCGGTGAGATTTCCCCCGCTTTCCTTCAACTGCTGCGGCGGTTCGAGCGGAGGATTGTCATCGTTTCCGCCCGCTTCCCCGGCCTCGCGCATTCCGTGCTCGGCAATGAACCGCAAGCCATGGAGCAGCTCGTTCGTCACCTCCATGAGCTAGGGCACCGCCGCATCGGTTGGCTCGGCGGCAACCGGGAACTCGAACGTCACCGCACCCGCTTCGAAGGTTTCCGCGCCGCCTTGGATCAATTCAACCTGCCCCTTGAAAAGCGCTACACGGTGCTCCTGCGGGAAGCCGATCGGGCCGAGGGCGTGGAAGCCGCCCACGCAATCGAGGGGTTCCGCCGGCGCCGGGATTTCCCGACGGCGTTCGTCTGCTACAACAGCTTGATGGCGCACGGCGCCGCTCGCGGCTTTCTCCGCGCCGGTTTGAGGGTGCCCGACGACCTGAGCATCGCCGGAGGGGATCCGCCGCGAACCGACATCCGCGACGAACCGCGTGTCACGGGCGCCGGCTCGAATCCCGAAAAATTGGGCGCAGCCGCCGCGCGACTCGTCATGGCCTGCACCGGCGAAGAAGACGAGCCGTTCAACGACGTCATTCTCCCGGCGCAACTTACACTCGGCACGTCAACCGCCCCCTGCCCGACCTGATCCACTCCGCGTAACACGCTCTGTTCCACCCGATAGAGCGTAAAGAGACGCGATTCTCTTGGGATCCGAATACCGCCCGTTTCCGCATCCGGCAGGCAACCCGGCGCCGCAAATCCCTCTGCGTGCGCCCGTTCATTTTTTTGCCCAGAACTGCAGCCCGCGCCACTCGGGATGGTTAATTTCACACGATCTCAACGCTTTCAGATCATTTTGGCTTTGATTTTTATAATTATTAAACTTCGCTTGCCCTACCCCTCCCCATGACAAGTTACGACTACGGCGTTATCGCATTTTATTTCCTCTTCATGTTGCTCATGGGGTGGCTGGCTGGCCGGTTCATCAAAAGTAGCAGCGACTACTTCCGCGGCGGCGGCCAGATGCTCTGGTGGCTCGTCGGCGCCTCGGCCTTCATGACCCAGTTCAGCGCCTGGACGTTCACCGGGGCCGCATCGAAGGCCTACGACGAAGGATGGCCGATCTTCGTCATCTTTTTCGCCAACGCCATAGGCTTCGGTTTCAACGTCGTTTACTTCGCCGCCCGTGCTCGGCAGATGCGCGTGATCACGGCGATTGAGTGCGTCCGCGAACGCTTCTCCAAAGCCAACGAACAAGTGTTCACTTGGCTCCAAATCCCGCTCGGCACGCTCTACGCCGGCATCTGGTTGAACGGTCTCTGCATCTTCCTTACCGCCGCGTTCGGCTTGCCGCTTGAGCCCACGATTCTCGTCACCGGAATCGTCGTTGTGGCCATGACGTTTGTCGGTGGCAGCTGGGCTGCCGTCGCGGGCGATTTCATCCAAGTTCTCATCCTCATGCCGGTCACCATCGTGGCCGCCGTGCTCGCGCTAAACTATGTCGGCGGACCTACCGCCTTCCTCGAAAAGCTCCCTGCGGGCCATCTCGATGTCGGAGTCATTTTCGAGTCGAAGCTCATGCTGCTTTGGGTGCTCGCCATCATCGTGAAGCAGTTCATCTCCACCAACAACCTGATCGATGCCTCGCGCTACCTGTGCGTGAAGGACAGCTCCCACGCCCGGAAGGCCGCCTTGCTGGCCGCCGTCCTCTTCGCGATCGGCCCCATCATCTGGTTCATCCCGCCGATGGCCGCACGCATCGTGCATCCAGATCTCGCGACGATGTTCCCGGCGCTCAGCAACCCGTCCGAAACCGCCTTCGTCGCCATCTGCATCACCACGATGCCAGCCGGCATGATCGGCTTGCTGCTCAGCGGCATTTTCTCCGCCACCATGTCCTCGATGGACAGCGGCTTGAATCGCAACGCCGGCATCTTCGTCAAAAACTTCTACCAGTCCGTCCTCCGCCCTCAGGCGTCCGACCGCGAGCTCGTTCTCACCGGCCGCATCACCACCGGCATCATGGGGGCCCTCGTCATCGTCGCCGCGCTCAACTTCAGCCGCATGAAAGATCTCGGGCTCTTTGATCTGATGCTGCAATTCGGCACCCTAGTCGCGGTGCCCTACACCATCCCGCTGGTGCTGGGCGTCTTCGTCAAAAAGACCCCGCCTTGGTCCGGTTGGTCGACCGTGTTCTTCGGGTTCTTTGTTTCGTTGCTCACCACGCGGTTCCTGGGTCCCGATTGGCTGGAGGCCACCTATGGTCTCCCGCCCCTGAGCAGCGCCGACCGCAGCTACTGGACCGTCGGGGCGGGCCTCTTTGTCAACGTTACCCTCGGCACCCTGTGGTTCCTCGGCACCACCCTGTTTTGGAAGAGAACAGCCGCTCCGACCCGCGACCGTATCGAAACATTCTATACGCGCATGCTGACGCCGATCGACTTCACCGGAGAAGGTGGCGAATCGTCCGACTTCCGCCAAGGCCGTCTCCTCGGCATGCTCTGCCTGGCCTATGGCGCTTTCATCATTGCGCTCGCCCTTATTCCCAACCCGATCAGCGGCCGCCTCGGGTTTGTGTTCTGCGGCGTGGTGGTCGGGTCCATTGGCATCGCCCTCCGCCGCGCCGCCGGCAAATCCATCGACTAACCAACCTCCCGTCTTCGCACCGTGCCCGACGCCCATCGCCATCACCTTGTCCTGCTGCCACCCAACCGGGTCTGGCGCACGTATCAGGGCGGGCGTCTGCTCGACCGCCGCGAAGGCAAGCCCGACCCGGCCGACACTCATTTTCCGGAGGATTGGATCGCGTCAAGCACCCGGGCGGTCAACCCGACGCCGACCGGTCCCGACGAAGGTCTTTCCGAGGTCGTCTGCGGCGACGAGCGGACACTGTTTGCCGACCTGCTGCAACGCGACCCCCGGTGGTTCCTCGGGGACGCGCACGTGGCAAAATATGGCGCCGATCTGCGCCTGCTCGTCAAGTTTCTCGACCCTTCGATTCGGCTCCACTTTCAGGTGCATCCGACGGCGGCCTTTGCCCAACGTTTTCTCAACTCGCCGTCCGGAAAAACCGAAGCCTATCACGTCGTCGCCACGCGACCGGAGATGGCCGATCCGCACATCTATCTCGGCTTCAGCCGACCGCCCTCTCGCGAGGCGTTGCAGGATATGATCGAGCGGCAGGACATCGCCGCGCTCAAGGCGTGTTTCGACCCCATTCCGGTGAAGCCAGGAGACACCTACGTCGTGCCAGGCGGCGTGCCCCACGCATTGGGGGCCGGTGTTTTTCTGGTCGAGATTCAAGAACCGAGCGACCTCGTGGTGCGCTTTGAATTTGAACGTGGTGGCTACGTCCTCCCGGAGAGCGCCCGCTTCATGAATCGCGGGCTCCCCTTCTGTCTCGACATTTTTGATACCTCGCCTTGGCCCGCCCCCCGGGTGCAACAGGAAGCCGCCTGTCCGCCGCGCCGGCGTCGCGCGCTCGGCCCCGATTCGTGGCAAGACGATTTGATCGGTCCCGAACGCACGCCTTGTTTCCGCGTGCGTCGCTCCGAGATCCGCGCGCCGATCCAGCGTCGGCCCGAGGGACCATGCATCGTGATCGTGACCGAAGGCAGCTGCACCGTCGCGACCGGCAAAGCCACTCATCACTTCACCGCCGGCGACACCTTTTTTATCCCCGCCGGGTTGCCTGCTTTGGACGTTACCCCTCATCCCACGTCCGCCCTGCTCGAATGTTATCCCCCCGATTGAACTCCCTTTCTGTCATGGCTCGTCCTGCCTCCATTTTCACCGCCCTCACGCCCAACGAAACAGAGACGTTTTTGCCCGGCGAACTGCAAACCGAGCTCCAGGCGATTGGCGAAACCTACCATGCCTTTGACTCGAGCCCATGTGACCGCGACGCATTCCTCGCCGAGCTCGAAGCCTTCAACCCTGAGGTCCTGATCGCCGCGTGGAAAACCCCGCTGCTGCCCGACCCGCTGCCGTCGAATCTGCGCTACGTGTGTTATCTCTGCGGCTCCGTAAAGAAGCTCGTCACCCGTCGTCATCTTGAGGACGGCCTGTTGCTCACGAACTGGGGCGGTTCGATCAGCCGCATCGTCGCCGAGTGGGCGCTGTTTCACATGCTGTCCTGCCTGCGCCGGGCCACCTAC
>CAXBDS010000040.1:0-32454 GCA_963974355.1 uncultured Opitutaceae bacterium
TGATGCCGGCCGCCACCCCGCCCCGCGGCGTGCCAATGTAGGCCAGCCCACCCGCCCGGCGCCCCTGCGCCGAGGTGAGCCAAGTGTAGCCCTCCTGCGTGCGCTTGCGGATGTCGAAGCCATCGGCATTCCGCTGCACGAGCGTCCAATCGTCGTAGGCCGCGATGTATTCCAACCGCGACGACACGCTCTCCGCCCACTCGCCGATCGGTGGGGTCGCCGCGCCGGCGAACTGCGCGTCCCGCACCGCCTTGCCCGGATCGCGCCGCAGGCCGGTGATTCCCCGCACCGCCTCGCCGAAAACGCCGTCATCCGGCCCGGCGAAACGAATGTGGCGGTCATAGAACTCGCCGCGCAGGGGCACCGTCACGCGCAGGCCCAGCGCGCTGACAAAATCCTCGTCCTCGTTGCCGTCAAAGATGATCGTATGCAGCGCGCGAATACCGTCGCCCCCCGCGTAAAAGTAGAGGCGCACCACAAACGGCATCCACTTGCGGTCGCCACCGGCATGTTTGCCCTCAAACTTCACCACCGCCCGCACCGGACCGGAGTTTTCGACCACAGCCGACTCGATTTCCCCCTCGAACGCCACCTCGCGGGTCACGCCGGGCTGGCTGCGATTGTCGAGCTGGCAAATCAAGCGCCCGTCGCGAGCGATCTCGGCGCCGTCCCGCCTGATCGACTTCACCAACCGGCCGCCCTGGCGGTTGAGCACGCAACGGATCACGCCGGTATCGATTTCAATCGTATCCCCCGACTCCTTGATCTGAAGCGCATGCGCCGGCGCGGCCGGGGTGCCGGGCGAGAGTTCGCCCGTCGCAAAGGCCGGCGCATCGGCGGGAATGGCGTGCCCCGACCATTTCAGGGACCCATCGGGCCAAGTCGCGAGGGGCCACGACTGCACCGGCACCGGCGTGCCGTCGGCGGCATGCAGCGCCCACGCCGTATCGGCTTTATGACTACCCTCCGCCCAGGCGACGCCCCACGTCGTGCCGGCCGGCACCGGCGGACCGGCTCCGTCGATCCAGCGCACCGGCGCGGCGCCCGGCTTGCTGGCCTTGGGCATCACGGCCGCGACGGGCCGCGGCGCGACCGTGGCGGCCGGGAGAAAATTGATGAGGCGCGTGCCGGCCGTAGCGAGCGCCGCGGAGCGCACGAAATTGCGACGGGTAATGGGGTTCATGGATACGAGTGGGACGGTGACAAACGGCCCGCCAATGCGCGGGCCAGCGGGCGACGAACGCCGAGGGGGGTTAATCGAGATGAAACACTTCGCGCAGCGGCGCGGCCACCGGACTGTGATCCGGATTCGACGGCATCACATCGCCCATGTGCACCCACCATTTTTGGCACTCGGGGGTCGCGGCGATGGCGTTCCATCGGGCCTCGTCCTCGATCTCCGCATACGCAAAGAGCTGGCGGGTCTCCGGCAGGAGAAAGATCGAATAGTTGTGCGTGCCGTGTGATTTCAACACGGCCTCCAGCTCGGGCCAAATCGGGCGGTGTCTCCGCTCGTATTCGGCTTCGTGGCCGGGATGCACGGACATGACAAAAGCGCGACGAATCATAGGGGGCAGGGTGGCGAAATGCCCTTTAAACGCAACGAGCGGTGCAACCGGTAGCGACGAACCGACGTCCCTGACAGTTTGAGCCCGAAGAAATTTCGGGTTGAAAGTCGTCATTCACCCCTGAACTCTGACAGTCGGAAATGTCTAACCCCACTCTGCGCACCCTCGCTAAAAAGCTAGGGCTCTCCCGCACCACCGTCTCTGATGCCCTGCGTGGTTCCCCCCGCGTCCGCGCCGATACGATCGCGCGCGTCAAGGCCGCCGCCGATGAGGTCGGCTATCAACGCAATCCGCTGACCGGCACCGTAATGTCCCTGTTGCGACGCTCCAGCGGACAAGAGTTCCGCGGGGTGATCGGCGCCATCGAAATCGTGCCGCCCAATCGCCCGCCCAACGCCGCACACTATACCGATGCGCTCATGGTGGGCATCCATCGCCGGGCCGCCGATCTCGGCTTCAAGGTTGAGAAATTCGACGTGGGTCCCCAAGGCATGACGATGCGCCGGCTCGACTCGATCCTGCAGGCGCGCGGCATCAAAGCCCTCGTGTTGCTGCCCGCCATGGGATTTCCCGATTTTTCCGCCCTGGATTGGACGCGCTTCACCGGCGTCTACACGGACTATTTCATCAACCAACCGCCGCTGCACTGTGTGTGCTCGGACCACTATCGTTCGATGGTGGCGCTGCTGCAGGAGCTGCACCGACGCGGCTATCGCCGGCCGGGCTTGTTCATGGATGTGCCGCTCGATGAGCGCCTGCAATACCGCTGGGAGGGCGCGTTCATGGCCCTGCAATCCTACCTGCCCGAAGTGGAACCGGTGCCCCCTCTGCGCGTGCGAGAAACGACCCGTGAAGCGTTCATGGAGTGGTTCGAGACGCACCGCCCCGACGTGGTCATCGGACACGAAGTGGAAGGGCTGAAATGGCTCCGGGAAGCGGGTCATCGGGTGCCCGAAGACGTGGGTTTTGTGTGCCTGAATTCGTTGCGCGCGACCCCCGATTGCGCCTCGCTCGACTTCCAGGCCGATCAGCTCGGCTATCGTGCGGCGGAACTCGTCACCGCCCAGTTGCTTCACAACGAAATGGGCGAATCCCCGCAACCGTCGCTCACCACCATCCCGGCCAAATGGGTCGAAGGGAAAACCCTGCTGGCCCATAAAAGCAGCACGACCCCGATTGCCGCCCCCGCCCCCCAAAAACCGACCAAAGCCACCAAGGCCCGCAAGAAAGCCAAGACGGCCAAAGCCTGATCGTGCCGCGATCCTGCGCGGGGCCTGCCGTTGCCGCCGGCCCCGCCATCACCGCTGCACGGCGGATTACTGGTGCTGCAATTTACCCGGAAATTGGGGGAATGCCGTCAGCGCTTCGCCGACGATCCGGGCGTTGATCTCCGCGCCCGCCCAACTCGTGTGCGTGTGTGGATCGGCAAACATCGGCTCGACCGCCGCCTCGCCCATCGTGTCGTAACGCGCCGCCGCGAGCTCGTTAAGGTCGATGAGTTGCACGCCTTCCTCTTCCGCGATCGTGCGAGCCCAGCCGGCGTAACCGCCCGAGTCGCGCACCACTTTGCCGTCCTTCCACGACTTGCGTGGGATAAAGGTGCAGACGACCGGGATCGCTCCCTTGGCCTTGGCGTCGCGAATGTAGCGTCGCAGATACCAGCCGTAGCTGTGCACGATCTCGAGTTTGCCGGTGAGCAGGTTATCCACTGGAATCGCCTCGTCGCCCGTGCCCTTGATGGTGCCGCGCGCGCGGCTGATGTCGTTGTAGGGGGCGGGATCGTTGTGCCCGAACTGCATCACCACCCAATCGCCGGGCTTCAGCATCGTGAGGGTGCGCTCCCAGTGCCCTTGGCTGAAAAACGTGCGGCTGCTCAGGCCGCCAATGGCGCGATTAACGACGTTGATCGAGGCGGGGTCCAACACGTCTTTGGCGAGCGGTTCGCCCCAGCCCCACTGGCCGCCGTCACCCACGCCGCCACCGTTGCGCACGGTCGAGTCGCCGATGAGAAACACCGTCGGCAGGTCGGCATCAGCCGGCTCCGGCAGGGCCAGCCAGCCAATCTGGTCCTGACGCACCGCCTGGCCCATGGCGGACAACCAGGGCTTCACGTCGACGGATTTGCTCCGCAGTCCTTTCAAACCGGATACAACTTGGATCGCGGTGAACTGCGCGCCCGGCGTGTTGTTGTGCGTGTGGTCAGGGCCATAGAGCCCGTCCACGGCCTCCGGCCCGAGCTCCTGATAGAGATCCGCCACGATGCGCGTGAGATCGAGAAAAGGCACCTTGGCCTGCGCGGCGATCGTGCGGCTCCACTGCCGGTAACGGCCGGTCCCGCGCTCGACGACGCCGTCTTTCCAAATGTTGCGCACGGTCGGCGACATCACGATCGGCGTCGCCCCCTTGGCCTCGACGTCGGCCACCATCTGCCGCACGTAGCTGCCAAACGTGCGCACAACCTCGTGCTGATGCGTCACGGCATTGTCGATTTCCGCCGTCTCGTCCCCGAGGCCGGGCAACGACCCGCGCGCACGCAACGGGCGGTTCGAGCCGGGGGGTTCTTCGTTGATCGCGCCGCCGTCGTTGTGCCCGAACTGGATCAGCACCACGTCGCCCGCCTTCAAGTCGGCAAGGATGCCGGCCCAGAGGCCTTCGGTGATGAAGGTGCGGCTGCTGCGACCACCCCGCGCGCGGTTCACCACGTTGACGGCCGCCGGATCAAAGAAGTCCTTGAATGGCTCACCCCACCCCTGGATCGGGTTGCCGTTGTTTTTCGCCGCAGTCGAGTCGCCTGCGACAAACAAGGTCGGCAGGGCGGGGTTGATCTCGCCGTGCTCGGGAGCCGGGTTGGAGGAGAGATCCGGGGCCGGCGTTTGCGCCAAGGCCACGGTCGCAGCCAACAGGGCTGCCGTCATCATTTGGGTCATTTTCATGGGAAAGGAAGGTTGGAGCCGGAAGCGAGGGAAGACGCGACTAGACGGACGCGGACGGTTTGAGACGCCGAGGTTTGCGCCCGCCGGATAATTTAGCAGAGCTAAGCCCATGCGCATCACCCCCATCGCTTTTTTTGTCCCGCTGCTCGCGGTGTGCTTGTCCGCCGGCACGCCGGCCGCCGAACCCGCCGAGCTGCTGTATCGCGCCGATTTCTCGCAGGCGTTGGCAGAGGACTGGGTGGTCGAGCAACAGCCGGGCGGCACCGTCACCCTCGACCACGGCACCTTGCTCATCGCAGACCAGGCGGGCTGCACGGTCTGGTTGAAGCAGGCCTTCGATGCGCCCGTGATCATCAAATTCAAGGTCGAGATCGAAGGCCGCGGTCGCGTGTCCGATCTGAACTGCTTCTGGATGGCGAGCGACCCGACCCACCCGGACGATCTCTTCTACGCCGGCCATCCGCGCACGGGTAAGTTCGGCAGTTACGACAACCTGCGCCTCTACTACGTCGGCTATGGCGGCAACGCCAACACCACGACGCGCTTTCGCCGCTACGATGGCACCGGAGCGCGCCCGCTGGTCCCCTCGCATGACTTGAGCGCTCCGTCGTTCATGCTGAAAGGCGATCACGTCTACGATATCGAGCTGATCGCCGCGGCTGGCCGGGCGCAGTTCATTCGTGACGGGGAAATGATCTTCGACTTCGCCGATCCGGCGCCGCTTACCCGCGGCTGGTTCGGCTTCCGCACCGTCTTGAGCCGCTACCGCGTGCACAGCCTCGAAGTGTGGCGCGCCCGGGTCGTCGATTGATCGCTCCGGGCGCATCCTAGGGGTTGCGGACACCAGCCGCTGGGGCGGAGTTGAGGTGATCGACCAGCTCGCGCGGCACCGAAATAATCGTGCCGTGGCGCACGCGTTCCTTCGTGCCCTCGAACGGCATGACCAATCGATCCGAAACGTCCTCCCAATGCGCCAAGTCGGCCGAGCGCAACGCCCCGTAGTGTTTGGTGCGATACGCGTCGTAGTAGATGACGGCGGCCCCGTCGACCATCACGGCAGTCGGACCCTCGACCCACAGGCCGGGCGGCGTGATCGGCGCGGAGAGCTCGCCAAACGGCCCCTGCACTGTCTCGGCGCGGGCGATCCGCAAATGCTTCTTCGGCGGGTTCACCGTTTCATCCTTCACGATCCAACGCAGCCCCTCGGGCGCACGCAGGAAGGTCGCGTCGATCACGCTGAAACCGGGGTCATAAAACAAACGGGTCGGCGTAAACGTCTGCCAATCCTTCGTCGTCGTCGCATACATCCGGTGGTCGTAACCGCTCTCCGAAGAGCCGGCGGTGGCCGGAAAGCGGTCCGGAATCGTGGTCGCCCAAAAGATCAGGAACGCCTTCGCCGCGTCATCGTAGACCACTTCCGGTGCCCAGGAATTCCGCGCGGTGGGTTCATGCGCCATGACGGGAATCTCGCGCTGCGCACTCCAAGTGACGAAGTCGCGAGTCGACGCGTAGCCGATGCCTTGTTCGTTCCAACCCGAGGTCCACACCAGGTGGTAAGTGCCATCGGGCCCGCGCGCGACGCAGGGGTCGCGCATGAGTTTTTCCTTCGAGCCGATTTCGGGTGTGAGGAAACTATGACCGGCTTGGATCGGTTCCCATTTGAACCCGTCTTCGCTCCACAGCAGGTGCAGGCCGTCTTCGCCGTTGCCGATGAAGTAAGTGAAGAGGAACACGTCGCTAGCGGCGCGCGCCGATAGAGAAAACAGGCTCAACAGGCAGGCAGCGATCCAAGGGAAACGGTTCATGGGAAACAGCGGGGTAAAGCAAAGGAAGCGGGTTAGTTGCCGAGCGGACGTTGAGCGGTAACGAGCGGGCTGGGCGGCACGAAGACCGCCGCCGCCGAAGGTGGATGCGCCGGGTCAAACGGCGCGAGATCCTCGCGGAGGTGAATCGCGACGGCCGGCCCCGCCGAGCGCAGTTCATCCACCACGCAAGCGGCGATCAGCCACGCGCCATAGTTGTCGTGATGCGTGTTGTCCTGCCGGCCTTCGGGCGCGGCAAACGCCGACGCGGAAACCTCCTCGCCGAGCGCGGCGTAGAGCGTGCGACTCACCGCGTTGAGATCGATCAGGGCAACGTCTTCCTCGGCCGCCACCTGGCGGGCCGCCGCGGCGTAGTCGGCCAGCGACGGCGTCACCGAACCATCCGCCTCGAAGCCGCGACGCTCCATCGGCGTCACCACCACGGGGATACCACCGACCCGGCGCACGGCGGTAATGTGCGTGCGCAACTCCTCCGCGTAGGTCGTGAACGGCCCGCCCGTGCCGGCCGCGATCTGCTTCTGGTCATTGTGCCCGAACTGCATGAACAGGTAATCACCAGGGCGCATGACGCTGATGACCTTGTCGAGCCGACGACGACCGATCGAATCGCGGTAGGTTTCGCCCGACTCGGCGTGATTGGCGACGGCCAGCGTCGGCGCAAAAAAGCGGGTCAGCATCTGCCCCCAACTCGTAAACGGTTCGCGTGACTGATCGCACACCGTGGAGTCGCCGAGCAGGAAAATCGTCGTCAGCTCCGGTGCCGGCTCGATGGCGATCCCGTGCACGTGCGGTGCGCTGCCGTTAAACTCGAGCGTGATCGCATCGTCCCACGCCCACGATTCCTGCGTCGTTTCGCGCGGCGCCTTCAGGTTGACCCGCCCGGTCTCCACGCCGGGCGCGGCCGCGATGCGGGGTGAGCGCACGTTGACGATAAACGTCCGGCGCACGAATTCGCCCGGCACCGTGTCCACGCGATCGACCATCAGTCGTCGCAACTCGGCTTTGACGGTCGTGGACGTCGCGGCCTCGGCGTCACCGAGCGTGATGGTGACGCGGTAGTTGCCCTCGGCCGGCACCGCGACCGTGAAATAAAACGGCGTGGTCCCGCCCAGGCTCGAATCGGTTTCGGCGACGGTGAAATCCGGCTCCAGCCCATAGCCGCGCGCGACGTCCCACGTCGTGCCGGGATGGACCACCCCGGCGGCCGGGGGCGGCGTGTCTCCCCCGCGGCCGAAGATAAACTCTCGGGGCGTCGCGCCGGCCGACAACGTCAGCCCGACGGCGAGGACGACAGCCGACCACACGCGTGCCACGGCCATGTCAGACCGCGTTGCCCGACGCCCAGCGCAGCACCATCCAGAAGGCGCCCAAGATGCCGAAGGACACCGCGAGACAAGCGATGAAGCCGATGGCGTCGACCTTGTCCCAGCGGGTGAATTCCCAACTGGAATTGGCCCCGAGCAACTTCGTGTCGTCGAAGCGGCGCGGATGGGCGGCGGTCTCTTCCATCGCCTGCGCTTCGAGCGGCAGCGTCGCGCCGACCGGCGTCTTCATCTTGCCGAAGAAGAGATCGGTGCGCTCCTGATCCGGCTTGCGGGTGAAGAGGCTGACGATGATCAAAACGAAGAACGGGAACAGACCGTCGTAAACGAAGCGGGCGGCGTTGCGGCCGCTCGGCGAGAACGAGGCCACGTTGACGCCGAGCTTATCCAGGACAACGAGTTCGAGGTGGAAGCGGCCTTCGCCGATCGACGCGCTGGTCGGATCGCTCGGCACTTCTCGCACCACGCGCTCGAAGAACACCGGCACCGGCCGGCCGGCGAAGGTCGTCTCGGAGGTGAGCGTCGGGCTGTGCGCGATCGAATCGATCGACGGCGCGATCATCGAAGGCACGATGATGTTGAGCAACGCCGAGGCGATCACGGCCGACCAGACGGCGGTGAGCGAAAGTTTACGCCAGAAAAAGATCAGCATGACCGCCGCACCGAACGGCACGTTGACGGTGAGCAACAGCTGCACGACCGAGTAGACATCGCTCATGTTGGCCGCAGCGTAGACGCCCGTCGCGAGGATGAAGACGATCGCGATGCGACCGGTGCGCACCATTTGCTTCGACGTCGCGTTCGGCACGAGGTAGCCGTAAACATTGCGGGTGAAGAGCGCCGAGACCGCCATGGTCTGCGAGGCGATGGTCGACATGTTGGCCGCGAGCAGACCCGCCATCATGAGACCGAGCATGCCGGGCTTCAGGAGTTGCAGCGCCATCGTGCCCCACGCGGAGTCGGGATCGGAAAGCTTGTCGGCCCCTTGGTAGAGGGCGATCGCGATCAGGCCGCAGAAGGCCCAGAGGATGATCATCACGCGCTTCGCATACGTGCCGGAGACGGCGCCAAAGCGGGCGGCGAACTCGTTCTTCGCGGAGCCCGACACGCTCATGTTGCCGATGATGCCATGAATCTGAATGAGGGAGATGAGGAAGATGCCGACGAGTTCCCACCCGCCGATACTTCCTACTCCACCGCCCCCGAGCAGATTAAACATATCGGGAGGCACTTTCTCGCCCAACGCCGACCAGCCGCCGATCGCGCTCAGTCCGAAGGGGATCAGAATAATGGAGAAGATGACGATGAGCGTGCCTTGGAACGCTTCGTTGACCGCCGCCGCCTCCAAGCCGCCCATCACGATGTAAAAGCCGACGATAAAGGTATAGATGATGTAATACATCCACTTGCCCGAAGCGCTATCGAGCCAGGAGATGGTGCTGCGCAGCTCGCCGCGCTTGTTCATCTCGCGCAGCTCGTCGAGACGGGTGGATTGCACGGGCGTGATCGCCTCGGTGAGCGACGTCTTTTCCAGGGCCCGGTATTCGTGGTAACCCGCGACCGACGCGGCTTCGGTGGCCGTCCACTTGGCCTCGGGCTTTACGAGCAGCGAAGCGCTGACCTTATAGCCGACAAGGTTGCCGAAACCGATGATGACAATGACCGTCGCGACGATCTGGAAGATGGCGTAGAAACGCGCCAACGACTTGCTGCCGAAGCGATCTTCAAACAAGTCGGCCACCGTCACGAGACGCACGCGCCGGAACCATGCGTTCATGAACCAATAGTAGGGATTCATGAAAAGCGTCTGCAACGAGAGCCAGACGCCTGAGGCCCCCTTCTGGTAAACGAGACTGGCGGTGCTCACGGCACCGTTGGCGTCGGTCGCGTTACCGAAATTCAGGAAAAACTGGTAGAGCTTGCCGAGTTTGCGGCCGGCGAGGAAGTAACCCTCCTCGGAGTGAGACGCGGCGGCCGCGCGGCGCCCGATGTAGATGACCACCGCGAGGTAGGCCATGATGACGAGCAAGTCGACGATGTGAAGGCTGCCGAAATACATAAAGAAAAGGACGTGGGGTTGGGGTAATACGGCCGAAGCACGACCCTAAGGTCACGGGTGGGCGAGTGCCGAGGATTTTGGACCACGGCGAACAGGAAAAGGGAGCAAGCCGGGGCCGCCCCGACGGGGCAACGTGACCGGATTCTGACAGTCCGGCTACAAGTCCGCCGCACGGTGGCCAAGCACCCTCCCCGTCGGAAATGGACCAAAAAAATGCCCCGGCGCGAAGAGCGCCGGGGCATCGAGGGAATCAGGCGGGACGCGCGGGGCGTCGGGCGAGATGCCTTAGAAGTCGAACTTCGTCGTCAGCACGAACTGACGGGAATCGATGATACGGTAGGAGCTGGGCGAACCGTCGTAGTTCACGCCGACCACTTGCAGACCGCCGTCTTCGAAGACGTTGGCGACGTTCAACTGGATCTTCATGCCCACTTTGCCGTTCCAGATCTTGCGGCCGTAGCCCACCCACAGGTCAGTGTAGGACTTGGCTTCGTCGTAGATCGGACGGGACGTATCGGACAGCGTCAGGTCGGTGCCATTACCCGGGTTGACCTTGCCGTAGTAACCGATGACGGCCTTGTCTTCCCAACGCTGGCTGCCGCCGACCGAGAAGCCCTTGAACATGCCTTCGTCGAAGGAGTAGTTCGTGAGGAAGGACCAACGATACTTGCGCTGGCCGGGAGCGGCCTGGCCTTCGAGGTCACGAGCGACGGCGTATTGCGGCGTCACAACGTTGTCGTAGTATTGCTGGACGCTTTCGTTGCCAAAGGCGTCACCCAGCGTGACAGCGGAGTTGTAACCGTAGCTCTGGTAGAAGTTGCCCAAGAGCACCTCGCGGCCACCGGTGGTGGTGTAGCTGTTATACTGCTGATACTCGGGCAGCAGGTAGTCGGTGGCCTTTGCCGAGGACCAGACGGGGTTACGCTCGGCATACCAGGCATCGAACTCCTTCAGCACGTTGGCGTAGGTCGTCTCCTGCTGGCCGCCCGTGAACTTCATCGTCCAGTTCGGGATCGGGTTGTAGGTGATTTGAACTTCAACACCCTTGGCCTCGGCCGAACGCGTGGCGTAGATCGAACCGATGTCGTCGTAGTAGGTGTAAGCGGGCAGCTGCCAGATCTTCGCAGCGGCCGCCTGCACGGCATCTTCTTCCGCAGGCGTCAGGTTGGAGTCGAAGTTCGTCGTATCCGTCGGATCACGACCCATGTTGATCAAGGCGATCGTGCGGGCCCAGTTACGGAAGAGCGTCGTGTCGATATTACCCGTCAAACGGCTGATCGAGGTGCCGGGATTCGTGCGCTCGCTCTCGTTGGTCGCTTGGAACCAGTTGACGCGAGCAAACAGCTTGTTGTCGAAGAGCGAGAACTGCACACCCCAGTCTTCACCTTCACCGGTCGGCTTGGGCAACGGCGTGCCGAACGCATCCACCTGCGCGGCGTCCGGCGGGTTGAAGTTGTCGGACTTGTTGTAGCTGAAGCCAAGGCTGCTGATGAACTGAGCGAATTGAGAGCCCTCGGCTGCGCGTTGCTCAATGCCATCCCAGTTACGGAACGGACGGAACACGGCGCCGGTGGTATTGGTGGTGCCCTCGAGCTTATCCCAACGGTTCCAGCGGTTGAAGATCGTATCCGTTTGCAGGACACCATCGACCCACTTCTCTTGGTTGGTCATGCCGGGAGCGATTTGATTGCCATCCTCGTCGGTGATCGCGCCCGTGGTCGTGCCCCGAGCCTTATACTTGTCCTTACGGACACCGAAGGTGGTGATCAGACGATCATCCCACAGGCGGCTGGTGATACCCGCGCTGATCGAGTCGATCACGCGTTGCGAACGGCCCGTGGTCGCGTCCATGTCGATGAAACCACCGGTCACTCCGAGGGTGCGGTAACCCTTGGCGTCATAGTCGTAATACTGCATGCGACCATTGTAGACCGAGTTGTTGAACTCGCCGGAAGAGTCGGTGACCGCGCCGTAAGGCTGGCTGCCGGGATTGGACAAGTAGTAGAGGCGGTGAACACCCCGGTTCTGGCGGTTCCAACCGGTCGGAGAGCCGTCGGCGTTGTTGTTCGGGTTCTTCGAGAACAGGATGGTGCGGTTGGAGGCTTCATCGCTATCGATGACATACCAACGCTTACGGATCAGGCTGGTGGTCGACTCCGTGCGGGTCGCGAGACCGATCACCTGGTGGCTACCGAGCCACTTGGTCCAGTTGGAGTTCTGCGTGAAATCAGGCGTCCAGGCCAACATTGCACGATAGTTGTCGTTGTCCTGCGTGTTGACGAATTGGTCGGGATCGAAGTCCTCCACGTAAGTCTGGCCGAAGTAAGGATTCGCGCGGCCGTCCGGCAGCTTCAGGTTCGTGTCGACGAAGAGCGTGGCGACGTTCAGCTGGGAAACCGTGTAGTTGGTGACGGACTCAAACTCCTGGCGGAACCAGCCGGCCGAGAAGTTCAGGGTCGGGAGGATCTCCTGCTCAAGCTCCAGGTTGTAAGTGAGGTTCTCGTCGTGGCCGAAGTTCATCTGGAGGACGTTGATATCGGTCCAGTCGTAAATGGCCTTGTCGGTCACACCGGAATACTTGTAGCTGCCGACGCCGTTCCCGGTCGCGGACCAGAACTGCGATTGCGACCAAGCGGTGTCGTAGCCGGCGGCGTTGACGGGATCCGCAAAGATCTCGGCTTCCGTGGCCGGATAAACCGCCGCGTTGGCGGCCGGGTTGGTCGGCGTGCCGAAGACCTGACGGTAGCGATCAGACTGGGCGTAGAAGTAGTTCATCACGTTGCCGTCATCGATCTGCATGATCGGACGGGAGGTCGTGGCGAGACTCAGGCCCGGCGTGTAGAGGGCGGAATCAACATTGGTCAACGCACCGCCACCGTAGATGTTCACGCCGTTATAGGCCGTGCGAGCGGCATTCCATTTCGACGCATCGTAGTTCGGCAGGGACTCGATGTAGGCCTGCGTTTCCGCGATCCGGGGCGAGCCGGCCCGCAGCGCGAGCGTGCCCATGTATTCACCCGTCTGAGTCTTGATGATCTTACCCGTGGTCGGGTCGTAAGCCGGCATGCCAGCCAAGCGCCACTCCGTGACCGAGTCACGCGGCGTGAGCGTGTTCGGACGGCGGTTGTCGTTCTCGTAGGACTCCACAAAACCACGCAGGATGGTTTTTTGGAAAGGGCGGAAGGTCACGGCGCCGTAGTAACGCGTGGAGTCGTCGTAGGAGGGCTTGCGCTCAAACTCCTTGTTGTCGACGAGGACCGCGCCAAAGACCGCGAGCTTATCCTCGAGAACCATTTGGTTGAACGAAGCACTCGCGCGAATGGAACCGTAGCTGTCGGTGCGGAACGCCGCGGACTGCGAGTTACGGTTGAGGACCGCTTGCGACGACATTTGGTTCACGATACCGGCCGGGCTGCCCATGCCGAACAGCATGGAGTTGGGGCCGCGGCTGATCTCAATCGACTGCAAGTTGTAAGCGTCGAACGGCACTTGCCCAACGGACGGGTAGTAGTTCCACGACGATCCGGGAACGCCGATACCACGCACGCGGTTGGCTCCGGCATTGGTCTGCGGCGAACCGCTCGATCCCGCCGTGAAGCCGGCGTTGACGTCGACCACGCCATCGTTGCGGAGCGACTGAACGCTCGGCGTGTAGGTGGAGGAACCCTCCGTATTCGCCTCGTAGCGAAACACGTCATTGATATCAACTGACGCCGTATCCTCAAGCTGTTGGGCCGTGATCACGGTGATCGACGAGCCGAGGTCGGAGATGTTGGTGCGGAGACGGCTACCGGCCAAGGTGTTCTGGGCGAAGTAGCCCTTGTCCTGGGTGGAGTCGACTTGGAACGGCGAGAGCAAGATGGCGTCGTCAGCCGCCGCGTTTGCTTGGTCTTCCGAGGGTGGCTGGGCAGTGTTGGTCGCCTGCGCAAAGGCCGGCGTGCTCAACAAAAAGCTTAGCAGCGCCGTGGGTAGACGGCCGCGCCAAGCTCGGGTAGGCATGGTGTTTTTGTTCATGGTTATACTTGGGGTGAGATATGACTTCGCGATATCCGGAGACAGTGGGTCGTCAGAGACGCGGAGCGAATTCGGGAAACAGAGGCTGGGGGATGGGGGTGGAAACGCCGGGGGAAAACGGCGGCAAATGTTCTGGGTTGCGGCTCAGATTGGCCAAACGTCGGAACGCAGCACAATCATGGCTCAATCTGACAGTCCGAGTCAATCGGTTTGAACGATATCCAAAATCTCGTGACACAGGTTTTAACGGGTGCTGGCAGCAGAGGCGGCTTCGACCGCAACGACGTCTGGCGCGAGCAGGGAACCACTGCGGCTCGCGGCCAGCAGTGCCTGCTCAAATCCTTCCGCAGCCGGGATCGCCGCATCGCCGTCACCGGACCACACCACGTGATCCGTCGAAAAGTTCTTTACGGGAATTCCCGCGTGCAGCGCCTCCACCATCCGCGTGTGGCGCCCGGCGAGTTCCGTCGTGCAGACCGCCGCCGTGGGATCGGACAAACGACGCAACGTGCGCGCCATCATCGACCGCCGGGCACCGTGCGCGTCTGGCAAAGCGAGCCGATGCACCACGCCATCCGCCCCACTCCACCACGCCTCCTGCTCATAGCGCCAACCGGCCGTGCCCTGCTCGCCCGTGATCATGATTTCCGGCTCGACCGTGCCATGACAGGCATGGGTCACGCCAAACCACAACGCCACGTCTTCCGGCGAACGCAGACGCACGATCGCCGTATCGAATGTTTCGATATCATTGGCACGGAACAGCTCGCCATCGATCAGCTCCGTCGGAGTGACGCCGTGCAGCGTGCGACCGGCGAAATACAGACTGAGCATCGCGAAGTGAGCGAACGCATTGCTCAACGGCGAATCGAACACGGCCTGCTCGCCGAGACGCAGTTTTCCCGCCCAGCCGTTCCGTTTGAAATAGCTGCGCGGCCGCGGCCACATGCCGAGGAAACGAATCGTCTTCAGCGGACCGATCGCACCGTCGAGCAGGTGCTGCTTCAACCACGCCGTGCCGGGCTCGTAGTAGTCTTGAAAACCGACCGCCACGAAACGGTTGGCCGCTCGCTCAGCCGCCTGCACCGCCGCCACTTCACTCATCACGCCGCTCAGCGGTTTCTCGACGAGAACATTGGCCCCGGCCTCCAGCGCGGCGATGGTCATGCGGGCATGCCAATGAATGCCGGTCGGCACGAGACACAGGTCTATACGACCGGCATGCGCGGCCAACATGGCCTCGTAATCGGAAAAGATTTCGCAGCCGCCCCGCTTCAAATCCTCCACCTCTGCGGGCACTTCGTCCACGTTGATCACCGTGGCGGCCACGATCACGAGTTCGCCGCGATCACGACAGTCGCGCGCGAGATTCAAGTGCACGGTTCCGTAGCCGGAGATACCGATCAGCGCGACACGAGGGAGAGAAGAACGAGGGGGCGGGTTCATCGAGTAAGGTGAAACCGGGCGGCGTTCATCTCGTTTTCAGCCGACGACCGAGTCACGCATCGCTGCGGTGAAGGGGTGAGAAGACAACGGGGCGAACAACCACTCGGGGTGGGAGGGGAAGCAACGCCTAGTCGCCGCCCGAAGCCACCCGAGGTAAAACCGGACAGTCCGAGAAAGGAGCCCGAATCTTGGCTTTTACTGTCCGCCTGCGGTCCGATTCGCCTCCCCGAGCCGACCTTGTATTCAAGTTTCTCATGCCCCGCCCGCCCCTCCGCCTGCTCGGACTTTGCGCCGTTTCCTGCTGTCTGCCCAACGTCCGCGCGACCGATCCGTGGCCGGAGATTTCCCCCGAGACCCGCCCGTGGACCCGGTGGTGGTGGCCCGGCAGCGCGGTCGACGAAACCAACCTGACCGCCCAGCTGAATCAGTTTGCGGAGGCCGGCTTGGGCGGCGTCGAGATCACCCCGATCTATGGCGCGAAAGGCGCCGAAAGCCGCTACCTCGACTACCTCTCCCCCGCTTGGATGGCGGCGTTGCGCACGACCGGCGAGGAAGCTCGCCGGCTCGGTCTCGGCATGGATATGGCCACCGGCACCGGCTGGCCTTTCGGTGGCCCTTGGGTGAAACCGGCCGACGGTTCCCACCGGCTCGCCGGGCAGGAAGGCCACCTGACCGGCAAGCCCACCAACATGAAGGTCAAACGCGCCGGCCCCGGCGGCGAAGGCCTCGTCATCGACCCGTATTCGCCCACGGCACTGGCGCACTACCTCGCGCCGTTCTCGGAGGCGTTTGCCGATTTCCCCCGCGACCTCGTGCGCGCGCAGTTCCACGACTCCTTCGAATACTACGGCGCCGAGTGGACGCCGAAATTGGCCGATACCTTCACCGCCCTGCATGGGTATTCGATCAACGACTACGCCGCGGAGCTCACCGGCGGAAAGCCGACCGATCAAGACACCCTCGGTCGCCTGAAGTCCGACTACCGCTCCACGCTGTCGGCCTTGCACCTCAGCTACCTCGAAACGTGGCGGGACTGGTCTCACGAACACGGCTGGATCGTGCGCAACCAGTCCCACGGAGCCCCCGCCAATCTGCTCGATCTCTACGGCGCGGTCGACATCCCCGAGACCGAGACGTTCGGCTCGACCCCCTTTCCGATCCCCGGCCTGCGCCGCAACCTGAACGAGGTGCGCGCCGCCGACGATCTGCCTGAACCCCTCGTGATGCAGTTGGCCTCCTCCGCCGGTCACGTGATGGGTCATCCGCTCATCTCAAGCGAAACCTGCACGTGGTTGCGCGAACACTGGAAGGTCGCCCTCGCCTTCGCCAAACCCGAGATCGACCGCCTCTTCGTCAACGGCATCAATCACATTTTCTACCACGGCACCGTCTACTCGCCCGCCGATGCGCCTTGGCCCGGCTGGCTGTTTTACGCCTCCACGCAATTCAATCCGCGCAATCCGTGGTGGCGCGATTTTGGCGCCCTCAACCACTACGTCACCCGCGTCCAATCGATCCTGCAACACGGTCAACCCGATCACGATGTGCTCATCTATTGGCCCTTCGAAGACCTCATCGACGACCCCAAAGGGCTCATGCAGCAATACGCCGTGCACCACGTGGCCTGGTTGACCGAAAGCAACGCCGGTCACCTCGCGCATACGCTGCAACACGCCGGCATCGGCACGGACTTCATTTCCGACGCCCAGCTCTTGCAGACCCAGCCCGCCGCCGACGGCCACCTGCAGACGCCCGGTCATACCTATCGCGTGCTGCTCATTCCCGCCACCCAACGCATGCCCGTCGCCACGCTCGCCCGCCTCCAGGCGTTGGCTGCGGCCGGCGTCCACCTGCGCTTCATCGATGCCCTGCCCGAAGATGTGCCCGGACTCGGCCAGCTCGAAACCCGCCGCACCGAGTTCGCCGCCCTGCGCGCATCGCCCGCCTTCGCCGCGCCCGTGCCGTTGGCCGATGCTGCCAACGCCGTGACCACGCTCGGCGTCCGCCACGAAACCTTCGCCACACACGGCCTCGAATACATCCGCCGCGCCACCGCCGATGGTCACGACTACTTCGTGACTAACTTGTCCGGACAACCGGTCGACACCTGGGTCTCGCTCGGCACGCCCGCGACGCACGCCCTGCTGCTCGATCCCCTCACCGCGCAGTTTGGCATCGCCCGCACCCGCCCCGGCGCCGATGGCCGCGACGAGATCCTGCTCCAGCTCGCCCCGGGCCAATCCACCCTCGTGCGCGCCTCGGTCCATCCGACCCTCACCGCCGAGGTATCCGCTTGGCCCTACACCCGCCCCGCCGGCGAACCCGTGACGCTCACCGCGCCTTGGGCCGTCACCTTCCTCACCGGCGGCCCCGAGATCCCCGCCCCGTTCACCATGCCCGCCCCCGCCTCATGGACGAGCCTTACCACCGACGCACGGACCCAGAGTTTTTCCGGCACGGCCGTTTACCGCACGACCTTCGAGATGGCCGCCCCGGCAATGACCACCGCCGACGGCTGGCGCCTCGATCTTGGCGACGTGCGTGAGAGCGCCCGCGTGCGCCTCAACGGTCACGACATCGGCACGGCGTGGAGCGTGCCCTACGTGCTCGACCTCGGCTCCGCCGTCCGTCCGGGCCGCAACGAGCTCGAAATCGAGGTCACCAACCTCGCCGCCAATCGGATCCGCGACCTCGACCGGCGCGGAATTTCATGGCGCAACATGCACGAAATCAACTTCGTCAATATCAGCTACCAACCCTTCGATGCCTCCGACTGGGCCGTGACACCGTCCGGCCTGCTCGGTCCGGTTCGCCTCCTCCCGCTTCACCGCTTGCCTGAATCATGAAATTCCCCCGTCTTTGCCTGCTTATGGTCTTGGCTCCCCTCGCTGCATTCGCCGCCCCGCCCGCCGACGGCACGGTCATCGATATCTGGCCCGAGGGTGTCCCCGGCCAACTCGCGGACGCCACCCCCGAGATCTTCGAGAACGGGCATTGGGCCAATGTCCACGCGCCGACCCTGACCTACTACGCCGCCGGCGTCGATCGCCCCACCCGCACCGCCGTCATCGTGTGCCCGGGAGGTGGATACGCCTTCCTGTCCTGGGATCGCGAGGGCGTGCAATACGCGAAATGGCTCAACACGCTCGGTGTCAGCGCGTTTGTGCTGAAAAGCCGCCTGAAGGAATACGACCACCCGCGCCCGCTGCAGGACGTTCTTCGCGCGATCCGCCTCGTGCGTTCCCGGGCCGCCGAGTTCGGCCTCGAACCGGATCGCATCGGCATCATGGGCAGCTCCGCCGGCGGTCACCTTGCGGCCTCCGCGTCGACCCTCTTCGATCTTCCGGACGGTCGCACCGGCGCCGCACTCGACGCCGTCAGCGCCCGGCCCGATTTTGCCATTTTGATGTATCCCGTGATCTCGATGGTCGACGGCGTCACCCACGCCGGCTCGAAACGAAACCTGATCGGAGAGGCCCCGTCCGCCGCCTTGGTTGAACTCACCTCCCTCGAAAACCAAGTCACCGCTCAAACACCTCCGACGCTCCTGATTCACACTCAGGAAGATAAATCCGTGCCGATCGAGAACAGCCTGCGCTACTTCCAAGCGCTCACCGATGCCGGCGTGCCCGGGGAATTTTACGCCTTCGAGCACGGCAGCCATGGCATGGGCATGCGCGACGGCCTCGGCACGTCTTCGGCATGGCCGGCCCGCGCCGCCGAGTGGCTCCGGGGGCGCGGCGTGCTCATGCCGCCGGCCCCGACCCAACCGTAGGCCGCAGGTTTCCGATCGAAAGCGGAGGCGCATGAGCGCGTCCGCTCGGCGGCGCCGTCCCGATGCGGACGGTCCGAACGTCGCGGTGCGTGCCGCCGCTCCCCGATCAGGCAAAGATGGCGAGGTCCCACCCCGTAAACCCTGATCCGCCCCGATCTCCGTCTCCCTGCCCATGTCTGTCTTTGCCCGTGTTTCCACCCTTTTTATTCTGCTCGCGCTCAGCCTCGGCGGCCAGCCGATGGTCGAGCGTCTCTCCCGTGGCGTAGTCGCGGTCCCCGCGGCCGACGGTTCTGTATTCATCAGTTGGCGACTGCTCGCCGATGATGCCGACGACGTGGCCTTCAACGTCTACCGTGAGGCCCGCGCGCCCGCGGTCGCCGAAGATGGGGGTCCATTCGCCTCGCGTCGGGGTCCGCGACGCGGCGCCATCAAACTCAACGACGCCGCCCTCACCGCCGGCACGTGGTTCGTCGATCACGAGGCCGCCCTGCAATGGGAAACCCACTACACGGTGCGCCCTGTGGTCGACGGTGTCGAAGGCGTGGCGGACCAAGGCTTCACCCTGCCGGCCAACATCACCCCCTTGCCCTACCATAGCGTGCCCCTCGACACGCCCGCCGGTTACACGCCGAACGACGCATCCCTCGGCGATCTGGATGGCGATGGTGACTACGAGATCATCCTGAAGCAGGAACAGCATCCGATGGACAATTCCCGTTCCGGCCTTACGGGCCAGACGCTCCTCCAGGCCTATAAGCTCGACGGCACGCATCTGTGGACGATCAACCTCGGCAAAAACATTCGCGAGGGCGCCCACTACACCATGTTCATGGTCATGGATCTCGACGGCGACGGCCGCGCCGAGGTCGCTTGCAAAACCGCGGACGGCACGATCGACGGCGTGGGCCAGGTAATCGGCGACCCCGCGGCGGATTGGCGCGAAGGTGCCGGCGCCGCCGTCCCCACGACCGACCATTCGGGCGCCAAGGAAACCCCCAAAGGCCTCGTCGCGCCGCTCGAAGGCCGCATCCTGCGCGGCCCGGAATACCTCACCGTTTTCGACGGCCTCACCGGCGCCGCCCTCGACACGGTGGACTACGTGCCAGGCCGCACCCCTGAAACGCAAAACCCCACCGCCGACCAGTTGAAAGCCGTCTGGGGCGACGGCTACGCCAACCGCTCGGATCGCTTCGTCGCCGGCGTCGCCTACCTCGACGGTCACCAGCCGAGCCTCCTTTTCTGCCGCGGTTACTATACGCGCACCGTCATCGCCGCGTGGGATTTTAGGGACGGTAAACTCACCAAACGCTGGGTCTTCGACACGAGCGACGGCACCCCCGGCAACGACGCCTTCGCCGGCCAAGGCAACCACCAACTCTCCGTCGCCGACGTGGATGGCGACGGCAGGCAAGAAGTCATCTACGGGGCCATGGTCGTCGACGACAACGGCAAGGGCCTTTACTCGACCGGCTGGGGTCACGGCGACGCGCTGCATGTCGGCGATCTCGACTGGTCGAATCCCGGGCTTGAGGTGCACGATATCCAAGAACGTTTCGACAAGGAAGGCATGAGCCTGCGCGATGCTCGCTCGGGCAAGCCGCTCTTCCTGCTCCCTTCCGTCAAGGCCGACGAGGACGGCGGCGACAAGGGCGAGGGTCCCGGCCGCGGCAACGCGTTCAACATCGACCCACGTTTCCCCGGCTCCGAGATGTGGGCGGCCGGCGCGCAGGTCGACGGCCTTTACGCCGCCGATAGCACCGTCATCCTGGCGAAACGCCCGCGCGGCTTTCCGGTCAACTTCGGCATCTGGTGGGATGGCGATCTCCTGCGCGAATTGCTCGACGGCAACCGCATCGTGAAGTGGAACTGGGAAACGGAGACGATGGACCCGTTGCTCATCGCCCAAGGAGCCAGCTCCAACAACGGCACCAAAGCGACGCCCACCGTGAGCGCCGACCTTTGGGGCGACTGGCGCGAAGAGGTCATCCTGCGCGCCAACGATGGCCACTCTCTGCGCATCTACACGACCACGATCCCCACGACGCACCGCCTCGTCACGCTGATGCAGGATCCGCAATACCGCGTCGCGATCGCCTGGCAAAACAGCGCCTACAATCAGCCCCCGCACCCGAGTTTCGCCCTCGACGAATCGCTGCCCTTGCCCGCTCGCCCGCAGGTGACCTTTCCGTCGCCGGAGGGAGGGCGCGACATCCGCTAGGCGAGCTTGGGGGGCGCGGGGAGAGGTTGACCGCCGCATCCGGTTTATCGATAAATCGGTTACCCCATGACTTTGCTTAGCCGCCTCTCTTCCCTCGCCGCGACTTGCCTGATCGCAGTCACGGCGGCCGCCTCCCTTTGCGCCGCCTCACCCCGTGAGCGCCTGCCCTTCGACGCCGACTGGCGCTTCGCCTTCGGCCATCCGGCCGATCCGGCCCGCGACTTCTTCCACGGCACGAGCTACTTTTCCTACCTCGCCAAGGCCGGCTTCGGGGACGGGCCCGCCGCGCTCGACTTCGACGACCGCGCGTGGCGGCAGCTCGACCTGCCGCACGACTGGGCGGTCGAGGCGCCCTTTTCACCCGACGCCAGTCCGAGCCATGGGTTCAAGGCCGTCGGGCGCGGCTTTCCGGAGCGCTCCATCGGTTGGTATCGCAAGAGGTTCCATGTGCCCGCAGCCGATCTCGGCCGTCGCATCAGCATCGAATTCGACGGCGTTTACCGTGACGCGCGCGTCTGGATAAACGGTTTCTACCTCGGCCACCAACCCAGCGGGTATTTGGGCGTCCAATACGACCTCACCGACTACCTCAACTACGACGGCGAAAACGTCATCAGCGTGCGCGCCGACGCCTCGATGGAAGAGGGTTGGTTCTACGAGGGCGCCGGCATCTACCGTCACGTGTGGTTGCTCAAAACCGAACCCGTGCATGTCGCGCCGTGGGGCACTTATGTCACCACCGAACTCACCGACGATCATCGTGGCGCCACCGTCAACATCGCCACCGAACTCCGCCACACCGGTCGCCAGCCGGCCACCGTTTCCATCGAGCAAATTCTCCTCAATGTCCGGCACCAGGCGGTCGCACAGGTCACCCTGCCGCCGGTCGACCTCGCCCCCGGCGCCCACCTCACCGTGCCGGCCACGCTCACCGTCCCGTCGCCCGAGCTCTGGTCGACCACGACGCCGACGCTCTACCGCGCCGTCACCGTGGTGCGCGCCGACGGCCGCGAGCTCGACCGTTATGAAACCACCTTCGGTATTCGCACGGTCCGTTTCGATCCGGACGAAGGATTCTTCCTCAACGGCGAACCTCTCAAGCTGAAAGGCGTCAACCTGCACCAGGACCACGCCGGCGTCGGCACCGCGATGCCCGACGCCTTGCACACCTGGCGCTTCGAGCAGCTCAAAAAAATCGGCGTCAACGCCTACCGCACCGGCCACCAACCACCCGCCCCCGAGTTGCTCGATGCTTGCGATCGCCTCGGCATCCTCGTGATCGACGAATCGCGCCTCATGGGCACCAACCCGGCCCAGCTCGACGAGCTGAAAACCGTCCTGCGCCGTGATCGCAACCACCCCTGCGTCATCCTCTGGTCCATCGGCAACGAAGAGTGGGCCATCGAGGGCAACATCAAGGGTGCCCGCATCACCGCCACGATGCAGGACTTCGTGCAGCGCTTCGAGCCCACCCGCCGCGTCACCGCCGCCATCAGCGGCGGTTGGGGTGGCACGTCCACGGTGATCGACGTGGTCGGCTACAATTACATCAACCAATCCGATCCCGACCAACAGCACGCCGCCTTCCCGCACCAACCCGGAGTGGGCACCGAGGAAACGACCACCCAAAGCACGCGCGGTGTTTTCGTCACCGATCCTGCCCGCGCCCACCTTGCCCCGCTCAAACGCGGTGACAGCGGCGGCAACAACGAGGTCGGCTGGACCTACTACGCCGCCCGCCCCTTCCTCGCCGGCCTGTTTTATTGGACCGGTTTCGACTACCGCGGTGAGCCTACGCCCTTCGGCTGGCCGGCCATCAGCTCCCAATACGGCCTGCTCGACACCTGCGGTTTCCCCAAGGACAGCACCTCCTACCTCCAAGCATGGTGGACCGATCAACCCGTGCTTCACCTCGCCCCTCATTGGAACTGGGCCGGGCGTGACGGCGAGACGATCAACGTCCTCTGCTACAGCAACCACGAGGTCGTGGAACTCCTGCTCAACGGCACATCCCTCGGTCGCCAAACGATGCCGCGCCACGGCCATCTCGAATGGCCCGTCCCCTACACCCCCGGTCGCCTCGAAGCCCGCGCCTACGACGACGGCCAGCTCGCGCAAACCACCATTGTCGAAACGACCGGTGCGCCCACCCAACTCACACTCACCGCGGAGCGCCCCGCCGGCGCGACCGATGGCCGCGACCTCGTCATGGTGACCGTGACCGCCCTCGATGCCGCCGGCCGCCCCGTCCCCACCGCCGACTCGCTGGTGCATTTTGACCTCAACGGCGGCACCGTGCTCGGCGTTGGCAACGGCGATCCCGGCTCGCACGAACCTGATCGCTTCCTCCCGACCGACACGCTCATCACCCCCGCCGACTGGCGCGGCCGCATCGCTCCGGCTGGAACCGTCGTGCCTGCCGATCCCAGCACCCTCGCGCCGATGCACGAACTCGGCCGTTACCGTGCGCCCCAACCCGCGGCCGACGAACGCTACGACCTCACGGGCACCTTCACCCTCGCCACCGCGATTCCCCCCGACGCCACCATCGATTTGTTTCTGCCCGCCCTCGGTGCCCCTGCCACGATCTGGCTCAATGGTCGCGAACTCACCGGCAACCAAAGCGCCACCGCCGCCGGTCCCCACCTCGTGCTCGCCGCCGCCCAGCTTCGTCCCGGCCTTAACCGCATCCAACTTCTGGTGACGCCGGCTTCCTCCGGTCCCAATCGTATCCCGGAACGCGACGATCTCGGCACCCTCCGGCTCCGCCAGCCCGCGCCGCGCCCGCAGCGCGCGCTTTTCAACGGCCTCGCCCAGGTCATCGTCGAGCTCGCCCCCGACATCAAAACGGCCCATTTCTCCGCTCACGCCGACGGGCTCACCTCCGCCGAGCTCGATCTATCGGCCGGCCCGTAACCGTTCGCCCGTCCCCTCCCTTTATGTCTCCCTTCCCGCGCTCCCTTTTGGTCACCGCCGGCCTCGTCGTCAGCGTTGTGCTCCCCGCTTCAGCCGCATCCGGTTCCGCTCCCCGCGAACGCCTCTCCTTCAACGCCAACTGGCAGTTTCAAAAGGGCGACCCGGCCGACATCGGCGACTCGCTCAGCTACGAGCGCGTCAAAGACTGGGTCCTGCCCACGGGGGACAATCTCCTCAACCTCGCACCCGCGCGCTCGGTCCCACCCTCCGGCTCGCCCGGCAGCAACCTCGCCGGTGCGCATCCCGAGCCCACCTATGCCCGCCCCGATTATAACGACACCGCTTGGCGCACTCTCGATCTCCCGCACGACTGGGGCATTGAGGGTCCATTTCAACAGGAGCTGTCCGGCGACACCGGCAAGCTGCCGTGGTTCGGCACCGCCTGGTATCGAAAGACGTTCGCCGTGCCCGCCTCCGACGACGGCCGTGAGGTCTACCTCGAACTCGACGGCGCCATGTCCTACGCCCTCGTGTGGTGCAACGGCCAGTTCGTCGGCGGTTGGCCCTACGGCTACAGCTCGTGGCGCGTCAATCTCACCCCTCATCTGAAACCCGGGGCCGACAACGTCATCGCCATCCGCCTCGACAATCCCCGCGAGTCATCCCGCTGGTATCCCGGCGGCGGACTCTACCGCAATGTCTGGCTGCTCAAAACCGCCCCGGTCGCGATCGCGCAGTGGGGCGTCTTCGTCACCACGCCGCGGATCACGCCGGAAAGCGCCACGGTCGACGTCAACGTCACCCTCGACAATGCCACGCCCGCCGTCGCCCACGTGCAGGTGGCCGTCAATCTCTACGCCGCCGACGCCAACGGGAAACCGACCGGCGATCCCGTCGCCACCAGCGCGCCCACCGCCGTGCGTCTCCCGGCCGGCCGTCAAGCCAACGTTGCCCACACCCTTGCCGTCGCATCGCCCCGACTCTGGAATCTCACCGCCCGCCACCGCTACGTGAGCGAAACCATCGTGACCCGTGACGCTACCGTGATCGACCGCGTCGAAACGCCCTTCGGCATCCGCACCATCGCCCACACCGCCGACGATGGCTTCCTCCTCAACGGCGAGCGCGTGCCGCTCTACGGGGTGTGCAACCACCACGACCTCGGCGCCCTCGGATCGGCCATTAATGTGCGCGCGCTCGAGCGCCAGTTGGAGATCCTCCAAGCCATGGGGTGCAACGCCATCCGCACCAGCCACAACCCGCCCGCCCCCGAGCTTCTCGAACTCTGTGACCGCATGGGTTTTCTCGTCATGGTCGAAGCCTTCGACTGCTGGGCGATCGGCAAAAAGCGCGACGACTACAGCCGCGTCTTCGCCGACTGGCATGAAAAGGATCTCACCGCCATGGTCCGCCGCGACCGCAATCACCCGAGCGTCATCCAATGGAGCATCGGCAACGAAATCCGCGAGCAATGGGAAGCCGATGGTTGGAAGCTCGCCGCCCACCTCGCCGGCATCGTGCGCGAACAGGATCGCTCCCGCCCCGTCGTCGCCGGCTTCAACGGCATCGCCTCCGGCTATAACGGCTTCCAAACCGCCGTCGACGTCGTGGGCTACAACTACAAGCCCGACGAATACGCCAAGCTCCATGCCGCCCACCCGACGATCCCGATCATGGGATCCGAAACCGCCTCCACCATCACCTCGCGCGGCGAATACTTCTTCCCGCTCACCGACGATAAGGCCGCTGGTCGGGCCGATTTCCAAGTGAGCAGTTACGACCTCGCCGCGCCACGCTGGGCGTGGTCGCCCGATGTCGAATGGCGGGGCCTCGACGAAGCCCCTTACACGCTCGGCGAATTCGTCTGGACCGGTTTTGATTACCTCGGCGAGCCCACCCCTTACAACGCCGACAGCACCAACTTGCTCAACTACTCCGACCCCGCCGAGCGCGCCCGGGCGGAGCAGGAACTCGCCGAGATCGGTAAGATCCGCGTGCCCTCACGCAGCAGCTACTTCGGCATCATCGACCTCGCCGGGTTCCCCAAGGATCGCTACTACCTCTACCAAGCCCGCTGGCGCCCCGATCTCCCCATGGCGCACATTCTGCCGCACTGGAATTGGCCCGAACGCATCGGCCAAGTCACGCCCGTCATGGTCTACAGCTCCGGCGACGAGGCGGAACTCTTCCTCAACGGCAAATCCCTCGGTCGTCGGACCCGCGGTCCCCTGCAGTATCGTTTCCGCTGGGACGATGTCGTCTACGAGCCCGGTGAACTCAAGGTGGTCACCTACCGTCACGGCCAGTCCTGGGCCGAAGCCAGGACCCGCACCACCGGCCCCGCCGCGCAGCTCCGCCTCGAACCCGACCGCAGCAAACTCCGCGCCGACGGCACCGACCTCGCCTTTGTCAAAGTCACCGTGGCCGACGCCGATGGGCAACTCGTCCCGCGCAGCCACCACCGTATCCACTTCACCGTGACCGGCCCCGCCGCCATCGTCGCGACCGACAACGGCGACGCAACGGACTTGGAAACCTTCGGCAACCCCGAACGCCGCGCCTTCAACGGCCTCGCGCTCGTCATCCTCCGTCCGACGGCGGGCGAAGCCGGCCCGATCACGCTGACCGCCACCGCCCAAAACCTACCCACCGCGACCGTCACTTTGGAGAGTCAATAGAGCCGGACGGTCGGGCGACCCCCGGTCTGTTCGTTTCCGGAGGGGCCGCGGTGCAAATCACGCGCCGTCGGACGCCAGCAGCCCGCCTCCTGCCCGAACCTTCCCGGCCGCAACGTAAATCGGGCGTCGATTGGTCGGGCCAAGGCACCCGCCTGGTTCCCCGCCGCGCTGGGGCCAACTCAATTGACGGCACTGATGCGGTGCTCAATGAGCTTCGCGGCACGGGACGCCCCCGCCTCCCCCTCTACCTCGACGCCGGCCTCATCTTGAAGCTCGTCATCACGACCCCCTCGGTCCGGCCGTGCACGCCGACGTCACGAAACAGCGGGCCGCAGTCTGGCTTGCTCGAATCATCGCCCTTGAAGTCGAAAACACACGTCAGGCCATGCGCTTCCGCCGGTTCCTTGGCCCGCCCCAAATCGCTGCCGCCCAGCACCTGATGCACCAGCTTCGCGACGAAGGTAGGTTCCAGGAACTTACACTTTCGCGCGGCCCACTCGCCGACGAAATGCTGCGACTGGCCCCGCGCATTACCTATCGCACCGGTTGCCGCACGCTCGACCTCATGCAGATCGCCGTGGCCAGTCTGGTGCGGGCGCCCAAATTCGTCTCGGCCGCCAAACTCGCCGGACTCAGCCCCGTAAGCATCGCGGCCTCGGCCGACACACGCCGCGGTCCGCGCCCGCTAAGCGAACTTCAAACCGACCACGCCCGCGACAATAAGGCCGACACAGACGAGTCGGGCCGTGGTCATGGGCTCGCCGAGAAACACGATGCCGCAAATCACCGTGCCGGCCGCCCCGATTCCCGTCCAGATCGCGTAGGCTGTCCCGATAGGCAGGCTCTTCGCCGCCAACCCGAGCAGCCCAAAACTGATGACCAGCGCGACTCCCGTCCCGACCGACGGCCATAGGCGCGTAAAACCATCGGTAAACTTGAGGCCGACGGCCCACGTGATTTCAAAAAGACCGGCCAGAACAAGCAGCAACCAAGGCATGAGAGTATAACGCCATCAGGGTCGTCCCTGAACCCATTACGAGGAGAGGCGAGGTCGTCCCCGCATCCAGAAGAAACCAGGCTAGCTGATACAACGCCGTCGTCAATCACCCGCCCCCCGTCTGAGCGAATGCGTCTCGCTCAGCCTGACAGCAATTTAACCCAAATCCCGCGAACGCTTTAACTAAATCGGAGTCAGTAAACCGCCCCGCCAGTCCATCCGATGACGTTCAACTCCACTCCTTTTCCGATTTCACCGCCATGCTGCTAGCCCTCGCCATCTTTAACGGACTCTTGGCCGTGGCGACGTTGCTGCCCTTGTGGCGTCATCCCCATTACCTGGTGCGAGGATGGGACTTCCCGCGCCGCCAGATCGCCGTCGCCCTCATGGCTGCCATCACGGTGCAGCTCGTGGCCGGACGCTGGCATAGTCCCGCCGAACTCATTGTGCTCGGCGTCGCCGTGCTCAGCGCGGTGGTGCAACTCTGGTGGATCGCGCCGTATTTCACGATGGCGCCCAACGAGGTCGCCAGGGCCAGGGACCAAGACCGCCAACGCAGTATCCGGCTCGTCACGGGCAACGTGCTCCAAACCAATCGCCGCGCCGACGATTTCCTTGCCTTGGTCCGCCAAGCTGACCCCGACATCGTCATCGCCCTTGAGGCCGACACGTGGTGGCAGGCGAAATTGGATGAACTCGAAACCGAGGGCTACACGCACACGATGAAGTGCCCCTTGGACAACCTCTACGGCATGGTCGTCTACTCGCGCCTGCCATTCAGCGGCGCAACCACCGAGTTTTTGATCGAAGACGGCATCCCCTCCATGCACGCGATCGTGACGCTGCGCTCCGGCGAAAAAGTCCGCCTGCACGTGCTGCATCCGCCGCCGCCCTCGCCCTCGGAAAATGAAACGTCCAGGACTCGTGACGCCGAGTTGGTCATCGTCGCCAAGAGCGTGCGCCACGCTCGTCTGCCGGCCATCGTGACGGGCGATCTCAACGATGTCGCGTGGTCCGAGACGACGCGCCTCTTTCGCAAGATCAGCGGCATGCTCGATCCACGCGTGGGCCGCGGCACATTCAGCTCTTATCACGCGAAGTATCCGTTCATGCGTTGGCCGTTGGATCACCTGTTTCACAGTCGCCATTTCTGCCTCAACGAAATCCATCGCCTGGCGGAATTCGGCTCGGATCACTTTCCCCTGCTCATCGACCTGCAACTCGACGACACCCAGAGCGACAAAAACGACGACGGCATTTCCGCCGACGCGGAAGAGCATGCCTGGGCCACGGAGAAGACCGACGAAAAGAATGTCGATGCCGGTGACGTGCCGAAACCCAACTGATCCCGCGTATGTATCATGCCTTCGCATCGGGTCGCATCCTGATGGACGACTTGCCCTACACCTTCTTGCTGGAGGTGGTTTTCCGGAGCATCGTGATGTATGTTTTTGCCCTGATGGTGCTGCGCCTCGCCGGCCGACGCGGGGTCAAGCAGCTTTCGCTGTTCGAGATGGTGATCATCATCACGCTCGGTTCGGCCGCCGGGGATCCGTTGCTTTATGAGGATGTGGGCCTGCTGCCCGCTCTCACCGTGTTTGCCACCATTCTGGGTCTCTACCGCCTCACCACGCGCTTCGTTTCGCAGTCGGAAAAAATGAGCCAGTGGCTGGAAGGAAAACCGATCTACCTGATCCGCGACGGCGAATTCGCCATCCGCAATTTCAAGAAGGAGGCCCTGGCCCAGGACGAGTTCTTCGCGGAGCTGCGCATGCGCAACGTCAACCACCTCGGGCAGGTGCGACTGGCGATCTTGGAAACCAGCGGACAGGTGAGCGTATTTTTCCGCCGCGACGAAGACGTGACCTACGGCCTGCCCGTCCTGCCCCACACGTTTGAGGAACGGGAATCAGAGCTCGATGCCGGGGTGAACTACGCCTGCTACTTTTGCGGTCACGTCGAGCGCTTCGAACGTTCCTGCCAGAGCGAAGAGCACACCTGTTCCAAATGCCAACGAAACGGCTGGGTCTGCGCGAAGAACGATCTCCGGATCACGTGAGATTCCCCGCCCGCGCCCGCACCCAGGCCACCACCCCGCGGCAACCATCTTCGAGCAGATTCAACACATGCTCGAAGCCCCGGTCCCCGCCATAGTAGGGGTCGGGCACTTCCGCCTCAGTATGCTCGGTGCAGAACGAACAAAACGGACGCACGCGCTGCCGTTGCGAGTCCGTCGTGGTATGCGCCAGCACCCCGCGACGATTCTCTTCGTCCATCGTCAGAATAAGATCGAACGCCTCGAGATCGGCCGACACCACTTGGCGCGCCCGACTCGTGAGATCGTAGCCGCGTCGTGCTGCGGCCGCCCGCATCCGCGAGTCGGCCCGGTCGCCGTGATGCAGGCCGATCGTGCCCGCCGAATCGATCTGCACCCACGCAGCGAACCCGGCCTCGGCCACCCTCGCGCGCAACACGCCTTCGCCCGCCGGCGAACGACAGATGTTGCCCATGCAAACAAAGAGGATGCGCAGCGGGGAAGACGGAGACGACATGGCGTTGAGCATGGCCGCGCGAGCGCAGGGTCAAACCAGAAGGTTGCCCCGCGCGAAGACCGCCGCCGGCGCCACCGTGCGCGCCGGTTGGAGGGTCGTCGCGGCGGGTCACGAGACCGGCGCCCTCTTGCCCGCCACAACCGACCTCAGTCTGCAAGGCGCCTGCGCACTCGTCAGCGAACCGATGAGACGCGTCCGGGTAATCGCGGAAGGCCACGACGACGAATCTCGGGATCCGCAGGAACGACATGATCGCCTTCCCGCCAAAGCCGCCACGCGCCTCATCGCCCGGTCCGGTTTGCTCGGTGCGGCGGGGGGGACGCCGGTCTCAGATCATGCGGCAGTCCGATCCCGTCTACTTCTTCGGTTCGACCAAGAGATCGATGTAACCATCCTCGTCGCCGTCCCCGATCTTCTCCAAGTGCGGGTAGCGCAGGCCGTCGGTATACTCGATCGCAACGGTGCGGAAACGATCGCCCTCTTTCACCAAAAGGTTGATCGGCGAGGTCTTCGTTTTGATCAACGCCTTGAAGTCGTCGCTGTCGTAAGCGCGATCATTGATTGCCACGATTTCGGAGGAGGTCGTGAGACCGGCGTTGAAAGCGATGCTGTCCCAGATCACGTTGCTCACCTTGCCCGAATGGGCGACGTTCATCCCGAGGCTATATTGGAAATCGGCGCGCTTGTATCTCTTGTCGATGACCTTGGCGTAGGCGTTGGGCTCGTCGCGATAGACGAGGCGGTAACCCCCGCGCTCGAGGCCTTCGAGCGGAGCCTCCGGCCGCACGTCATCGATGCGCTCGTGGAGGTAGCTCGCCCAGTCGTAGGGCTGAAGGGCGTTGAGCGCGTCCACCACCTCGTCGAACTCGTAGGTGAGTTGGCCGAGGTCTCCGTCGTTCAGGCCGAAGAACGAACGGGCGAAGTCATCGAGGGAAACCTTCCCGCGGGAGCGCTCGCGCAACATCGTATCGACGTCGAGCCAGACGAGCTGGCCTTCGCTGTAGTAATCCTCGCTCCGCATCCAGCTCGACCACGGCTTGGGTTGCCGGGAAGCGACCACCGGGTCCAGCGTCGTGTCAACCAGCGGCCGCCAACTGCGGCCGGGCAAGGTGGCGTAGTTGGCCGCCGTGCGGGCCAGTGCGCCGAGAAAATCCTCCTTCGTGAGCAACCCGGCGCGCGTCGCGAGCACGTAACCCCAAAACTGCGTCTGCCCCTCGTAAACCCACAGCAGATTATTGCGCATCGGCGTGCTGAAATCCGCCGTCCACATCCCGGCCGGGCGGCGATACTTGCCGTTCCAGCTGTGGGTAAACTCGTGCGCCAGCAGATCACGATCAAGCAGCCCGCTGGTGTCCCAATCCGTAAAGTAGCCGCCGTCCACGCCACACTCGGTGCTGGACTGATGTTCGATGCCGATGCCGCTCATCTCGTCGCTCAAGGCGAAAAGGAACTCGTAGTCATCAAAGTGCACGCCGCCGAAGAGCTTGAGCGCCTGTTCGGCCAGATTACGGTGCAACTGCAGACGCTCGTCGGTCGTTTCGAGCTGCTTGGGTTTGTCGGCGAACAAATTGAGCCAGATGCCGGGCGCCAGTTTTTCCCGCCGCATGTGGGCTCCCGCCATCATGGGGCTGTCGAGGAACGTATCGTAATCGGTGGTGTGATACGTGAAAGTCGCGCCATCCTCGCGGGAGAGATCGAGCGCCGTGGCCGGCGTCCAGCCCGCAGGCAAGGTGATCGACGCCGTGATGGGAATCTGTCGCGTGTAAAAGCCCGCTGGATACAGCGACATCGCATACCACTGCACGTTCATCATTTCCGGCGTGGCGACAATCCGGCCCTGCGATGTGCTGAGCGCCGACAGGAACTGGAAGCTCAACGTGAGCTCGGTCGCATCGTCCGGCACTTCGACGTGGAAGGCATACACCTCGACCTCGTCCCGCGTCCACGCCACCGCCCGGCCGTTCGCCGTCACCGTGAGGCCCGCGACTGATTTTACCGGACCGTAGGCGTGATGTTTTCCCGGGATCCATTTGGGCAAAAGCAACGTCAACGGCCCCGGTCCGGCGACCGGCACGTTTTCGGTGACGCGGAAAATACCGCGCGCGGTGTCGGTGGCATCCACGTGCAGTGTAAGCGTGCCCGGGTAAGGCCTA
>CAXBDS010000041.1:0-31945 GCA_963974355.1 uncultured Opitutaceae bacterium
CGGGTAACCTCGTCTCCGGTGCGCCGGGCACGGGCACGCTGCTCACCTCGATCGTTTCCGTCGGCGAAGCCTACGTCTATGCCGACGTCGACGAGGCGACCGTGCTCACCTTCAAGCGCCTGCAACGCCAGGGCCGTCTCGCCACCCATGATGGCCGCATCCCGGTCGACATGGCTCTGGGCAACGAAGAGGGGTATCCGCATCGTGGTTACGTCGAGTCGCTCGACAACCGCCTCGACCCGCGTTCAGGCAGCCTCGTCCTGCGCATGCTCTTTCCGAATGCCGAGGGCGAGCTCGTTCCCGGACTCTTTGCCCGGGTGCGCCTGCCGGTCAGTGCGCCGGAGCCGACGCTTCTGATCAGCGATCGCTCGGTCGGCACCGACCAAAGCCAGAAGTTTGTGCTCACTGTCGCGGCCGACAACACTGTGCACTACAACACCGTCACGCTTGGCCCCGTCATCGACGGTCGCCGCGTGGTGCGGACCGGCCTCACCGCCGGCGACCGCGTCATCATCAACGGTCTGCAACGGGTGCGTCCCGGTATGACCGTTATCGCTGAAAATGCGCCGCAGCCGAAAGCTGCCGCGACCGTCGCGCTAAAGTAACCCCGCCGCCGCCGACCCGTCTGTCCAAACCGCCCTGCCCCGGGTGGCCAGAGCTACTGCTTTGTCCACCCGGGGCGCCTCCCGCCCGCCGCTCCCGTTCTACTACCGCCCGTTCGCCATGAACTTCTCCGACTTCTTTATCAAACGCCCGATTTTCGCCGGGGTGCTTTCCATCGTAATCTTTCTGGTGGGAGGCATATCACTCTTCCAATTGCCGATCAGCGAGTATCCCGAAGTGGTGCCGCCGACGGTCATCGTTTACGCCGTTTATCCCGGCGCGAACCCGCAGACCATTTCCGAAACCGTCGCCGCGCCGATCGAGCAAGCCGTCACCGGCGTGGAAAACTCCCTCTACATGGCCTCGCAGGCCACGAGTGACGGCGCGATGACGCTCACCATCACGTTCAAGCTCGGCACCGATCTCGACACCGCGCAGGTGCAGGTGCAGAACCGCGTCGCCCAGGCGCTGCCGAAGCTGCCCGAGGAGGTGCGGCGTATCGGCGTGACGACTACGAAGGCGTCGCCCGATCTGCTCATGGTCGTGCACTTGTTTTCGCCCGAAGGTCGCTACGACGATATCTACGTGCGCAACTACGCCACGCTGCAGGTGAAGGACGTGCTTGCTCGCCTCGACGGGGTGGGGCAGGTGCGCATCTTCGGCTCGGGTGACTACGCCATGCGCGTCTGGCTCGATCCCGACAAGGTCGCCGCGCGCAACCTCACCGCTTCCGACGTCGTCGCCGCCATCCGCGAGCAAAACGTCCAAGTCGCTTCCGGCGCCGTCGGTCAGCAGCCCAACTCCCGGCCGAGCGACACCGAGTTGCTCATTAACACCAAGGGTCGTCTCACCTCCGAAGAAGAGTTTGGCGACATCATCGTGAAAACCGGCCCCGGGGGCGAACGCGTTTATCTGCGCGACATCGCCCGCATCGAGCTCGGTGCGTCCGAATACGCCCTGCGTTCCCTGCTCAACAACAAGGCCGCCGTCGCCTTGCCCATCGCGCAGCTCCCGGGTTCCAACGCCATCGCGACCTCCGATGCCGTGCGCAAGACGATGAAGGAACTGAAGGCCAACTTCCCGGACGGCCTCGACTACGACATCGTTTACGATCCCACGATTTTCGTGCGCAACTCCATCGAGGCCGTCGTGCATACGCTGCTCGAAGCCATCGTGTTGGTGGTGCTGGTCGTGATCCTGTTCCTGCAAACGTGGCGGGCCTCGATCATCCCGCTCGCCGCCGTGCCGGTTTCGCTGGTCGGCACGTTTGCGGTGATGCACGCCCTGGGCTTTTCGATCAACGCGTTGTCCCTCTTCGGTCTCGTGTTGGCCATCGGTATCGTGGTCGACGACGCCATCGTGGTCGTCGAAAACGTGGAGCGTAACATCGCGCTCGGCTTCAAACCCATCGAGGCCACCAAGCGCGCCATGCGCGAAGTGACGGGCCCGATTGTCGCGACCGCCCTCGTGTTGTCCGCCGTGTTCATTCCGACCGCGTTCATCAGCGGCCTCACCGGCCAGTTCTTTAAGCAGTTCGCCATCACCATCGCGATCTCGACCGTCATCTCGGCGTTCAACTCGCTCACCTTGTCGCCTGCGCTCAGCGCCTTGTTGCTGAAGGATCACCACGCGCCCAAGGACCGCCTCACCCGCGGTATGGACTTCGCCTTTGGTTGGATCTTCCGCCCGTTTAACCGCTTCTTCGATTGGGCCTCGCACAAGTATTCCAACGGCGTCGCTCGCTTGCTGCGTCTTTCGGTGATCGCGCTCATCGTCTACGTCGGCCTGCTCGGCGCCACCGCCGGTCTCTTCAAAACGATCCCGTCCGGTTTCGTGCCGACCCAGGACAAACAATACCTCGTCGCCTTCACCCAGTTGCCGGCCGCCGCTTCGCTCGAACGCACCGACGCCGTGATCCGCCGGATGGCTGACATCGCGCTGAAACATCCCGGGGTCGCCAACGCCATCGAGTTTCCCGGTCTGTCCATCAACGGCTTCACCAACTCGCCCAACAGCGGCATCGTGTTTGTCGCGTTGAAGGACTTCGACGAACGCAAATCGAAGGACCTTTCCGGTCCCGCCATCGCCGCCCAGCTGCAGAAGGAGTTCAACGAGATTCAGGACTCGTTCATCGCGATCTTCCCGCCTCCGCCAGTGCAGGGCCTCGGCACCATCGGTGGCTTCAAACTCTACGTCGAAGACCGCGGCGCGAACGGTCTCGATGCGCTCTACAACAGCACGCAGGACCTCGTCGGCAAGGCGGCGCAAACCCCCGGTCTCGCGGGTGTCTTCTCCGGCTTCACCATCAACACGCCGCAGCTCGCGGCCGACGTTGATCGCGTCCGCGCCAAGGCCCTCGGGATCCCGCTGCAGAGCGTCTTCGAGACGATGCAGATCAATCTCGGTTCGCTCTATGTGAACGACTTCAACCGCTTCGGTCGCACCTACCAAGTCGTCGCCCAGGCCGACGCGCCCTTCCGCGACGAAGCCAGCGACATCCTCCGGCTTAAGGCCCGCAACGCCGCGGGCGAGCTCGTGCCGCTCGGCTCCATCGTGAAGGTGTCCGACACTTACGGCCCCGACCGCGTCGTGCGCTACAACGGTTACCCGGCCGCCGAGATCAATGGTGGCGCCGCCGCCGGTTTCAGCTCCGGCGAAGCTGAGGCGATCATGGAAAAACTCGCCGCCGACAACCTGCCGAAGGGCATGGTGCTCGATTGGACCGAGCTCACTTACCAGAAGATCATCGCCGGCAACACGGGCGTGCTGATTTTCCCGCTCAGCATCCTCCTGGCCTTCCTCGTGCTCGCCGCGCAATACGAGAGCTTTCGCCTGCCGTTCGCCGTGCTGCTCATCGTGCCGATGGCGCTGCTCTCCGCCATGGTTGGCGTCTGGCTGACGGCCGGCGACAACAACATCTTCACGCAGATCGGTCTGATCGTGCTCATCGGCCTCGCGGCCAAGAACGCGATTCTGATCGTCGAGTTCGCGGTCAAGTTGCGCGAAGAAGGCAAGGGCATCGTCGAGTCCGCGCTCGAGGCCAGCCGCCTGCGCTTGCGGCCGATCCTGATGACCTCGATCGCCTTCATCGCCGGCGTCTTCCCGCTCGTGACGTCCTCCGGGGCCGGCGCCGAAATGCGTCACGCCATGGGCGTCGCCGTCTTCGCCGGCATGATCGGTGTCACGATCTTCGGCCTCTTCCTCACGCCGATCTTCTACGTCCTGCTCGAAAAAATCGGCGTCAAAAAGACGGCCCCCCAGCCAACGCCTGACCCCCCGCCGCCCTTCGCCCGCTGCCCGCCATGAAAACACTCCTCCTTTCCCTCGTCACGGTCGCGCCCGCCTTCGCCGCGTTGCCCGCCGTCGGCCCTGACTACGCCCGGCCCGATTCGTCCGCGCCCGCGGCCTATCGCGACACGACGGCCGCCATCGCGACGTCCACCGCCAATCCGATTGCGACCGATTGGTGGCGCGCCTTTGACGACCCCGCGCTCAACCACCTCGAAGACCGTGCGCTCGCCGCGAACCAAGACCTGCGCGCCGCGCTGGCCCGCGTCGATCAAGCCCGCGCCGTCGCCGGGGTGGCCCGTTCCGCCTACCTGCCGTCGGTCGCGCTCGATCCTTCCTACAGTCGCGGCGAAACGTCGCGCACTGTCGCCAACGCCGCTCCCACCAGCCCCGCGACGACGCATCGTCTGGCGCTTGATCTGAGCTGGGAGCTCGACCTCTTCGGTCGTGTCCGCCGGCTGAATGAAAGCAGTCGCGCCGAACTCGACGCCGCCGGGGCCAACTTCGCCGGTATCCAACTCGCCCTGACGACCGAAGTCGCCACCGCGCATTTCACGCTCCGTTCGCTCGACCGCGAACTCGCCGTCGTCACCGACACCGTGCGTGTGCGGCGGGACGCGTTGCAGCTGGTGCAGTCCCGTTACAAACGCGGCAACGCCGACGACCTCGCCCGCGCGCGGGCCGAGACCGAGCTCGCCACGACCGAAGCCGACGCCGCGGATCTCGCGATTCGTCGCGCCGCTGCGCAAAACGCGCTCGCCGTCCTCCTCGGCGAGGCCGCGCCCGCCGTGTCCGTGGCCGCGTCGAAGGAGTTGCCCGTCGCGGTCCCGGTCGTGCCCGCCGGTCTGCCGGGGGACTTGCTCACCCGCCGGCCCGATATCGCCGCCGCCGAACGTTCGCTGGCCGCCGCCAGCGCGCGTATCGGGGTGGCGCAGGCGGCCTTCTTTCCGGCGATCTCGCTGACCGGTAGCGCCGGTTACGCCAGCGCCGATTTCAACGACCTCACGAAGGCCGACAGCCAGCTCTGGTCCTTTGGCCCGAGCATCTACCTGCCGCTTTTCCAAGGCGGTCGTAACAGATCTAACTTGGCTCGCAGTCGAGCGGTCTACGATGAAGCGGCCGCGCAGTATCGGCAGAGCGTGCTCGTCGCGCTGCGCGAAGTGCAGGATGCGCTCACCGCCACGCAACTCCTCGCCGCGCAGGCCGAGGCCCAGGATCGCGCGGTCGCCAGCGCGCGCCGCGGGGCCGACCTGTCGCAGAAGCGCTACGATGCCGGCTTCGTGAGCTACCTCGAAGTCGTCGATGCGCAACGCACGGCGCTCGCCGTCGAGCGCGCGGCCGCCCAGCTCGCCGGCCGCCGGCTCATCACGAGCGTCGCGCTCATCAAGGCGCTCGGCGGTGGCTGGCAGGCGCCCACCACGTAGGTTGTATCCATAAATATCTGACACCTTTTGCCATGCTCACCGTCAGTTTCATTCTCATTGCCCTTGTGCTGCTCGTCTCCGCCGACACGGCCGATGACCGCTCCTGAATTTTCCGTTCGTTCCACTCAACCGAATCAAAAACCAAACCCATACCGTCATGAATACCACCACCAGTCAGTCCCTCGCGGGTAAAGTTGCCATCGTCACCGGCGCCTCCAAGGGCATCGGCGCTGCCATCGCCCGCCATCTCGCCGCCGAAGGCGCGTCGGTCGTCGTCAACTACGCTTCCAGCCGCGAGGGCGCGGATCGTGTCGTGCAGCAAATCACCGACCTCGGCGGCAAGGCCGTCGCGGTCCAAGCCAGCGTCGCCGAACCGGCGGATGTTGCCCGGCTCATCACCGAATCGGTCGCCGCGTTCGGCAAGATTGACGTGCTCGTGAACAACGCCGGCGTCTATGAGTTCTCGCCGCTCGAGGCGATCACGGTCGAACACTATCATCGTCAGTTCAACACCAACGTGCTTGGCTTGATCCAAGTTAGCCAGGCCGCGCTTCCGCACTTTCCCGCAGCGGGCGGCAGCATCATTAACGTAAGCTCCGTCGTGACCTCGGTCACGCCGCCCGCCAGCGCCGTCTACACCGGCACCAAGGGGGCGGTTGACGCCATCACCGGTGTGCTCGCGAAGGAACTCGCACCGCGCAAGATCCGCGTCAACGGCCTCAATCCCGGCATGGTCGAGACCGAAGGTTCCCGGAGCGGCGGAATCATCGGCTCGGATTTCGAGTCCAACGTCGTCGGGCAAACTCCGCTCGGTCGTGTCGGTCAACCCGATGACATCGCCAAGGTCGCGGTCTTCCTCGCGTCCGATGCTTCCGGCTGGCTGACGGGCGAGATCCTGCGCGCCAGCGGCGGCATGCACTAAGCTTTGGTCTTCGGCGGGCTTTTATGCCGGTCCGCATTTCTCCCATCGCCCTCCCATGAGCCTGCCCGTTCGTTTTGCCCAAGGTCGCTTCCACTACGGCTGGATCGCGGTCGGCGTCACGTTTCTGACGCTGCTCGCGGCCGCCGGCGTGCGGGCCGCGCCGGGCGTGCTCATCGTGCCGATTGGCAATGCGTTTCTGTGGAGCCGCGCCAGCGTCTCGGCGGCGGTGGCGGTCAACCTCGTGCTTTACGGGTTGATCGGGCCGTTCGCCGCGGCGCTCTATGCGCGTTACGGGCTGCGTCGCACGATGGCGTTTGCGATGGCGCTGTTGGCCGTCGGCTTCGGCTCGACGGTGTTCGTCACGCATTACTGGCAACTCGTTTTCCTTTGGGGTGTGGTGGTCGGTTGCGGTTCCGGCGTCACCGCCACGGTGCTGGGCGCGAGCGTCGCGACGCGTTGGTTTACGAAACGACGCGGCATGGTCGTTGGCCTGCTCACGGCGAGTGCGGCCACGGGGCAGCTCGTCTTTTTGCCGTTGCTGGCCTCGCTCATCGATCAACGCGGCTGGAAGATCGCTCCGCTGCTCACGGCGGCGGTGGCGACGGCGATGATTCCGGTGATCTGGTTCCTCATGCGCGACGACCCGCGCGAGGTCGGGCTGCGGCCGTATGGAGAAACCGGTGACATCGAAGCCGAGCCCGCGCGAGCGACGACGAATCCCGCCCGTCTGGCGATCCGCACGCTCGTCGAGGCGGCGCGGCGCCGCGACTTCTGGTTGTTGGCGGGCTCGTTTTTCATCTGCGGCGCCAGCACCAACGGACTCGTGGGCACGCATCTGATTCCCGCGGCCTTCGACTGCGGCATTCCCGAAGTGCGGGCGGCGGGTCTGCTCGCGTTGATGGGCGTCTTTGATCTCGTCGGCACGACCGCTTCGGGCTGGTTGTCGGACCGCTTCAACAACCGACGGCTCCTCTTCGGTTATTACGCTCTGCGCGGGCTGTCGTTGTTGTTCCTGCCCGCGGCGCTGAATGCCGGTGGCCCGAGCCTGTTTATCTTCGCCGTGTTTTACGGTCTCGATTGGATCGCGACCGTGCCGCCCACGGTGCGGCTCACCGCTGAAGTTTTCGGCCGCGAACGGGCCGGCATTGTCTTTGGTTGGATCGTCGCGGCCCACCAACTCGGCGCTGGCTTCGCCGCCCTGACGGCGGGCGCGCTCCGCACGAACCTCGGCGACTACACGGTCGCTTTCATGGCCGCCGGCGGACTCTGCCTCATCGCCGCGTTGGGCGTTCTGGCGGTCTATCGTAAACCGACGAAGCCGCTCACGGGAGCGCCGCAACCGGCCTGATTTTTTATGACCGTTTACCTATCAAAGTCCATCGACCTCACCCAACGTCCGCCCCGCAGTCCGCGCCTGCGGCTGGGTGGCTACGTGTTGCTGCCGCGCATCCTCGACAAGGCGCGGGCGCTCAACGCCGGCAGACTCGGCGAATATCGCTACGGGATCGAACGGATGGACCGGCACTTCTTCAACTTCACCGGTATCGATCCAGATGCGTTTCGCGACGAGGTCGCCAAAGGCGGCGGGGATGACGAGATCCTCGCGTGGGTGCAGGCCTCGGCGAAGACGCCGCGTCAGCCTTGGGAGATCGCGGCGTGGAGCGCCTACCACGATCAACGCGGACCCGACAGCGACGCGGAAACGCTGGGCGATTTCGCGGCTGCGGTGGCGGTGTTTACCACCACGCGCGAGGACATCCGCACGTGGTTCGACCTGCTCGACCTCGACGACCACTGCACCTTCGGCGGCAAGGCATGAGCCGGAAGGTGAAAGCGTGTTACGATGTAACGCCTTGACCCTTTTTCGCTACCTGCCGGCCAGCGTTTCGAGGTATCGGCGCTCGCCTCGGCCAGTCGCTGAGCGGGCCGGGGCCGGCTATTCCGCGCGCAGCGCGATCATCGGATCGACGCGGGTCGCGCGGCGGGCGGGGATCAGGCAGGCGAGCAGGGCGACGAGGCCGAGGACGACAAACACGACGGCGAGGGTAAGCGGATCGCGTTCGCCGACCCCGAAGAGCAGGTTTTGCAGGAGTTGCGTCAGGCCAAACGCGCCGCCGATGCCGAGCAGGAGCCCGATCAGGGCCAACCCCATGGCGTGACGGAGGACGAGCCGGAGGATGTTGCCGCGACCGGCGCCGAGCGCGGCGCGAATGCCGATCTCGCGGGTGCGCTGGGTGACCGAATACGAGATTACGCCGTAGATGCCGATGGCCGAGAGCAACAACGAGACCCCGGCGAAGGCGCCCAGCAAGAGCGCCCGGAAGCGGTTGTTGCCCAGTGATTCGGCCTTGATGACGTCGAGGGTTTTCATGTCGGGCAGCGTTTGGTCCGGGCTGATCTGGCGCATGGTCTGCTTGATCGTCTCGCGCAGCAGGGCGGTGTCGGTCGCGCTGCGGAGCACGACGGCGAGACCGTAGACGGGACTCTGTTGGTTGGACACGTACATGCCGGGATTTTCGTCCGGGTTTTCGTCGAGGTTGCCGACTGCCTCATCGGCGACGACGCCCACTACTTCCCAGGCGATCTCGTCGCCGAGCTGGGTTTTCCCGGGCACGATTTCCTGCACCAAAATGCGTTTTCCGATCGGATCGGCCCCGGGGAAATATTTCCGGGCCGCCGTTTCGTTGATCGCCGCGACGCTGGGAGCGCCATGAAGGTCAGAGGGGGAGAGCGTCCGACCCTTGAGCAGCCGCATGCGCAGCGTGCTGAAGTAGGACGGGCTGACCATTTTGAAGAAACAAACTTTGCGGTTGGCGCGATCGGCCGGCGGCTCGTCCGCGATCTGGATGGGCATGCCGTAGCCCCAGCCTTGCATCGGGAGGGCGGAGGTGAGCGCGACGTCGGTCACGCCGGGCAAGTCCTGCAGGCGGGTGCTGATCTGGCGCAGGTGGGTGTCGAGGGAATCGACGTCGGGATACTGTTTATCGGAAGTGGGTAGCCGGAAAGTGAGGACGTTGGTCGAGTCGAAGCCGGGATCGACCTGGCCGATTTTATTGAGGCTGCGGATGAGCAGACCCGCGCCGGTGAGGAGCACGAAGGCCAGCGCGATTTCGACGATGACCAGACCGCTGCGCACGCGGGAGTGGGTGGCGGCGCTGCCGCCGATGCCGCCTTGGCGGAGGGACTTCGTCAGGCTCGGGCGAGCCGCCTGCAAAGCCGGGAACAGGCCGACGATGAGACCCGTGAGGAGCGTCAGGCCAAATGAGAACAACAGCACGCGGCCATCGAGCGCGACGTTGGCCTCGGAAGGCATGGAGTAGGGCGGCATCCCGGCCTTGAGTCCGGTCATGATGCCTTGGCCGAGGGCGAGGCCGAGCGCTCCGCCGACGAGGGAGAGGAGCAGGCTTTCGGTGAGGAACTGGCGGGCGAGCGCCCAGCGACCGGCGCCCAGCGCGATGCGGATGGCTATTTCCTGTTCGCGACCGACGACGCGCATGAGGGAAAGGTTCACGAGATTGGCGCAGGCGATGAGCAGGACCATGCCGACGGCCGCGAGCAGCACATAGAGCGAGGAGCGCAGCTGTTGGGCCACGATCACGTCGGCCATCGGATAAACGCCCACGCCCCAGTCCTTGTTGGAATCGGGGAAATCCTTGGCGATGCGTTGGCCGATGAGGTCCATCTGCGCCCGGGCCTGTTCCAGCGTCACGTCGGGTTTCAGGCGGGCGACCGCGCCGAACCAGTGGAAATTGCGCGTCATGTTGGCCGGCGCGAATGTCAGCGGCAGCCAGATGCGCGGGTAGGCGCGGTCGAAAGGCGAGTCCTTGGGGAGCACGCCGATGATCGTTTGGGGCTCGCCGTCGAGCAGGATGGAACGGCCGATAATGTTGGGATCGCCGCCAAACTGGGTTTGCCACAGCACGTGCGTCAGCACCGCGACGTGATCCTTGCCCGCTGTGTCCTCACCCTCGACGAAAGTGCGTCCGAGGGCGGCGCGCACGCCGTAGACATCGAAGTAGTGCGCCGAGACGCGGGCACCTGGAAACTGCACCGGCTCCTCGACGCCCGTAAGCGTGACGGACCCGCCGGTGCGGGCCGCCATGAAGTCGAAGCAGCTGTTTTCCTTCTGCCAGTCGAGAAAGTTGAGGGTCGAGATGCCGTTGCGCCCGCCGGTCGGGGTCGTCTCGAACACGCGCACGATGCGGTCGGGTTCGGGATACGGCAGAGGCTTGAGGAGGACGGCGTTGACGAAGCTGAAGATGGCGGTGTTGGCCCCGAGGCTGAGTGCGAGGCTCGCGATGGCGACGAACGTGAAACCGGGGCTCTTTAGCAGCGTCCGGACGCCGTAACGGATGTCTGGGGCGAGGTGGTTCATGGTGGGGCGCTGCGTTCCATGCTCGGGCTGAGGCGAACGAACCGCTCCGTTTAATACTGAGCGAGTGACCCCGAGGTTACCGGATTTCTGCACAAACGTGCCGAGGTGGTCGACTGAATAGAACCGGGGTCGGAATCACTCGCGCCGGCCGGCGCCATCGAAACAAGGTCAAGCCGTTGTTTGTGCATTTAGTCAGATTTTTTCGGACCTATCTTAGGATGGGTTGCTCAATGCGTTTGTACCGGACCCGAAGCCTTGAACGCATTCTTAGAATGCACAAACAACGGCCTTGTATATTGGCGATGAAGGGTTGGTTGCGGCTGCCGAGAATGGACTTCAAGTTCGTCGGAGGCAGCCGCAAGCAACTCGTGCGAGTGGCGCCTTTCCCGAGTCAGACCGACAAGGCCTGGAGACATGAAAGTGATCTCGTGGGTCAGCAGGGTCGGCTCGGGGTTCTTCACCAAACTCGAACCGTTGGAGGAGCGAGGCCGCGTGCGGCATTACGCGGGTATCAGTGCTGTGCTGGGTTGGCGGCGAATCCGAACGGGGTCACCAACGGGCTGATTTTATTGGCTGGGCTACTTTGACCCCCAAATCCCAAGGCTAGGCCCTTTTTCCCGACCCCGTTTGCTTTGCCGTAAAATTTACATCTAGGACACCCGTTGTCCTATCCGACGAGCTATTGTTCGGATTCTACCAGTTGGCTAAGCTACAGACAGATTTCGGTAGCTGGGCGATTGGGCCGCCTCAACCCGCTCGTCTTTTCAAAGGGAAAAGCATCGCCTCTTTCTCTTGCGTCATTGGCATCAATTAACCGTGTCCTCCGCTATCCAGAACAACTTCGACGACAGATTGCTCAGACGTGAGCTAGCTCGAGTTGGCTTTGATGGAGCGAACATACGCGCGTGCTCCGTAGGAAACGAATTAACTTTTCCGTTGGTAGCGTTTTCTCACCGTCCCTGCGATACTCGCACTGCTTGCGTAAGCGCGTTGTCGGGCAACGGAAACCTTCATCTAAATCTCAGGGAAGTCCGTAAAACCGGAGCGCCCATCGTTTTTGTCCCCACCTCAAGTAGATCGCGATGGGACGTTTGGTTTCACAAGGGTGAAAGCCCACAGCTTCTTTGGTCTCACGAGCGCGGCGAACTCGACGCCTTTTTTAAGGCCCATAAAAAAGAGGTAACGCCCGAGGCCATTTTTCGCGCTAAGACGCTTGGGCGATTACAAAGCCAACAACAATTGAGTTTTGTTGATGCTGGAACGCTTGAAATGGTTGAGGCAGAAGCCGGCGCTCAACTTTGCCGACTCATCGAGCGTATGATGCGAGCGACGAGCGAGCGTTTGCGGTGGGCGACAAACGGCGACCTGAAGGAGCATGACGCGCAATGGCTCGTAAAAGCGAATTTCTGGCTCCTCGCTGCCCGGTTGCTCCACGACAAGGGCGTCCCGAATTTCAAGCGCATCGATCTTGAGGATATCGAAGGCACTTTTAAGCGTGTTACCCGCCATTACGGAGCCAGCATGCCGGTGTCTTTGCCCAAAAATCGGCAGCAGGCTTTGCAACAAGCGGTGGCGGAGCTTCAACGACATGGTTCGCTCGAACTGGTGAGCACCGAGACGCTGGCTCATGTGTATGAGAACGCACTCATTACCAAGCAAACACGCAAGGCGTTGGGCACACACAGCACCCCTTCTTGGTTGGTCGATTATATTTTCAGTAAGCTCGCTCCTTGGATTGACGAGCTGTCTCCCAGCGCCCGGCGGGTGTATGAGCCTACATGCGGACATGCCCCGTTTCTGCTTGGTGCCCTTCGGCTCCTTTCAGCGACCAAACATTGCACCGCCCTCAGCGATGAGGCGCGGCACGATTGGCTCAAAGAACGTCTGCGCGGTTCGGAGATCGATGATTTCGCCCGAGAAGTTGCCCGTCTTTCGCTAACGTTGGCCGATATCCCCAATCCCAACGGCTGGCACCTCGACGAAGGTGATCTGTTCGCTGGGTCGTTGATGGAGGATCGTATTCGAGGTGCCGACATCATCGTGGCCAATCCGCCTTTTGAACCGAAGGCGTCTATTTCCGGGAGTGCGTCGAACGGTGACGACCTCTCGCCCATTAGTCGTGCCGCGGAGATGTTAAGGCGCATTGCTCATGCGGCCCGGCCGGGAACTCTCGTCGGCTTTGTCATGCCGCAGACGCTACTGGACTCACCCAAAGTCAGCTCACTGCGTGCTTCGCTCCATCGAGATTTTGAGTGGAAGGAAATCCTGCGACTACCCGACAAGGAAGTTTTCAAAATCGCTGACGTGGAGTCGGCCATTCTCATCGGCCGCCGGCTACCGGCGGCCAAGTCTCGTCCCACCAGCATTTCGACCACCTTCAAAAATGTGGCCGAGAACGACGTCGCGCGGTTTGTGAAAGAGGGCGTCGCGACAGTTGAGCAAATTCGTCCGCTATCGGAGGCGGGAATGGAGCCGGACTACACGATGCTGTTGCCCGACCTTGCCGATGTTTGGGAGTGCCTTAACAGTCGGCCAAAGCTAAGGACTTTTGCGAGCGTTGAGAAAGGTTCGGACTTCAAATCGGCACTCCCTGCCAGTGAGCCAAAAACCTATCCAACTAAGCGGGTTGGATACGCACTGGGATTTTACGATTTTACTGATTCCCCAGCCACTCACCTTTTGCCCGCTCGCAAATGGATGAACCGGGATAGAGACTCGATTCGTCGTCCCGGGGCCGGCTACGCATCCGAAATACCTCAAGTCGTTCAGAACTACGCCCCCATCAGTCGAGGCCCATGGCGCATCGCTGCTTACATCGATGCTGAGGGGCACCCGGCTACTTCGCGATTCCTAGTCGTTCGACCACTGGAGGCTCGATATAGTTTGGAGTTCCTCTGGGCGGTCTTGAATTCGCCGGTTGCCAACGCATTCAGCAAATCGTTCACGAGCAAACGCGATATATTGGCCGGCACCATGCGTGAACTGCCCGTGCCTGTGCCCTCAGATATCCAGCTCCGGGAAATCGAAACCGCTGTCCATGCATACCGTGCTGCCGCGGAGGCAACCCCGGTTGTTTCTCCTCGCACCACATCACGATCACGTCGTTCGACCTCTGTAGAACACGCACCCGAGTTGCCGGGGATTTTGAGCGACGCCGATGCAACATCTGTCGCCACGGATGAGGACATACTGCGTTATCTGCACTGGCGCATCGATGCGGCCGTGCTTCGCCTTTATCAACTGCCTCCTGCGCTTGAGCGCCGCCTACTCGATTACTTCTCGGGTCACACCCGTGGCCGTGTGCCTTTCAGGCAAACCGAATATTGCCCAATAGAATTCACCGGCATCAACACGCTGGACGAACTGCTGGCAATCACGGCCGACTGGTCTGAACACAACGAGCGCCGCTCGATCTTGATCGAAAAAGAATACGAAGGTGCAATCACGGCACCCGAACTTCACGAGCTTGAGCATCTGCAAAACCTCGCATCTCTACGACGCCAATTGATTGCTCCTTATCCGCTGGCCGAACTCGACCAGGAAATCGAACGTCTCAAGCGAGAAGGTAAATGGGATGAGTAAACCGCGTCCCATTCCTTTTTGCTACGCAACCCGTCCGCACATTCGAAAACACGGACCGGCTGGCTATCGGAAGTGGGAGCATTACCGCGATTGGTTACGCGACGAATTCGACTTTGTCTGCGTCTATTGTTTGCGCCGCGAAGTCTGGGAGCGCAAACGCGCACAATGGGTGGTCGAACATCTCATTCCTCGTGCCAAGGCTCCGGAGCTTGAGCTCGAATACACCAACCTCGTTTATGCCTGTGTCTCTTGTAACAGTGCGAAGTCTGCCCACGAGGTCCCTGATCCATGCCGCCATGCCTATGGCGATTTGGTTTACGTGACAGACGATGGCTGTATCCACCCGCGTAACCCCGAAGGTAAGCGTCTGATTCGATCCACCGCACTCGACTCTCCCGATGCGGTTCGCTGGCGGAAAGAAACCATCCAAGTATTCCACATGCTTCAGAAGCACGAGCCAGACTTGTATTTCGCTAGGCTTTCGTTTCCGGATGACCTACCCGATCTAATGAGCCTGCGGTCACCTCCCAACGGAAATAGTAAACCAGATGGAGCCAGGAATTGCCGGTATCAGCAAAGAGCCAAAGGCACGTTGCCCGTCCTGATATAATCATGCCCACATGCGGAAAGTCCGTCGGGGGAATCTAGTAGCAGTTTGGATCAGCTCCGAAACGCGCTGGGACTTTGAAGGGGACTCAGTATTCGAACGTCTCGCCGTCGAGTTTGGGGGTTTCGACCGGGAGGGCGAGGATGGGGAGGGCTTGCTCGAAGGCGTAGCCGAGGGCGAGCAGTCGGGCTTCGGAAAAGGCGGGGCCGATGAAGGAGAGGGCAACGGGGAGTTTCGGGTCGCTGGTGAATCCTGCCGGCACGATCAGGTCGGGCCAGCCGGTCGTGTTGGCGAGGTGGACGGCCGAGCCGAGCGAGTTGGAGGGAGGACGCGGGGCGTCTTCATCGCGTTTGATTAGGCTCGGGGGCGCGCTCGAGGTGGGCACGATGAAGGCGTCGAGTTTCTCCGACTCGAGAAACCAAGTGAGGTTTTCGCGCACGATTTTCCGGCCGTCACTCAGGGCGCTGAGGTAGGGCGTGTCCTCGAGCGTGCCGGCTTTGGCTTCGCGCTTGTAGGCTTTGAGGCGGTTTTCGTTTTGGAAGTAGCCGTCCTCGCTGTCTTTTTTGATTTTCTCGCTGAGCTCGATGATCTCCTCGTGCGTCTTCGGGTAGCCTTCGGGGAGGGTGGCGAGGTAGTCCTCGATCTCGTAGCGGAACTCGGGATCGCGGATGGCGAGGTAGAGGCCGGCGTTTACGCCGGTGACAAACCGGGGCAGCTTGATTTCGATGACTTCGGCGCCTTGGGCTTGGAGCACGGCCACGGCGGTTTCGATAACCGCGTCCACGCCGGCGTCGCGTTTCATGTAGTCGCGGAGCAGGCCGAGGCGTTTCCCTTTCAAGGCGTCGCGGCGGAGCCCGCTGGTGTAGTCAACGGGGGGGCGGGCGACGTCTTTTGTGGCGGGGTCGCGGGGGTCTTCGCCGGCCATGACGTTGAGGGCGGCGGCGAGATCGCTCACGTGCCGCGCCATGGGGCCGACGGTGTCGAGGGAGAGGGAGAGCGGGATGATGCCGCCACGGCCGTTGAGGCCGAAGGTGGGCTTAAGACCGGCGATGCCGTTGGCGGCGGAGGGGCCGCGGATGGAGCCGCCCGTGTCGGTGCCGAGCGCGAACACGGCATAACCGGCCGCGATACCGGCGCCGCTGCCGCCGCTGGAGCCGGAGGGCGAGCGCTTCAGGTCGTGGGGGTTGAGGATCGGTCCGCCGAGCGTGGAGATGGCGCTGCCGCTGGCGAACTCACTCATGTTGGTTTTGCCCAAGATCACGCAACCGGCGGCGCGGAGGCGGCGAGTCTGCTCGGCGTCGGTGGTGGCGATGTTGTCCTTCAGCGCGTAGAAGCCGGCCGTGGTGGGCAGGCCGGCGACATCGGTGTTGTCCTTGAGCAGGATGGGAATGCCGTGGAGGGGGCCGCGCGGGCCGCGTTCTTTGCGCTCGGCGTCGAGCGCACGGGCCTCGTCGAGGGCGGCGGGGTTGAGGGTGATGATGGCGCGGAGGGTCGGGCCTTGTTTGTCGTAGGCGTTGATGCGTTTGAGGAAGAGCTCGGTGAGGTGCTCCGAGGTGAGGGCGCCGGCGTCGAACGCGGCGTTGATGTCGGCGATCGACGCGCTGGTGAGGTCAAAGGCCGTGGCGGCGCGAAGGACGCCGGGACTGACGCTGAGGAACGCGGCTAGGGCGCAGGGCAGGAAGAGGCGGGAGAGTCGCATGAGATGGAGGGGCGCGACACGCAGGGGGCGTGCCGGATGAGGGGGTTTTTTAACCGCTGATGGACACGAACGCCACGAAAGCGGAATAGGGATTTGGCGGAACGCTGATTGGGTTGGTTTTTAACCATGAAGGGGCAGGCATTCACGCGACTATTTGAAGCCGGGAAATCGCCTGAGAAGCACAGGCCCATTCTGGGGATCAGGCTTTGGTTTCGGTTCTCGGGAGTGAGTCGGACCCTTCGCGTGAATTCGGCCCCTTGGTGATGAACTCATTCTGGGCTGAACTCGAGCCGGTAACGCCGGACTCGTTTGCGAATGCGAGGTTTCCGTTTTAGAGGGTCCGTCCCGTTTTTCCTTTGTTATGAGTTCGCCTGTTTCCACCACGCCATCGCCTTCCTCCGCGCCCCCGACCTTGTCGGAGCGCACCCTGTGGCTGATGGCCATCGCGTGCGGCGTGTGTGTCGCCAATATCTGTTACAACCAGCCGTTGCTGGAGGACTTTGCGTCCTACTTTCACGCTACGCCGTCGCAGGTCGGTTGGGTGGCCATGGCCTCGCAGGCGGGCTACGGCATCGGGCTGCTCTTCTTTTTGCCGCTGGGCGATATCGTGGAGCGGCGCAAGCTGGTGTTGTTGCTCACCTACGCCTGCGCGGCGACGTTGGTGGGGACGGCGTTGGCGCCGAGTTTGCCGCTGCTCGTGCTGGGCAATTTGTTGATCGGGGCCACGGCGATGAGCGCGCAGGTCCTGATCCCGCTCGCGGTCGAGATGTCGCCGGCCAACGCCCGGGGGCGCACCGTCGGTGTGATGATGACAGGCTTGCTCGGCGGGATCCTGCTGGCGCGGACGCTGGCCGGGTTCGTCGGCGATCACCTCGGCTGGCGCGCGATGTTTGGGCTCGGCGCAGCGATGATGGTGCTGCTGGCGTGGGCGCTGCGCACGCGCCTACCGCACCGTCCGCCCGAGCTGGCGTTGTCCTACGGCAAGCTCATGCAATCGCTGTGGGACGTGTGGCGCACGCAACCGCAACTGTGGCGTCCGGCGCTGGTCGGGGCGTTGTCATTTGCGACCTTCACGGCGTTTTGGACGAGCTTGGCGTTCTTGATGAAGGACGTGTTTCACCAAGGCGCGACGGAGACTGGTTTGTTCGGCGTGGTGGGGCTGGTCGGGGCGCTGGCCGCGCCTTACGCGGGCAAACTCGCCGACCGGCGGGGGGCGATCTTTACGGTGTCCATCGCGTTGGTGCTGGTGCTCGCGGCGTTTGGTTTGATGGGCGCGTGGGTGACGATTCCGAGTCTGGTGATTGGCGTCGTGTTGATGGACGTCGGGGTGCAGACCGTGCAGGTGGCGGAGCAGGGCAAGGTGCTGTCACTGCTGCCCGCGGCGCGCAGCCGGCTCAATACGCTCTACATGGGGGTGCGCTTCGTCGGGGGCGCGTTGGGCTCGTTGATCGGCGCCTTCGCCTGGACGCACGGCGAATGGAGCGCGGTCTGCGGGGCGGCGGGCGGCTTGATCGTCCTCGCCGGGGCGGTGCACTTGGTGGGCAGCCGCTTCGAGGCGGCGATGGTTGCGGCGAGCCCGGCGTGATGAGGTACTAGCGCGGTCTGGTATGGCGTTCGTGCGCAAGGGGGCTCAAGGCTGAGCGTTGGAGCCGTGATAGCAACGATCTAGCTGAGGCGGGTGGCGACGTAGAGGAGGTAGTTGGCACGTTTGGCGCGCCGGTGGGTTTTGGCGGGGACGGGATCGACGAGGAACCCGAGCTTTTTGAGCCGTGCTTCGAAACGGCGGTCCGAACCAGCCGACCAGACGACGACGCGCCCGCCGGGGCGTAGCGCCGCCTTGATCGCGTGCAAACCAGCGTCGGTGTAGAGCCGGGCATTGTCCGCCGCCACCATGGCGACGGGGCCGTTGTCGATATCGAGGAGAATCGCGTCGTAAGCGCCAGGGCGGGCGCGGCGGATGACTTTGACCACGTCGCCGACGGACACCTTCACCCGTGAGTCCGCGAGCGCTTGATCGAGAAACTCGGCCAGATGCGTGCGGTTCCAGGCCACGACGGCGGGAATCAGTTCCACGACTTCGACGCGGGTGTCCTGATGGGCTCCTTCGAGGACGCGCCGCAACGTGATACCGAGCCCGAGGCCGCCGATGAGCAGGCGGGCGGGTTGGTTGGCGCGGAGGTGGGCGAGACCGAGTTCGCCGAGCAACGTTTCCGAGGCGGAGGCGGCCGAATGCATGAGCTCCTGCCCGTCAAAATTGATGGAAAACTCTCCGTCTTGGGAGAAGAGCACCATGGGCTTTCCGTCGGGGGTCTTGGTTTCGGCGAGGCGGAGGTGCGGCTTCATAGTGAGCCGACCCTAACCATCAATCGGCGCGGATGGACAACGCATTCGTTGGGGGTGAGGGGGCGGCGGCGAGCGTTGACCGTCGCACGGATTTGCCGCACTTCCCCAAGTCGCATGGCCAGAAGCGTTGTCTCGGCAGGAAGTCCGCGGTGTGCCCGGTGTTGTTTCACACCCCGGTGGTGCATCTGCGCGGGCTTTCAAGCGGTGACGAGCGCGCTGCAGGTAGACGTGCTCATGCATTGGCGCGAATTCGACCGGCCGAGCAGCACGGGTCGTCTGATTAACCGGCTTTTGCCGACCTCGCGTTGTCATGCGTTTCGAGTGGAGCGTCCGCCGGCGCGTGAGGAAGTTGCGATGCCGGGGCGGGCGTTGTGGATGCTGCATCCGCGCGGGGAATTGGTGTCGGCCGCGGAGGCGGAGGCGGCCGACGTGCAGGTGGTGTTGCTCGATGGCAGTTGGCGGGAAGCCGCGCGCATGGCGCAGACGGTCGGTGGTTGGGGCAAACTGGTGCGGCTGCCGCTGGAGGCGCCGAGCCGCTATTGGTTGCGCAAGCAGCAGGGCGAGGTGAGCAGCTCGACCATCGAAGCGCTGATCCACGTGCTGGCCGTGTTCGGCGAAACCGAGGCGGCGACCACGATGCAACTGCAGTTTGAGTTGCACGTGTATGCGGGACTGCGGGCGCGCGGGGCGCGGGTGGAGGCGGACCGCTTTTTGAGCACGTCACCGATCCGTGAGGCTTACGCGGAGCTGCTGGCGAAACTGCACGAGCGGCGACCGCTGGTGCTCTAGCCCGGATCTCCTATCCCGGTTCCATTGAGGGTTTCACGCCCACGCCCGCTTCTGAAAAAACGGTCCGGGCGGGCGTTAGTGCGCGTCGGCGACGGGTTTGGCGCCCTTGCCGTTTTTCATGAGGAAAACGAACGGGATGCAGAGCACGAAGAACAGGGCGAGGATGCGGAAGTTGTCGCCGTAGCTTACGATGGTGCTTTCGCGGGTGAGGATGCCTTCGAGCACGGCATAGGCGCGCTGCTTGGCGATGTCGAGAGTCGCCCCTTGCGCGGTGAAGGCGTGCGTGAGCGTGGCGATGCGTTCCTGCGCCGCGGGCGCGAAGGCGTTGATGTTTTCCAGCAGGTGGCCGCGGTTCACGAACGTGCGGCGGGCCAGATAGGTATTGATCAGAGCGATACCGAAGGAGCCGCCGAGTTGGCGCATCATGTTGTTCAAGGCGACGCCTTGGGCGAGGTCGCGGCCGCGCAAGCCGGCCACGGCAAGCGTGGTGAGCGGCACCGAGAGGCAGGCGATGCCGGCGCCGCGCAGGATCAGGGGCCAAAAGAAATTGTCGGCGCCCATCGTCGATGTGAGTCCGGACAGGCCCCAGCAGAAGAACGTGAAAATTGTGAAGCCGGTGATCACCAGAATGCGCGGGGGGAAACCGGCTTGCACGAGCCTGCCGGAGATCGGCGCGACGCACATCGCGGCGAGCGCGCTGGGCAATAACAGCAGGCCGGTCTCGAGGGCGGTCATGCCGAGGATGCGTTGCGCGAAGACGGGCACGACAAAGGTCGAACCGAACAGGCCGAAGCCGAGGATAAACGTCAGCACGGCGGCGACCGCGAGGGATCGGCTGCGCAGCACGCGGAGGTTGACCACGGGGTTTTTGGTGTGGAGTTCCCAGATTACGAACGCGACCAAAGACAGCGCAGCGAGGACGGTGAGCGCCGTGATGTAGGTTTCGGCAAACCAGTCTTCGGCCTGACCGCGCTCGAGAACGAATTGGAGTGCCCCGACGCCGACGGCCAGCAGGCCGATGCCGGGCCAGTCGATTTTCACGGCGCGCTTGCCGCTATCCGCCGTGTCGCGAATCACGCTCAGCGTGAGCAGCGCGGCCGCGAGGCCGACGGGCAGGTTGACGTAGAAAATCCACGGCCACGAAAAGTGGTCGATGATCCAGCCGCCGAGGGTCGGCCCGATGGTGGGGCCGAACACTACGCCGACGATGAAGATGCCGGAGGCCTTGCCACGCTCTTCTTCGGGGAAGGTTTCAAAGAGGATGGCTTGCGACGTGGAGAGCAGCGCGCCGCCGGCCAGGCCTTGGATGAAGCGGAAGAACACGAGTTCCCAGATGCCGGTGGCGTTGCCGCAGAGGAACGATGTGATGGTGAACAGAATGATCGAGCCGAGGTAGTAGCTTTTGCGGCCAAACAGCGCCGCGAGAAAGCCGGTGATCGGAATCACGATCACATTGGCGATGGCGTAGGCCGTGACGACCCAGGCGACGTCTTCGAGGGTCGCGCCGAGGTTGCCGCTCATCTCGGTAAGCGCGACGTTCACGATCGAGGTGTCGATCAGCTCGATCATCGTGGCGGAGACCACGGTGATCACGATGAGCCAGCGACGGAGACCGGTTTCCAACATGGCGGGGATCGGGTGGGGGACGGAAAACGACTCAGCGGGCGGCGACCGTTTCGCCGGAGGTGCCGGAGTCATCCTCGACGGCGACGCTCAGTTCGACGCTGAGACCGAGGCGCAGCGGGTGCTTCAGGTCGGGTGGACCTTCGACCAAGATCTTCACGGGCACCCGCTGGGTGATTTTGACGAAGTTGCCGGTCGCGTTGTCCGGTGGCAAAAGCGAGAAGGTGGCGCCGGTGGCGCTGGCGAGGGAATCGACGCGCCCGGTGAATTCGGTATCTGGATACGCGTCGGCCACGACGTGCACCTTTTGGCCGGGGCGGATGCGGTCGATCTGGGTCTCCTTGAAGTTGGCGGTGATCCACAGCTCGCCGTTTTGGGTGAGTGAGAGGAGGGGCTGCCCGACGGTGACGTATTGGCCGACCTCGACGTTGCGGCGGGAAACCGTGCCGCTCACCGGCGCGTAGATCGTGGCGTAGGAGAGGTGCAGGCGGTCGCCGGCGATATCGGTTTCGCGCTGTTTGATGGCGGCTTCCGACAAGGCGATCTGGGTGCGGGCGGCTTCGATCTGGGCTTCGAGGGCGAGGTGTTGCGCCTCGGCCTTTTCGGCGTCGGAGCGGCTTTGCTCGAACACGCGGTCGGAGATGGCGGAGCGGTTGTGCAGCTCTTTGTCACGGGCGTAGTCGGACTCGGCTTGGTTCATGGAAACGACATCGGCGTCGATGTTGGCCTGCACGACCTTCACGATCGCCCGTTTGGCGGCGAGGTCGGCCTTGGCCTGCGCGAGAGCGGCTTCGCTGGCGGCGAGCGCGACTTCAAGATCACTGGTGTCGAGGCGAAGGAGCGGCTGGCCGGCGGTGATGGGCTCGTTGTCGGTGACGAGCAATTCCGTGACGACCCCGGAAACGCGGGGGGCGACGGAGGTGAGGCGGCCTTCGACGTAGGCGTTGTCGGTCGATTCGTGGCTCAGGAAAAATTTCAAGTGCGGCCAACCGATGGCGGCGATCACGCCGAGCAGGGCGAGGACGACCACAGGGGGCATCCAGCCGCGTTTGCGGCGGCGGTCGAGGTGGGGAGCGGGAGGCGAGACGGTTTCACTCATGGTCGGTCAGGTTTACCCGAAACCATGGCGCAGGTGAGGTGATCTCGCAGGTAAGATCGTGCCGGTCGCACGACCGGCGGGCGAATCGCGCAGAAATGGGGGCGAATCGCAGGGCTATGCGGGCCGGCCGTTTACCAGAGGAGCCGGGCCCGCATCTCCGGCAGGCGATAGCGCGACAGGCTGAGGTGGGTTTCGGCTTCGTCGTTGAGCACGACTTGGAACTTGCCGCCCGTCCACGGGACGAGCGCGCGAATGTGGCGCAGGTTGACGAGGTGGCTGCGATAGATGCGCAAAAAGCGGTCGGGATCGAGGCGGCGTTCCAACTCGTCGAGGGTGAAATCGGTGATGAAGTGTCCCTTGGCGGTGTGGATGAAGTTCAGTCCATCCTTGGTGCTGATGTGGAAAACGTCTTCGAGGGGAATGATCTCGATGCGGTTGCGCACCTTGGTCGTGAGGGCGGTCAACTTCGGTTCGATCCGGGCGGGGGGGGCGGTGAGTTCGCGGACCGATTTGATGAGGTCGCGCAGTTCGCCTTCCTCGGCGGACAGCTCTTCGGTGGGGGTGGAGGCGGGACGCGCGGCGAGGCGGCCCGCGGCGCGGTCGCAGGCGGTGGCGAGGCGAGGGGCCGAGATCGGTTTCAGCAGGTAGTGGGCGGCGTTGAGATCAAAGGCCTGCAACGCGTAACGGTCATAGGCGGTCGTGAAAATCAGCTCCGGCACCTCGCCGCCGAGCATGAGTTTTTCGACCACGGCGAAGCCGTCGAGCACGGGCATCTGCACGTCGAGAAAGAGCAGGTCCGGGCGGTGGCGGTTGACCAACGCGACGGCTTCACCGCCGTCGCCCGCTTCGGCGACGATCTCGATCGGACGATCCAGTTCGCCGATCAGGTGGACGAGGTGCTGGCGCATGAGTTCCTCGTCTTCGGCAACGATGGCGCGGAGGGGGGTGGTCATGACAAGGTAGGGAGGTGGGAGGGAATCGGCAGCGTGACGATGGCGCCGCCGCCAGGACGGTGGTCGATCCGGAGACGATGGGCCGGGCCGTATTGGCGGCGCAGGCGTTCGTCGATGTTACGCAGCGCGGTGCCGCGGCCGATCGAGTCGGCGGGAGTCGGGCCGGGAAAACCGCGACCGTTGTCGGTCACGGTGAGATGGAGGTCGCCCGAGCCGGGATCGGTCGCGGCGCTGACGCGGATGTGCCAGCCGTCGGGCCGTTCGGTGAAGGCATGCGCGATGGCGTTTTCGACCAAGGGTTGGAGAATGAGGTTGGGCACGCGCAGACCGTTGAGGTTGGCGGGGATCTCGATGTCCATCTGGAGCCGATGGCCGAAGCGGGCTTTCTCGATCTCAAAATAGCTGCGCAGGAAGTTGAGTTCCTCGCCAAGGGTGGTGCTCGGATGTTTCGAGGCCTGCAGAGTGTAGCGAAACATGTCGGCGAGCTTTTCGCTCATCTCGCCGGCGCGGGCGCCGTCGATGCGCGAGAGGGCGGCGATCGAGCCGAGCGTGTTGAACAGGAAGTGCGGATTGATCTGCATCTTCAGCGCGTTCAGTTCCGCCTCGGTGGCGAGCTGTTGGGCGGCGCGGGTCTCGATTTCGGCCTGGCGGCGTTGCAACTCGGCGGCGTCGCGCTCGCGGCGGGCGACGGCGGCATCACGCTCGGCCTCGGCTTGGAGTTGCAGCGAAATTTCCATGCGACGAAACGAGAGTTGCGCGGAAAAATAGCCGCTGATCAGGACTAGCGCGCAGATGCGCACGAGCAAATCGGCCGAAAAAAACCGGTCACCGACACCGGCCGGAATCCAGCCCGCGCGCAGATAAGCGGAACCGAGGTAGGACCGTTCCATGACGTTGATCACGCAGGACATGGCCACGAGAAAAACGAGAATGATCACCGAGCGCCGCCAAGGCGGATCGGCGGTGAATGCGTAGCGAGGGAGCAGATACAGCCGAAGCCCGCGACCGAAAAGGTAGATGAACCACGTGATGGCCACGCAGTGCACGAGGCAGAAAATGAGCGACGGGAGGGTGTCGAGATGCGCGGCAAAGCTGGTCAGCGCGAAGCAGATCAGCGCCACGGCCAGTTTCACGGGCTCGGCCATGCGGCTCTCCGGATAGGGCGGAGGGGCGGAGGAGGCGATCAGACTGGGCGGAGGGGCGGACATAGTGGCCGACCGAGAGCTTGAAGGAATGGGGCGGAATGCGAATCCCAAACCGGTCAATCGCACAGGCGTCATTTGAATCGCAATCCGTCGCGCCGATCTGTCGGTCCGCGCCGGGCTCAGGCGAGCGGCAGGTGCACGGTAAACGTGGTGCCGTGACCGAGCTCGCTCGCTACCTCGATGGTGCCGCAATGGTTGGCCGCGATGGCTTGGGCGATGGCCAAGCCGAGGCCGGTGTGGCCGCTGCCGCCGGTGCGGGCCTGATCGGCGCGATGGAAGCGTTCGAAGATCGAGCGCAAGTCGTCGGATGCGATTCCGGGACCGTCGTCGCGCACAATGAGCACGGCTTGATCGCCCACCGTGGCGGTGCTCACCCAAACGTTGCCGCCGGTGGCATGGTGATGGTGGATCGCGTTGCCGACGAGATTGGAAACGAGGATCGCCACGGCGTCCGCATCGATGCGCGCCGGAGCGGGCGCAAGCGAGGTATGGCTTGAGACCTGATGCGTGGCGGCCAGCGGGCCGAGCTGCGCCACGGTCTCGGCGGCCACGCGTGCGAGGTCGCCGGGCGCATGGGTGCGGCGATCGGCGGCGGCCTCCTGGCGGGCGAGGAGCAGCAGCGTTTCGGTGAGACGGCGCATGCGTTGCGCGGTCTCTTGGCAGGTCATGATCGACTGGCGATATTCGTCGGTGGACCGCTCGCGCTTAAGGATGCGTTGCGACTCGTTGAGCAGGATGGTGACGGGGGTGCGCAGTTCGTGGGCGGCGTCGGCGGTGAAGCGGCGTTGGCGCTCGAAGGCGGCGTTGAGGCGGTCAAAGGTATCGTTGAGCACGTGGCTCAATTGGTCGAGTTCGCTGGCGGTGCCCGCCGTGCTGATACGCTCGTCGAGGTTGCCCTCGGCGATACGCGTGGCGGTCGCGCTGATGCTCGCGATGGGCTTGATGGCGCGACCGGCGAGCCACCAGCCGCCGAGCAGGCCGGCGAGCCAGGTGGCGAGCCCGCAGGCGGCGAGCGACCACGTGAAGCGCGTGAGCTGGTTTTCATCGGGGGAGATGTCGCGGCCGATGACGCTGGCGAAACCGTCGGGGGAACCGCGTCGGGCTTCGCGGAACGTGCCGTCGGTGCGGATGCCTTCGCGGAAGGATTGATCGGCGGCATCGGTCGCAAGCCGGACCGCCGGGACGTTGTTGGACTGCATCAATATCGAACCATCCTGATCGCGAATGATGAAGTAGCGGAAACCGGCGTCGTTGCCGGAAAAGTGGTTGGTGATCTCTTCGGGAATGGCGAGTTGATGCTTGCGCAGAATCGCCAACATCTCGGCGGGCGAGGGCGGGAGATCTTTGTTCTCACCGGCCTGCATGTCGCGAAAGAGGGTGCGGAAAAGCAGGCGTTCGGATCCGATCAAGTCGCGGTCGATGCGGGAAAAGCGGTCGAAGGTGGCGAGACGATGCACGGTCGCGCACAGCGCGAGCACGGCGACGCCGAGGATGAGTCCGTGCCAGGCCTGCAGACGCCAGCGCAGGGAGTGAAAGGGTGAACTCATGGGATGCGGTAGCCGAGGCCCCGGCTGGTCGTGATCAAGTCCCGACCGAGTTTCTTGCGCAAGTTCGAGACATGCACGTCGAGCAGATTGGAGAGCGAATCGTCGTCCTCGTCGAAGAGGTGATCGTAGAGTTCGGTGCGACTCACGACCTCGCCCCGGTGCAGGGCGAGGTATTCAAAAAGCGAATATTCGCGGGCGGTCAGGGTTACTTCGCCGCCGTCCAGCGTCACGCGGCGGGCGGCGGTATCGAGGGTGAGTTGGTCGATGGCGATCACGGGATGCGTGCGACCGGCGGCCCGGCGGATCAGGGCGCGAAGCCGTGCGAGCAGTTCGTCGAGGTCGAAGGGTTTGACGAGATAGTCATCGGCGCCGTGATCGAGCCCGCGCACCCGATCGGGCGGGGTGTCGCGGGCGGTGAGCAGGAGGACCGGGGTGGCGACGGCGGGACGCAGGCGCTCGAGCACCGTCCAGCCATCGAGCTTCGGCATCATGACGTCCAGGACGATCACGTCGTAGGTGTCTTCGAGCGCCTTTTGCAGGCCCTCTTCGCCGTCGGACCCCGTGTCGACCGCGTAGTGCTCCTCACGCAAGGCGGCGGCCAAGCTGGCCCGCAGGGCGGGATCGTCTTCGATGAGGAGCAAGCGCATGGGATCGCGTTATTCGTGCCGCAGGGCGTCGATCGGATCAAGCTGCGCCGCACGGCGCGCGGGGGCGAAGCCGAAGATGACGCCCACCAGCGCGGCAAAGACGAAAGCCAGGATGTTGATCTGGCTATTAAAGACGAAGGTGACGTCGATGATGTTTGCGAGTCCGATGGAGATGCCGAAGGCGATCACGAGACCGACGAGTCCGCCGATGCACGAGAGGGTCGTCGCCTCCACGAGGAATTGCAGCAACACCTCGCGCGCGGTGGCGCCGATGGACAGGCGGATGCCGATCTCACGGGTGCGCTCGGTGACACTGACGAGCATGATGTTCATGATGCCGATGCCGCCCACGAAGAGACTTACGCTGGCGACGGCGGCGAGGAGCATGGTCATGACCTTGGTCGACGAGCTCAGCGTCTCGGCGATCTGGCGCGTGTCGAAGACGTTGAAGTCGTTGACCTGATTGGCCTGCAGGTTGCGGCGCTCGCGCAGCACGGTGCTGATCTCGGCGATCAGGTTGTCGCTATCGGCGTCGTCGGCGGCGGAGATGTTGATCATATTGATCTCGCGAGCCGAGGTGTGACCGGCGAGGCGGCGTTGGAAGGTGGAAAGCGGCACGACGATCTTGTCGTCCTGGTCGCCCATGCCGACCTGCCCTTTGGCGGTGAGCACGCCGATGACTTCCAGCGAAGCGTTGCCGATCCGGATCTTGGCGCCGAGGGGGTCTTCGCTGCCGAAGAGTTCCTTGCGCACGGTGTTGCCGATGACGGCGACGGCGCGACCGGAGCGTTCATCGGTCTCGTCAAAGAAGCGTCCGTCGGCGAGCGACCAACGGTTGATCGCAAAGTAGTCGGACGTGGAGCCGAAGACCTGACTGGTGCGGGCCTTCTGACGATAAACGGTGCCATAGGAACCGCTGCGCACGGGGGCGATGCCCTCGATGCCGGCGACCTGCTCGCCGAGAATGGTGGCATCCTCGACGGTGAAGTTGGGGACGCCGGCCGAGCGTGAGCCAGGCCCGAAACCCATGCCGGGGCGCACCATGATGAGGTTGCTGCCCAGACTGGAGATCTGGTTTTTGACGGCTTCGGTGGCACCTTGGCCGAGCGTGACCATGGTGACCACGGCGGCGACACCGATGATGATGCCGAGCACGGTGAGGAAGGCGCGGGTGAGGTTGCGACGGATTTCGCGGACGGCGATGAAGAAGGCGTTCCAGATCATGGGAGCGGCGGAAGATGAGATTGAGTGGGAATCGGGTGGAGGTCTCAGGCGGCCGTATCCGAATAGATGAGACCGTCGCGCACATGGACGACGCGTTTGGCGTGCGCGGCGACTTCGTCCTCGTGAGTGACCATGAGGATGGTGATGCCGAGGTCTTCGTTGAGCCGGGTGAGGAGGCCCATGACGTCGTTGGTCGTGGAGCTGTCGAGGTTGCCGGTCGGCTCGTCGGCGAAGAGCGTGCCGGGTTCGGTGACGATAGCGCGGGCGATGGCGACGCGCTGTTGTTGCCCGCCCGAGAGCTCGGCCGGCGTGTTGCGCAACTTGGTCGGCAGGCCGACGGACGTGAGCGCGCGCCGGGCTTTGTCGTGACGTTCGCGGCGCGAGAGGCCGCGATAAAGCAAAGGGAGCTCGACGTTCTCGATGGCGCTGGTGCGGGAGAGCAAATTGAAGCCCTGAAAGATGAAGCCGAGAGCGTGGCGACGCAGGAGCGAACGTTGCACGGAGTCGAGATTTTCGACGGGAATGCCGTCGTAGTGGTAATGGCCGGTGGTGGGCGTATCGAGGCAGCCGAGGAGGTTCATGAGGGTGGACTTGCCGGAGCCGCTGGGGCCCATGACGGCCACGAATTCACCGCGCCGGATGGTCAGATCGATGCCACGCAGGGCTTGGAACGCGGCGTCACCGTGGCCGTAGGTTTTGGTGAGGCCGTTCAGCTGAATCAGGGGGGCGTCGTTGGATTTCATGGCTGGGCGGTCGAGGTGCGGGTGATGACCGGAGTGTCGGCGGCGAGACCGGGGCCGGAGACTTCGACGCGTCGGCCGTCGTTGAGACCGGTTTTGACGGGCACGGCCTCGGGATGACCGTCGCGAAGAACCCAGAGTTTGGCCTGGGTTTTACCGGTGTCGGGCGCATCGGCGCCGGGGGCGCCGGCTCCGGCGGGACGTCGGGGCGGCATCGGGGTGAGGCTTTGGATGAAGGTCTTCTTTTCGGTGAGGGGAGCGGCGGAGGCGCTGGCGGGTTCGAAGCGCAGGGCTGCCACGGGGGCAAGCACGGCGTCCTTGCTCTCGGCGACCTTGATGTCGGCGGTGGCGGTCATGCCGGGGCGCAGACTCAGGTCGGTGTTGGCGACTTCGAGTTCGGTTTCGTAGGTGACGACGTTGTCGGTCACGGCCGAGCCGTAGGCGACCTTGGTCACCGTGGCGTCGTAGGTGCGGTCGGGCCAGGCATCGACGGTGAAGGTGGCGGCCTGTCCCTCCCGGAGGCGGGCGATATCGGCCTCGGCAACGGTGACGATGAGCTTCATGTGCTCGAGGTTTTCGGCGATGACGAAGAGCTCGGGCGCGGTAAAACTGGCGGCGACGGTCTGGCCAGGCTCGATCTCGCGGGTGAGCACGATGCCGTCGATGGGCGACTTGATGACGGCCTTGCTCAGGTCGTTCTGGTTGATCGCGAGATTGGCTTGGGCCTGCGCGACGCTGGCTTGGGCGCTGAGCAGGTTGGCCTTGGCGCGATCACTGGCCGCGACGGCGGTGTCGTATTCCGTGGTCGAAGGGAGCTTGCCGCCGCTGAGGCGACGGAGCTCGGCGAGGCGATCCAAGGTGGCCTTTGTCTCGGTGACCGTGGCTTGGGCTTGGGCGACGCCGGCCTGGGCGGAGTTGAGGTTGGCCGTGCTTACGGCGATCTGTTGGGTGAGCTTGGTGGTGTCGAGTTTGGCGAGGGGCTGACCTTTGGTGACGCGGGCATTGGTATCGACGTAGACCTCAAGCGCGGTGCCCGAGAGTTCGCTGCCGACGGTGACTTCGTTGGTCGGCTCGAGGTTGCCTGTGGCGGTGATGGCAAGGCTGATGTTGCCGCGGCTGAGGGGCGTCGTGACGTAAACCGGGGCGTTGTTCTTGGCGGCTTGGGCCCGGTGCCAGCCGAGCCAGAGGAGGCCGAGCAGGACGAGGCCGGCGATGATGAGGATCAGCCGAAGACGGGAAAAGCGATTGGGGCCGGCGGAGCGAATAATGGCCGCGAGATCAGGCGACGCGGAGGTGGTGGAGGAGGACATGACGGGAAGTGATGTGGTTGGGAAATTGCTGGCTTGGGCGGGCGACTAGTCGGCGGTGCCGGAGGTCGGCGGAGCCGACCAGCCGCCACCCAAAGCCAGGTAAAGTTGGATGTGAGCGTTGGTCTGGTCTGCGGCGGTCGTGACGAGACTGTCTTCGAGGCTCAGGAGCGTGCGTTGCGCATCGAGCACGGTGAGAAAATCGACCTGCCCGGCGTCGTAGCGTTGTTGGGCGAGCTCCTGCGCTTCGCGGGCAAGACCGACCGCGCGGGTGAGCGAGGCTTCGCGTTCGCCGGTGCGCTGAATGGCGACGAGCGCGTTCTCGACTTCGGAAAGGGCGGTGAGCACCGTGCTCTCGTAGGCGGCGAGAGCCTGCTCGGTAAGCTCATCTTGGATACGGATCGACTGGCGGATGCGCCCGGCGTCGAAGATCGGAGCGGTGAGGCTGCCGACGACGTTGGCGAGGGTCGTGGTGGGCGAGAACAGATCACCGGCCTTCAACGCGTCGACGCCGAGCGAACCGTTCAGGCTGAGGCTGGGCAACCGTTGGCGTCGGGCGCTGCTGGTGCGGGCGTTGGCGGCCTCGACCGCAAAGCCGGCGGCCTGCACATCGGGACGTTGGCGCAGCGTTTCTGCAGGGAAGGTGAGCGCGAGGTCGGCGGGCGGGGTCGGAACCGGAGCGGACGCATGGAGCAAGGTGTCGAGCGCGGCGGGCGTCTGCCCGCAGAGGAGGGCGAGCCGGTGGCGGGTCTCGCTGATGCTTTGGCGCAGGGTGGGGAGGGTCGCGCGCGTTTGTTCGAGCGAGGCGGAGGCCTGGCGGCTTTCGAGGACATCGCCGACGCCGGCCTGTTCGCGCCAAGTGGTGAGTTGGGTGGACTCTTCGCGCGTGGCGAGGGAGCGTTCGGTCACGTCGAGACGGCGCTCGTAGGCGCGGAGGTTGACGTAGGTCGTGGCGACTTCGGCGACGAGCGAGATCTGGGCGGCATGGAGGTTGGCGGTGGTCTGCTTCAGATCGGCGGTGGCGGCATCGACGGCTTTGCCCTGTTCGCCGAAGAGATCGACCTGCCAGCTTGCGTTGAGGTCGGCTGAGTAGGACTCGCCGGTGGCGGTCGTATTCGTTTCGTGATTACGCGTGGCGGAGCCTTGGCCTGAAACACCGGCGGAGAGGGACGGCAGGAGGTCGGCGCGCTGGACAAGCCGGCGGGCGCGCGATTCCGCAACGCGGGAAATGGCGCTGCGGATGTCGGGGCTGTGAAGTAGCGCGTCATCGATGAGGCGGGCGAGCACGGGATCGTTGAACTTCGTCCACCAGCTCGACAGATCGGTGGCGGTCGCCGCGATGTCGGTCGGCACGGCGAGTGGCGCGCTCCACGTATCGGGCAGCGCGACGACCTCGGCCGGCGGGGGCGCGGGCTCGAGATGGGTGCAGGCGGTGGCCAGCAAAGAGAGTGGGATCGTCGCGACCAACCACAGGGGACGGGTCGGCGAATCGAGGAAGGAGCGGAAGGTTACGGTCGGCACAGGTCGTGGAAGTTGCGCCGACCTTAGCAGGTTGAACCTTTAGGAATCGTTAAGCGGGGGACTTATTTGAGCGTGGGGACAGAATTTTGGCCGCGGCGAGAGGAGCAGAGGGAAAGTCGGATTGACAAAGGTAAGCGCTTACATAAATCGGGCGTCATGGACTTTTATGAGCGGATCGGGGTGGTGGCGATGGGCAGCCGGCTGCGCCGGTTGGCGGAGCGTTTCACCGACGATGCAGCGGTCGTGTGCGCGCAGTATGGCTCGGGGATGGAGGCGCGGTGGTATCCGGTGGTATTGACGTTGGCGGCGCGGGGGGAGTTGTCGGTGACGGAGCTGGCGCAGGACATCGGCCACTCGCATGTCTCGGTGGTGCAGATCGTGCGTGCCATGACGAAGCAGGGCTGGTTGACGACGCGCAAGAGCACCACGGACCGGCGGGCGACGTTG
>CAXBDS010000042.1:0-31059 GCA_963974355.1 uncultured Opitutaceae bacterium
CGGTGCCTGGGCGTCCCGGCAGTCTCGCCCGCTGCCTCGCTTCGCGGCGCTGGAGCGTGGCGTCGCCGCCGTCGCCGCCCGTTATCCCACCGGCCACGTTCCGCGGCCACCTCATTGGTCGGGTTTCCGCGTCAAAGCTGAAATGATCGAGCTGTGGGAGGAAAAGCCCTACCGTCTCCATCAACGCGTGCGTTACCTCCGCGATCCCGTTCACGGCTGGTCCGCCCAGCCGCTGTATCCGTAACTCGGCGACGAACCGGGCTCAGCCCCCGAGCTCCGTCAGGCGGTCGCCGTCCATCCGGTAGATGCCACTCAGATAGCCGTCCTCGAAAATCGCGCCGACCCTGAGTTCGCCGTAAAGCGACACCGGCACGTCCATGAGCGGTTTCACGCCCGGCCCCTTCATGCGCACCACGACCCACTCGTTCATGTTCGGCACGACGCCGTAGCAGCACATCATCGGGTCCTTCACCAAAAGAAACTCCTTCACCAACCCCGCGTCCATTTTGACCGGCAACATGAAGCCGGTCACGATCGCCTTGCGCCCATCGTAGGCCTTGATCGACGCAGGAATCTGCTCCTCGCCCGTGGCGCCTTTCCCCGGGCCCGAACCATCCTGCGGCGGCGCGGTGAAAGGGAAACTGGCGAGGCGGTCGAAACCGAGCGTCACGTAGCCGCCGGCGTCGTTGGCGCGCATCGCAACCGGCCAGAAACCTCCGGCCATGATCAACCCCAAGACCAACCGCATAGGAATACGCATAGGGGGGAACGAAGCAGGGTTCGTTCCCGCGTCAAAGGCATGGGCGAAATCCCGAGCCATCCGCCGAAACCACCCGTGTTGCGACCGGTCGATCATTTTCGGGCGCGTCGACGATCCCGCCCCGAACTACCGGTGGGAGGACCTCTCGATGTATTCCGCCGGGAGCATGAAAATCCAGCCCTCGGCTTTCAGAAAATCGACGATCTGGCCAAACTCCCCGAGTCGCTGTTGATCGAAAAAGGCCGGATGAAACTGGATGGCCGCGAAGCGCAGGCCCGTGCCGCGTTTGGCATAGTCCTGTTTAAACTTCTCGAAATCGGGCTTGCCGGTCCCGTCGCCTTCGCCGCGCAGCGTCATGGGGAGCAGCACCTTGCCGCGCAGGACGGACAGGGAATCGGCATTGCCGTTGTAGCAAAACACGCCGACAATGTCGGGACGGTCGTTCAAAACTGCGGCCGTGTCGGCGTCCATCGCGTTGTAGGGCGCGCCAAAGACGGCCATGCTTACGCCGGTTTTCTCCTTCATCAGTTCCTCGGCCTTTTCCAAGTGCTCCTTTTGAGCCGAAGGCCCCGAGTTCGAAAACTCGTAGATGGTAGCGCCGTTGACGTCCCGCTTCGAGTGGTCCCAACCGTGGTGCCACAACTCCACATCGCCGGATTTCACCAGCTTAGACAGCCAACGCGCATAGCTGCCGTCCGGATCGTTCTCCAGCGAATCGCAAATCACGCCGAGCGATACCTTCACATTCTTCTCCCGAGCCAAGTCGATGAAGCGATCCATTTGGGGCGACTCTTGGCGAATATCGTCTGCCTTGATGATGGCGATCCGCGGGGCCGGTGCCGCGGCGAACGCGGACGGATTGACTGAAACGGAAAGCAGACAGGCCATGACCCAAAGAGCCAGTTTCACGGGTCGGGCGCGCCCCCGGCGCCCAAGTACCGCGCCGGGCGACGTCGTTGCGAGAGACGCCGGGCGACGGCGACTCTCGTCCATACCATTCCGTCCCTCGGACACCTGCACATTATTCCACATAAGTCAGAACAAGCTACTTGTCCGAGTTCGGGGAGCCATAAACGAGTCTTAAGAAGCCCGCTCCATTGGGCACGATCGCCTGCCCCAGCGCCGTTTCAATCGTCTCGTCGCCTTCCAGCCCGATGGCCCGGATAAATACCGGGAAAAGCCGGTAACGTTCGGGGCTGGCCCGGATCTCCGGATGAGGCCACTCCGAATCGCCCGGCGTGTAGCGAGCGAGATAGTGCAGGCCCGCCTGGATCCGTTCGCCCACGGGATCCGAGTCCCGGTAATAGTCGAGCCCCATACGCCGCCCCAACACCACGATGTCTTCCCAAGCCGTCAGATTATAGGCGCTGTAGTGCATGCTTCGCGTGCGTCGGATTTCAAATGGTTGGCTGCCATCGGGCCCGAATTGCTGCTGCGCGAGAACCGGCAGCCGTTCTTCATAGACCGGACGAACGTCGGCTTCCCGCCCGGTAAATGCGGCGTAGAGGCCGATCTGCGCGTAGTACCACGTGGCATGATTGTTTTTGGTCGCCGCCTCCTCACGACCAAATTCGCTGGTCAGAAACCAATCGAGATAGTCGGAAAACCATCCGCGCAGGGCCGATTCATCGGCGGCAGTGAGCGAAGACGATCCCTGCAGCAACCGGATGCCGTCCACCAGATCGCGCAGGAACACCGTGTCGATCATGCCGGTGGACCGCCCATCGGTTGTGCCAGGGATTGCCTGGGAATAGCGCAAGTGCGGGTTCATCCGCGTATCCGGCGCGACAAACCACGTGCGCAGGAAGGCGACGGCGTGTTCGGCATAACGCTCCTCGCCGGTGAAATACCATGCGAGGGCCAATCGCCGAACGGCCTTTACGAGTGCGTCCAACTTGAGACGGTCGGCGTCGTTGTCGGGATTGACCTTACCATCGCGTTGCACCCAAGGCAGGCCATCCGAGGTCGCCGGATCGGGCCACCAGTAGGGAGCAACACTGAAGTAGTCGTGGGGATCGCCGCTGGCGGCCGTGCGCACCTTGTCGACGGCGACGGAAACGGGAGGTGCGGACAACGCCTCGTTCGCCTCGTCGATAAGGCCACGCACGTCGGCGACAACCATCGGGGCCCCGTCCTGCTGGGCCGCCTTGGCCGCGACAAGGGAGCTGGCATTCCAGAGAAAAGTATCGGGCTTTTCGCCTAACGGCCCGGCGGCAGCCTGACCAGCCACACAAAATAGTGGACTCACCATCAGGATCGTGACCACCCAGCCGGGGCGAACAACGCGGTGGGGCAACGAGCCGTACTGCTTCGAAATCATTGGGACAGGCTCACGCTGAATTCGGTCAGCAACGGAGCGTCGGTTTTTTGAGCATACCCCGAAAATCCGACGGCCTGGGTCGACGGCGTGAAGTGGCGCGACTCATCGATCGCATAATCCTGCATCACGCTCTGGTGGTTGACGATCAGCGAAAGCGTGTGAGCGACCTGATCATAGACCAAGCGAACGGGCACGGCGACCGGCGGATTTCCGGGGGACACATCGGAGATTTTTCCATGTTGAAGGCTGACCAGGCCGTCGGATCCTCCGGTCGGATTGAGCAGGACCTCATAGAGCCCCTTGGAACCCACCAGCACGAACACGCCATGAGCCCATTGGATCGTACGCTTCTCGGGTATCGACCCGAAACCGATCGCCACCCAGTTCTGTTTCCCCTCCGCCGGAATAGGCCGCAAGGTCCCATCAATCGTGATCCGCCTCGCCGTTTTTTCGGTTCCATCGGACGCGGGCAAGGCGACCCAACCGACGAACGAGATCTGGTCACGGGCAACCACCGCGCCCCGGTCTCCCTCCTTTCGAAATCCTACGTTAGACGAAGCGTTCCAGGGAACTGAAGCTCCCGCAGGCTGGGAGCCATTAAGCCGGATCACTTCGCTGACAGCGGACGAAAAATCGTCATGGAAAGAAAATGCGAAGGAAGCAGGGGCGCCAAACGACAAACCAGGAGCGAGACCGGCGAGGGCCATAACGGCGGCGACGGCGCCAGTCCGCACGCCAAAACGTGAGAGTGATTTCATGATGATCGGGTATGTTGAGGGGTTAAGTTTTCGGGGTTTTCCCGGCAAAATGAGTGTCCGCATGTAGGACAATTCGGGGTTGGATAAGGGCCGACGGCGTGTGACCTCCGCGCGTCACGGAATCCGGCGCACCGGAAAAAGCGGCAGGTCACCGCCGCATCACGCCATCAAGGAGCGCGAGGGTCGCTTGAGGCCCAAGACCCCGCAGAAGGCGAGTCCGCCAAAGAGTAACGTCGCCGCACTGGGCTCGGGAATCGCAGAAGCAGCGACCAAGCTGATGCTGCTGCCGTCGACTTGCAGCGTATAGCCCGCGATCGATCCTCCCACCAGTGAGATGCCCGCGGTATTGCCGCTGATGGTGCCCGTCGTGCTGAGAAACGTGTAGGAAACGCTGTCCCCGAAGCCGGTCTGCTGGTTCAGGTCAAAGCTGACGGAACCATTAAACATAATGTCCCCGTCAACCATCAGTTGGTCGCTGTTCGTGCCCAAATCGAATTTGAGCGTGCTGGCATCGGCGAGATCGAGGTCGCCGATGATATTCAACGTGCCGGTTAATCCGGCGTCGTTGTCACCGACCTCAATAAAAGACCCGGAGAGGAGATTGACATTGCGGCCGATGGCGCCCGTGCCGCCGAGCGTGGCGCCCGAATTTACCGTGAACGCGGCGGTTTCTCCGGCAAGAGTGGAGATCGTGCCGTTCACCAAGAGCGTCCCGCTCGCTACCGTGGTGGTTCCATGGTAATCATTGTAGCTGTTCTCAATGGCCACGATACCCGTGCCCACCTTAGTGACCGTATCGGAAGATCCCGTCGCGCCGGAGTCGCGCCGAAGGCTCCCTGTGATGTTCATACGCCCCCCGGATGCGGCGGTCAAATTGAGATTCTCTCCATCTCCAGCTCCGAGGGTGATGTAACTCGAAATTTCGCTCGTGCCCGAGGTATGCTCCCCACCAATGGTGATGGAGTTTGTCCCTGTGCTGTTGGTGACCAACCTTATCCTGTTGGAGATGGTCACGTCTTGGCCCGTGAGCAGGGTGGCTTCATAGGTGCCAGCGTTATTGGCACCTAATCGCACTTCGCTGGAACTGAATGCCGTATCGGTGTTGGCGATCACAGTCGCATTCCATATATTCGCAGTTGCAGAATAAGTGTTGGCTGCATTCAGAATGATCGTGCCACCATTATTAAAGGCGAGATCTCTGCCGGTTCCGGAAATGACGCCATTGACCGTCAAAGTGCTTCCGCTGTCCGCTAGTAACCGAAGACGATAACTATTATCGCCGTAGATTATGTTACCTCCCAGAGTGATGTCACCATTCACGGCACTTATGCCGGAGTCTCCAGTCAATATCAGGTTATTATCAACCGCGAGCAGGTTGGCCGAGTTATTACGGATGGTATATCCTCCATCCACCGAACCGCTACCGTGCAACGTCAGGTCACTACCCGACAGGGAGAAAGGGCCTCCGCCTGAGTTTACCGTCAACGTATTGAATGTGAACAGAGTATCCACGTTGATGGCGGTGTTGGTGGTGCCGTCGAGCTGTATCGCCGTTGTGTCGCCACTGACCGGAGCACTGCCCAAATCCCAGTTTTCGGGGGTCGTCCAGTTATTGTCGGCACCACCTCCATCCCAGACGCTCTGAGCCTTGCCCGATGGGGTAAACGCTTGGAGAATAAAGGCTGCAGCGAGCGGCCATTTAGGGTATTTTTTTGAGGTATTCATCGGTATATGGGTTGCGGATGGAGAGTTATTTTAAGTCCCAGAGACTGTCATCGTCAGTGAAAGAGGTATTCGGTCGCTCCGCGGATACATGGCCATCTACCCACGCGACGTTGGCCGTCTGCCCCGGATGGCAAAAATCGATCGTGTAGGGATCCGGCGATGTGGCGCTCCACTGAGCCCCCGAGAAGCCCGGGTAACGGACAAATACCCGCCAATCCCCCCCTGCCGGGATATAGCTATCCACGAACATGACCGTGCCGGCCGGATTGGCCACGTCCGCTCGCTTGACAACGCGGACGGAAGGCTGGCCGGGAGCCGCTCCGCCCACCCAGGGGGAGAGCCAGTTGTAGTTGTACCCGTACCCCCATGTCTCGGGCCGGGTCGAGCAGCCATAGACAGGCATGTCTTCGTAGGAGAAAAATTTATCGGAACCCGATCGCCCTAAATATGGGGCCAACAAAGCCGTCCAATGCGCCGCGGAAAATGGATAATGCGGCTCCTCCTTGGGATAGTACATCGGCACGAGGTCGCCCTTGTGTTCGGTGCCATACATCGTGACCGCCAACGCGATTTGCCTCAGGTTGGTTTGGCAACGGCTCGATTGCGCGCTCGCCCGTGCGTTCCCGACTACAGGGACAACTATTGCAACAAGGATGCCCAGAATTGCCAGCACCACAAGTAGCTCTACCAGGGTGAAGGCAAGTCTGGACACCCGTCGGTCAAGCTTGGCAGGGGGGATGTACACAGGGGAAGAAAAGCAGGGGAACTAAGGGGCCTAAGAACGACTATAACCTCATAAGGGTGGCTATCCGCTGCGGCGCACCACGATTTCACCTCGGATCTGGAGGTCGGGTAATAGCCCGCTACCTTGGTTGGCGATACGAGCGGAAAGCACCTCGAAGGCCTTGGCCCCGATCGTCTCATAGGGAACGCGGTAAGTAGTCAGGGGGATATCGCCACGACCAGCTATGGCGTAGTCATCGATACCGGTAACCTTGAGGTTCTCCGGGACGTGAAGTCCGCTTTCTCGCGCGGCTTGAATCAGGCCCAACGCGAGGAAATCCGTGTTGCATACCACGCCCTCGACGCCTCGAGCGCGCGACAGGTAGTCCCGTGCGAGTTCGGCGGGCTCACGCAACGGATCGGTGAAATCCGGGCGCATCGTTGACTCCAACATCACCCACTCCCCGGCCATCGGCAGCGAAAACTCCTCCATCGCCTTCCGGTAGCCCATGTAGCGATCACGCATCGAAACGGTCCCCGCCCGGTTGGAGAAATAGCCAATCCTTTTCAACCCGCGCCCAATCAGATGACGCGTCATCGTGTAGCCGGCATGAAAAGCATCCACCGTCACCGCAGGGCAGCCGAGCCCCAGCAGATTGATTGACGCCAAGACCATCGGAAACTTTGTCGAGACCAACAGCTGCGAGAATGCCGCCTGGTCTTCAGGGGTCAAAACGCTCGGATACACCACCGCACCGCGCACATGAAACTCAGAGAGACGGCTGATGTATTCAGCCTCCTTCCGATAATCCGTGCCGGTCGTAAGCATGACCACCCGACGATCCTGCGCATGGGCGGCGCCCTGGAACCCCTGAACCGTCCGCCAAATACCCTCATGCTGCGCGCTGGGATAAATGAACGCCAAGGCATCGAGCTCCACCCCGTCCGCGTCGCCGGCTCCCGCCCCTCGACCCGCCACCGGCAACACGCGGGTGCCGGCGCGCGCTTTACGCTCCACCAAACCCTCATGCGCCAGCAGGGCCATCGCCTTGCTCACCGTGCTGATACTACAATCGAAACGCCGGGCCAATTCGGTCTCGGTCGGCAGTTTCTCGTCCGGTTGCCAAGCCCTTTCCACCACCAACGCTTTAAGCGCTTGGTGAATCTGGCCCACCTTTTTGGAAATGTGCGCAGGCATCAGACCTTCATTCGAGGCCGATTAAACCTGTTTTTTCAATTAAAAACGTCTGATTAGATTAAAATTGTTTTAGTCTAGCGAGTCGCCTCAAATTCGGAGACGCAGGTTCCCAAAGGGGGCGCTGGTCGTCGTCGCCAACGCCCAAAGGAGATCAAAAAGGTGGTCGCACGAGGGCGAAATCCTGCCCTTCGTCCGGGCGTGATCGACCATGGCTCCGCGGGCGAAGCGGAGAGAATCGGCGCGACAACTGGCCACCCCGCCCAGCAGTCGGCCCAGCCCGCCACAAACTTCCAGCGGCAGGTCTCGGGCGTCAGCCCTGCAGTCACTTCAAAGCATCGATCAAAGTGGTCGCCCCGCCCCAGAACCCAACTGTGCGCAACCCCGGTCGCCATGGCCCGGTGGTCAGCAGGCGACAATGGGCCCGGTGAGTTTGTGGGCCATCACACCCGTTTTCGAGACAGGTGCCGCCACCGACGATCGTTGCGCCCTCCAAAGGAAAAGTTATTTAATGAACCAATTACCGGGGATGAAAAATTCGTATATCGGTCCATCGCAAAAGCGATTCACTAGCCCGCATATTGCATGAAGGAGCGCCGGGGCGAATCGTGGCGCGATTGAGGTGTTGAAGAGGGTCGGGGGTGCGCCACGGGAGGTTTTTCGCGGCGCGCAGCGACAGTGCCCGCTTCCCCCGAGGCGAGCCGGCGGGCCGATGGGCGCGGGACTGGGGCAACGCGGCGGGGCCAAGGCGCGATGGGCGTGGATGAAGAGGTCCCGGCCGGGATGATGGCTGCTCAGACGCACCCGCACGCCGCTGGCCGTGCACACGATCACCGCGCCGACCTTCACCAGTTTGAGTCGCAGGCTCGCGCAGGTCGCCCGCGCCCACGCGGTGCCGGCCAGCGCCAGGCGCCGCAGTCCAGCCATCAACGTGTAAGCCAACGCCGAGAGCAACAGCCGCCACTGGTTGGCCCACCAGTCGCGGGCGCTCACCCGGTCGGCGAAGCGCATCATCTGCTCCTTGATCCGGTTCTCCATCTCGCCGCCGGCGCAGTAGCGCCGGTCGTAGAGCTTTTGCGCGTCGCCGACGACGTTGGTCACCACCAACTGCGGATTGGCGCCTTGGGCGGAGTGCTCGGCCTTGGCGATCACCCAGCGCAGGCGCCGCCAAGAGCCCGCGGCGTAGTCGAAGGCGGTGAACAACCGCTGCTTCTTACCGCTGCTTCTTCCCGGTTTGCTCGAAGCGCGTGCGCGCCTCCTGCCGCAAGTCGGCGGCGTGCGCGAGCAGCCGGGCGTCGCGGGCCAGGCCGACGACATACTTCACGTCGTGCTGGTCGCACCACGTCAGCAAGAGGTCCCGGCAGAAGCCGCTGTCCGCCCGCAGCACGATCTTCGTGCGCGGCCAGACCTGGCGGATGCGCCGCACGAGCAAGCGCAGGATCACCGCGGCGTGCCGGGCCGCGTCGGCGTTGCTGCGCCGCAGGTAGGCGACCAGCAGGTGGTCGCCACAAAACACATACAGAGGCAGGAAGCAGTGGTGGTCGTAGTAGCCGTGGACGAACCGGCCTTCCTGCCGGCCGTGCACCGGCGTGTCGGTCGCGTCGGTCGCGTCGAAGTCCAGCGTGATCGTCGCCGGCGGCCGGGCGTAGGCCGCGACAAAGCGCTCCACCAACAACGCGTTGATCGCCCACGCGCTCGCCCGGGTCTGATCGTTCTCGAAGCGGCACAAGGTCGAGGCACTCGCCAGGACTCCTTCGCCGCCGGCCGCGATCTGGTGCAAGGTGTCGTGCCGCAGGGTGTCTGCGTCGTTGAGATTCTCCCGGCCCGCGCACAAGGCGTAGACGCGCTGCCGCAGCATCGTCACGGCCTGGCGGTCGTCGGCGAGCACCGCGGCCGCCCGGCGCGTCAGCCCGAGCCGGCGATCCACCTCGCGCAACAGCAACAGCCCGCCGTCGCTGCCGACCTCGCCCCCGCCGAAGTCCGCTTCCACCCGCTGCCCTTTCGATCTTGTGAACCGGAGCCGCTCCGCTTTGTTTTTGCCCATCGCTTAGTCTGGTTTGTTTTGTTGCTATATCCTGCCTATTAGTGACTTACCATATAAGCGACTTCTTTTTCGTGCAATATCCGGGCTAACCAGGCGACCGAAACGCGCTCCCTGAAATGACAACCCCGATTGTCTATATCAACTGCCACGACGCCGGTCGACTGATCCAGCCGTATGGACACCCGGTTGCGACTCCCCATCTCCAGCGATTCGCGGAAGAGTCCGTTTTTTTTCGCAATGCCCACACCGTCTCTCCCACTTGTTCGCCGAGCCGGGCGGCGCTTCTCACGGGCCGGTTCCCCCCTCAGATCGGCTTGATCGGGCTCTCACACCGGGGCTTTCGGCTCACCGATCATCACGATCACCTCGCGATGCGCCTCCGCAAAAAGGGTCACTTCACCGCGCTCAGCGGAGTCGAGCACACCGGCACCGACATGGGGCAACCGGGCGCATTCGTTTTCGACGCTCACCTCGCCGGTGCCCTCCCAGACGAAACGCTCGGCACCCGGGACCGTCGCGCCGCCGAGGCCGCGGCCCGGTTCATCGAAGAGCAGGCGGACGACGATCACCCCTTCTATCTCGAATGCGGCTTCTTCGCCCCCATCGACCGTATCCGGAAAATAATGACGAAGGCGCGCCCGGCAACCCGGCGCCACCCGCCTACACCCCGGACACCCCCGCGACCCGGGCGGACATGCGGGCCTATGCCGCCTCCGCGCACAAGGCCGACGACTGCTTCGAGCGGGGTTTCGACGCGCTCCGGCATACCGGGCTCGACCAACGCGCCATCATCATCGTGAGCACCGACCATGGCCCGCCCTTCCCTTGGGCCAAGTGCAACCTAAACGATGCCGGCACGGGCGTCATGCTCATGATGCGCCTCCCGGGCGTCGACCGGCCGATGAGCACCGATGCACTCGTCACCCACCTCGACATCCGACCGACCCTCCACGAAGCGCTCGGACTACCGCCCGAGAACGCCTGTGAGGGAAAATCACTCCTACCCTTGATTCGCGGCGAGACGGCCAAACTGCACGGACAGGTATTCGCCAAACTTAATTTCCATGTCGCCTACGAGCCCGTGCGCTCGGTGAAAACCGATCAGTATCGCTACACCCGCCGCTTCGACCCGGAACATCCGCATCCGGCAGTCGTCAACATGGACGGCAGCCCCTCCAAGCAAGCTCTCCTTGACGCAGGTCTCCGCGACACGGCGCTCGCGCGGGAAACGCTGCACGATCTGTTGCTCGACCCGACCGGCAACCGCAATCTCATCGACGCCCCCGCCCAAGCTGCCGTCGTGGATGAACTGCGGTCTTCGCTTCATCGATGGATGGAACGCACCGTCGACCCCTTGCTCTGCGGACCGGTTTCTCCTCCGCCCGGAGTCACATTAAGCTCACCCGACGCCTGACTCCGTCTCCGGGTCGATTCCAGAATGGGTTACTTGGCGCAACGTTTTCTGGTCGATCAAAATCGCCGCCAGTTAGGCTGATCGCGAACATAGGGAGGATCGACAGGCTCATAGATCCAGCCCGCTTACTCTCGCGCAATCTATGATAGGTCCAGTCGCAGCCCTCTTCCTCAAAATAGAAACGCGGTCGTCGAGCTATTGCGATGCCCCGGAGCGCAATCCACCGCCCGGGAGTTTCCCCCTAAACACGCTCCACCGCCGCCGCATCAACCTGCACCTACCGAATCCGCCGCGAACTTCAACCGATAGGCCCGCGGTGTCAGACCGGCGGTTTCCTTAAACCGTCGGTTGAAATGTGCACTGTCGGCGAACCCCAAGTGATGAGCGATCTCAGTCGCCGTGGCCTCGGTAGTTAACAACCGGTGACACGCCCGGTGGATCCGCCTACGCTGGAAATAGTCCCCTGCCGTCAGCCCTGTTGTCGCCTTGAACAACCGGCAAAAATGAGAAAACGACGCGCCCGCCTCCCGTGCCACGGCCCTCATTTTCGGGACCTCACCGGCTCTCACCCCGCGCTCGATCGCCTCCAGACCCTGCACCACCACCGGCGGCCAATCCCGCACCCGTTGCGTCCGTTCGTCTCGCCGATAGGCCCGGGAAAGACGGATCAGACACTTCAGAAAACTTGCCTCCAAAAAGAGAATCTGCGCATCCGGATCGTCACCTTCGCGCTGTAGTTGCTCAAAATCGTTCAAGCACTCGATCAATTCTGACTCAGACAACCGCAGCGCGACCACCCCACCCGTGTCCCCTGACGGAAACAGCGCCCGCTGAAAAAATAGCGGCACGAGCTGATCAATCCCCTGCAGGGCCTGCATATTGGCCAGAAACCATTCCGGCAAATAGTAGACATTCACTACCGACAGACCCCGTGTCGCCACGTAACTATGCAGTTGACCCGGAGCCACCACTATTACGGAACCACGCTGCAGGCCCTCGATTCCGTCGACCGTGACGTGCTGAGCGCGTCCGTCGAGCACGAGGCAGATTTCGTAATACTCGTGATCGTGCGGCGGGTACTCGGGCTGGACCAGCACCGGCTCCACGCGCACCGGGCGTCGATTGGACAGCCTCACGTAGGCCTGGGTAATCGTGTGGTTCGCCTTCATCTTAAAAGCAAAATCATTCAACTTTTATGCGAAAGCAATCAATCTTCCGGGGCGGATCATTTGCTAGGTTCTGAATTGTCACTTTATGACATCCCCTATACATTCGTCATTGTTGCTTGCCCATCGCATCCACGGTTGCTGGCTTGGCAAATCCATTGGCGGCACCCTCGGCCTTCCGGCCGAGGGAAAATTTGGTCCGTTGAACTTCACGTTCTACGATCCCGTCCCCACCTCGGCCCCGCCCAACGACGATCTGGAGCTTCAGTTGGTCTGGCTCCATCTCGTCGAGCAGCGGGGCTTCGATCTGACGCAGCGGGACTTCGCGGATGCCTGGCTCGCCCACATTCACTACATGTGGGACGAGTACGGTCGCTGTCGGTGGAACCTCCGGCGCGGCGTGCCGCCCTCTGCTTCGGGCACCTTCGAAAACTGGTTTACCGCCGGTATGGGATCGCCCATCCGTTCCGAAATTTGGGCCTGTATCTGCGCTGGTTCGCCCGCTCATGCCGCCGCTTATGCCGCCCTCGATGCTTCACTCGATCATGGTCCGGAAGGCATTGCCGGTGAAGTCTTCCTCGCCGTGCTGCAGTCGCTCGTCGTAACGGGCGAGCCCTTGTTCGCTTCGCTGGAGCGAGCCATGGAGTTCGTCGCCCCGGAGACCGAAACGGCTCAGGCCGTGCGCTTGGTCTTCACGCTTCGTGATCGGGGCTTAACGGAGTGGGAGGCTTACGCGGAAATCATAAGAGAACACGGCAGCGAAAACTTCACCCACACTCCCCTCAACCTAGCGTTCATCACTTGGGCGCTGCTCTACGGCGAGGGCGACTTCGACCGTTCTCTTCTTCTCGGCACCAATTGCGGCTACGACACCGATTGCACCGCCGCGACCGTGGGCGCCACCCTCGGCATGCTGCTCGGTCCCGAAGGAATCGATGAACGTTGGAAAGCGCCCATCGGCGAAGGCATTTTCCTGGGGCCCGGTATCCAAGGGATCGATTCAGCCGACTCGTTGACCGATCTCACGGCCCGCACACTTGCGCTGGCCGAGCGTTTCGCCGCCCAACCCAATCGTCCGCTTCCGACCGTCGAACCGATTGCGTCCCCCCATCTCGCGACATTGCCCGGCACAATTTTCCTCCAGCCGCTGGACGGCTCCGCCCCCGTCGCCTGGGCCAACGGCGAACTCCCGGCCGCCGTCCTCGGAGCCGAGTGGACATGGACCGTTGGTCCGGAAGTCTCGTCCGGCTGCGTCCTTATCGCGCTCGCGCGCCATGGCGGACGCCTGAGCCTGGATGGCGAACCCGTCATCGACTGCCCCGCCGGACTTCCCTTTGTGCCCGCGGTCCATCGACCCGACCCTGCCTCACGCACGGTCTTTGCCCCAACTAAAACTCGCTATCGCGTGCGCCTCGAGCTCGAGCAAAAAAACGCCCGACAGGACGTTTCGATCTTCCTCGGCGCGGCCAACAACCACCTGACCACGTGGGAGGGAACCGTCCTGCCGTTCGCGCCGAGACTGTAGACGATACCACTAGAAGCGTTTTGCCGGATCGAAACGCATAGGCTTCGATCCCGAAAGAACCGCCCCTCCCCCCCTGGGCCCCCTCCCCCGCCAATATCCCGGATAGCGACCGCATACCCGCTTTTCAAAAGATCATGTTCGCAGCAGGAGCGAACACCGAGTACGTCGCCTCCGGCATGCTCGGCAGCCTCTGGATGCCGTTCTTTAACATCGGCATAGGACTGGCCCCGGTGACGCTCGGCATCATCATGATGATCATGCGCGCATGGGACGCAATCAGCGACCCGATCATGGGCAACATCTCCGACAACGCCCGCACGCGTTGGGGCCGGCGGCGACCGTTCATGTTTTTCGCGAGTATCTCGACCGCCGCGCTGTTCTCGGTCTTCTGGTTCGTGCCTGAGGGAATCCAAGATGGCACGTTCTGGCTCATTCATGTCGACGACTGGCTGGTGGGGGTTATCGGCCGTGATTTCATCAACGCCGACAACATCTTTCCCGTCTATCTGACGCTCATCGGTCTGATTTTCTATACCAGCTTTACCTGCTGGTCGATGCCTTACTACGGCATGCAGCTCGAACTGACGCCGAGCTACGACGAACGCACCCGCCTCACGGCCTGGATGACCTTCTTCGGCAAAATCTCAGCACTGATTAGCGGCTGGATTCTCGCCGTCGTCATCCTCGTCGGTTCGCTCGCCCTCGGTGAACCCAATGCGCTCGAAAACACGCCCGGATTCCTCCATGGTTTTTTCACGTCCATTCAGCCTTGGATAACCAGCTTCACCCACCCTCGGCCTGACGAAAAACCCATCGTCGTCGGGATGCGATTGGTCTGCTGGTTCCTTGTCGCCTGCGTCGTGTTCTTCGGCATGCTGCCCGCGCTTTTCGCCAAGGAGCGCTACTACAACACCGACGCCGTAAAGGGCAAAAAGGACCCGTTTTGGCAAAGCGTCCGTGAATCGATGACCTGTCGACCGCTTTGGTCCTTGATCTTGATCGCCTTCTTTCTCGCGCTGGGCTCCAGCTCCGTGGGCAGCCTCGGGCAGTATCTGAATTTCTACTACGTCTTCGATGGCGACCTCGGCAAGGCCGCCATCGTAGGCGGCCTGAAAGGCACCGTCATGGTTGTCACCGGCATCGCATCCATCCCGTTCTTCACCTGGCTGGGCGAGAAATTCGACAAGCGCACCATGGTCATGGTGATGCTCGGCTCCAGCATGTTCGGCCACCTGCTGAACTCCGTGCTGATGACCCCCGAACACCCTTACTGGCAGCTCATCCCGGGGGCCTTCGAATCGAGCGCGATCGCCGCCGTTTGGCTTTTTATTCCCTCCATGAAGGCCGATGTCGCCGACTGGGACGAACACCACACCTCGCGACGACGCGAAGGTTCGATCAACGCCTTCTTCTCGTGGTTCTTCAAAGTTTCGATTACCGCATCCGTCGGCGTCAGTGGCGCTGTGCTCCAAATATCCGGATTCAATCGCGACCTTTCCCACCAACCGCACGACGTGCTGATGAACATGTTTCACCTCTACCTCGGCCTGCCGATCATCATCTGGACCATCGCGATGTTCGCGGCGTGGTTTTACCCCCTCAGCCGCGAAAAATCGGCCGATATCCGCGCCGAACTAGAAAACCGCCGCGGCGCGGTCTAACGGGAAAACGCCCGGCCGAGGCGCTAAACACCCCCAGCTTGCTCGTGCTAACGCAGCGTGACATCTCACGCTGAACGCGCTCGTCCGCCGAGCTCCGCCAGCCGGAAGCCTCCCCCTTCGCCGGCTTTTCGCCACGCAGCGTCTCCGTTGACGGCGCTGTGAACGGGCAGCTCGCCAGCCGGCCAAAGCCCAACGTGGCGTTGCCGCTCGCGTCATCCGCAAACGCCACGCCGATCAGGCTAAACGCCAGTCCGGCCAGTCCCAACCCTAAGCGTCATAGGAGCGCCCATCTCTTCAAACAAAACCGCCAGCTACGGTGCGCCTAAAACCTAGACTTTCGCTCGCGGGGCAAGTGCGGCCCGGAGCTTAATCGTGATCCAGCAGACGGCGCACATCGACCGGCAACCCGGTCGACATCGAGCGATTGGCCGCAATGCCCGTCATGATGGACATGACACCATCCTCGTGACCGGCGGCTCTACCGAGTGGATCGTCGCCGACGTCGGGGCCGAATAAATCCGCGAGCAAGAGGGCATCGGCTCCGCCATGTCCGCCACTACTGGACTCAGGGACGTCGATGCTCTGCGGTTCTCCCCAGTGCGGCCGGAAGACCAACGTTGTCGGTTCAACGACTTCATGCCCGGCGTCACCACCGATATTTTTCGCGAGGTTGTGGTCGCCTTCACCACCACTGACGTAGGCCTTTTCCGTGACGTCGAACTCGAGACGGCCCTTGGTGCCGGTGAAACTTACCCGATAGCCTTCCCACGGGGCAAAGGCGCAAAGGTGGTAGGTCATGACCGCGCGGTTGCGATATCGAACCATGACGCCGATATCGTCCTCGATGGAGATGCCGTCGCCGAAGACGTTTTGGTCACGGAGGTAACCGTCGGCCGACTCGCAGTCCAGATACATGCTTTTGAGTTCGGGTTCCTTGTTCATGTCGAGGGCAAAGGGATCGCCGACCGCGCGCGCGTCGCCGGTGCCACGGACATAGGCACGCGGTTCGCCGCGCTCTTCGGCGTTGGCCCGACCGTAGAAGCGAAGGTCGCCCATGGCCATGACGGTCTCGGGGCGGCTGTCGAGCCACCAGTTGACGAGATCGAAGTGGTGCGTGGATTTGTGCACCATGAGGCCGCCGCTGTTGCGCTTGTCGCGGTGCCAACGCCGAAAGTAGTCGGCACCATGTTGCGTATCGAGAACCCACTCGAAGTGGACCGAAGTGATCGTGCCGATGAGCCCGCCTCGCAGGAGCTCTTTGATCTTCGAGTTACGGGGGGCGTAGCGGTAGTTAAAGGTGACGGTGAGCTTTTTTCCGGTGCGTTTTCGGGCATCGAGGATCTCGCGGCATTTGTCCGAATCGACCGTCATGGGCTTTTCCGTGATGACGTCGCAGCCGGCCTCCATCGCGCGCCGGATGTAGTGATGGTGGGTGCGGTCGATCGTCGTGACGATGACGGTTTCGACCCGGTGGTCTCTGATCATCTTCTCGAAATCCGCCGGCGCGTAGGTAGGCAGGTCAAGCCCGAGGTCGGCCTGCCAGACGGCCATCCTGAGGGCATTGACATCGCAGATGGCCACGAGTTCGCAGGTATCCGCGTAGGTTTTCACCAACGCATCACGAAACATCCGTGAGCGGCTTCCAGTGCCAACCAAGGCATATTTTTTTGGCTTAGGATTCATTTATTAATACGAATATCTCGATTCCGCTTGGTCAGGTGAGCGGTCGTTTGATTTGGCAAAACGCACTCAGTCGTTGCCGTGGGTCAGCAGCACTTTGCCGCACCGGCCTTCCGCCATGCTGCGATAGGCTTCGTCTGCTTGTGCGAATGGAAACTGATGCGTGATCAACGACGACGCCGCCAGGCCGCTTTCATACAAGGCACGCATCTCCGGATACTCCGAAAAATGATAAAACCACGAACCCATCGCCGTGATATCGCGCCGGATAAAATCATCACTCGGGGAAAGCGTCACCGCGGGCTGCTCACCGTTGAAGACCACGGTGCCGCCCTTGCGCACCGATAGAAAACATAGCTTGGCCGTGACCGGGATGCCGGCGGCCTCGATCGCCACATCCGCACCGCGACCGTTCGTTAACTCAACAATGCGTGCGACCACATCCGCGCCTTCGGTCGACAAAATGGTGTCCGTCGCTCCCAGGCGCTTCGCGATGTCAACCCGCTCGGGAGAACGATCCACCCCGATCACGCGGCGGCCCAAAAACGTCTGCAAGAGCACATTCCCCAGACCGATCGGACCGAGCCCATAAACCACCACCGTCCGGATGTCCTCAGCCTTGATTTTTAGCGATGTGTGATAAGGAACGCCAAGACCGTCACCCGTAATCAAAACACCGACATCCCACGGAATCTCATCGGGCAGGAGGTGACACCCTTGCTCCGGAATCGTGAAATACTCCGCGTGCATATCGCAGTGAAACGTGAACTTGTCGCACCACGTATAACGCCCGGCCCGATAATTTTCATCCTGCTCGTTCCACCCCACGATGGCGCTCACGCCCACGCGCTGGCCGACTGTGATGCGTCCGCTCGCATCAGGCCCTACCGCCACAACGACACCCGCCGCTTCGTGACCGAGGTTTCCGCTTGGTCGCCCGTCGCCACGGTAGGTGGACATCTCGCTCCCGCATAGTGCGGAAACTGCCGTCTTGATCAGAACCTCGCCGGCCTTTGGCACCGGAATGGCAACCTCTTCAATCGCGAGCCGGGCCCCGCCCTGTTGGTGTAAAATTTTCATGCGGTAGGATGTAAGGGAAATTCGGTCTGAACGGATACGGGCCGCGCCTCTGTGATCGAACGCTTCAACGCCGCCTCAAATTGCAATTCGCGCAGCCCGTCCAGGCCCTGCACCGGAGCGGGCGTGCCGGCGCGGACCGCATTGAGGTAGGCGCTCAATGCCTTGCGAAAAGATGCTCCGTAGTGGTCCCACCGCGACGCATCCCGCACTCGCGAATAGCGCTCGATGGTGCGATTGGCCCCGTCGAGCACCTCCAATGCTCCGTCGATGTCGCGCATGTGCAGCCGCCCGCCCTCGAACGTGAGACTCAATTCAAACAACGGATGCTGCCACTTCATCGCCGACGTGCCGATCAACGTGCCATCCGCGCCTTCCGCCAGACGAAAGGCCGCCACCACATCACGGGCGACGATCCCCTGCCCCTCGTGTTCCACCGTGCCCTGCAGGGCGGTGATGGTCTCGGCGGCACCTCCGAAAAGATGCACGAGGTCGATACAATGGCTCCAGCAGGCGTAGTGAACCTGTCCCGACACATTAACCAGTCGACCAAACCCGCGCTCGGCCACAATTCGCCTGGCCTCGAGGGTCTGGTCGAAGAACCGGTAATTGAACATCATGGCCAACTCGCTGCCACGCGCCTTGGCGATGCGGAGCAGCTCGCGACCGCGATGAAAATCCGCCTCGCTCACGTGCGCCTGCCCGTCGGCGGCCACCAACGGTTTTTCAAAAAGCACGCGCGGCAATCCCGCCTCAAGCAGCGGGAGTCCCGCCTCGTAGTGCCACGCCTCGTTGGTGAGAACGAAACAAACATCCGGACGGCGGGCGACGATCTCGGCCAACGAGTCGCATGCCCGCCCGCCGAAGACTTTGACCGCGGCGTCCACTTTGGAACGTCCTCTGGAATAATAAACAAACTCGGCGGATGGCTCTATCTCTTTTAGCACGGGGAGATAGTTCCCCGTGGCGACAGAGCCGGTGCCGATGATGGCGATCTTCACGGAGAGAAAGACAGGTTTTAAGCTGAACTCCTAGTCCGGAGCCACCGATCTGGACGGCGGCTCCGGTGAGTTGGCCAAGGGGTCAAATTTTAACGCTTGAACGCGCGGCGGCGCGACCCAACGGCCACCATCATCCCCACGCCACCAGCCAGCATAGCGAATGTCCCCGGTTCGGGAATCGCGCTGGTGGTCGTGGTGAGCACCAACTGCGGAGCGTAACTGGTCGAATTCATCCCGAAAAACGTGTAGCGATTGCTTTTGTCGTCGTCGACAAAGCCCTGCCCGTCGACCTGGATACGAAAACTGCTGACCACCGAGCTCCCATCCAGTTGGTAATCCGAGTTCACCCACGAGGTGACATCCAACGACACCAAAACAGGGGCGCTCGACGAAGCGGTCATCGAGGCATTCGCGACCGACAGGCCGGTGCTGGTATAGCTCGCATCTTCGTAGAAGGTGGTGTTGTTGGTCGTCCGGTTCTGAGTCTGGGAATCGTAGAGAACGGCATCCGGCAATGACCCGCTGCCATTGGTAACAGTCCGGACGTAAATGTTGAGCGTCGCGGAGACGACGGTCTCGCCAACGGCCAGTGTCGGCATGCTGAAAACCATCGTGGCCCGCTCGAGGCGGTTAATTGAGGAGTCGTCAAGTTCACCCGCGCTAACGTTGTCACCGCTGGCATTGTGATTGTCGGCATTGCCGCTGATCGGCGCATTATCATAAGCAGTCAGGGTGACCACCGGGACAATGGTCGCCGCCCGTGTGATGGAAGAGAAAACAAGGAACGCCGCGACGGCGGAAGCTGCGCAAGTAATCCGTGTGGTTGTGGTATTCATGAGTTTTTTTTGGGGGGTTAGGGTGGGAGTTAATGAAAAAGTGAGATGGATTCACCAGCGCCACGACGCCACACTGCGGGCTGGCAGTTCGAGATGGAGCACGCCGGAAGCGGCGTCTGGTTCCGCTTCGATCACCGTTGTTTGCAACGTGACCGCATCGGGCGTCGCCGTAACGTTGGTCGCAGTCAGCGATTCACCGGTGACAACCGAGAATTTTAGTTTGCCCGAGGTGGGGGCGAAAGAGGCCGGCAGCGTGAGCCTAGCCGCTTCGTCGGCCGAACGATTGACCGCCACCAGCACCCGCGTGTCCGTGTTTGAATCGCTGAACAGGCCGGCCGTCACCGTGTAGGGATACGACTTTGCGGCGGCATAGTTAGCACCAGGAGGCTCCGGAGTGAGTAATTCGTAACGCGGCAGCGCGGCGTCGTTGAGCACCTTGAAAAGCCAGTGTATCCCGGTTCCGAACTTATGCTCGCCGCCGTCTTCCCAATCGGCATTCAAGACGCGCCAAGGACCGCGATGGAGATAGCACCAATAGTTGGCCATCGCGATTTCGGGGCGAGCCATGCCGCGCAGCAAAAAGTCGCCGGTGGATATCGCTCCTTGGAGACCCCAGGACTGCGGCCTCTCCGCCATGATCTTGTAGTTCACCCAGCGGGCGTGCTCGTTGACGATGACCGAAATTTTATGCCCCGCCGGTGCCAGTTCGTGAATATCGGCGATCAGCATATCGACCGAGTCGAGCACGTAGGGGACGCTATAACCGTCGTAGTAGGGATGAATGACGATGCCATCTATCTCCGAGCCGATCCCGCGCAGCACGGCACGATGCCATGCGCGCCACTGAGGGGTGCTCACCGGCCAGGGTGCGGTCTGGGCATGAGCAAATATCTTGATCGAAGGATCGACGGCGCGCATGGCCTCGATGCGTTCACGGCAGCGTTCCACGTATTCGCCAACGAGCAGTTTGTGCTTTTTTTCCCGCTCCGTCTCGGCCCGGGTAATATCGAGATCGTCGCGATTAAACCAATCCGTCTCGTTGCCCAGCTCCCAGTATTTCACCCCGTAAGGCGCGGCATGTCCGTGGGCGGCCCGCAATTCGGCCATCGGACCCGTCCTGGCGTTGCAATACGCCACGAGATCGGCGAGCTCGCCCGTCGGGCGGAACGGGCTCGCGATGAGCGCGGCCTCGGGATGATCAGGCAACGTTTCAAGCCACCGCAGGAATTCCTGCAAGCCTACGCCCTTATCAAGCGTGCTACCCGATTCATCGAGGATCGGTTTTCTTTCTTCCACCGGTCCCACGGCGTCCCGCCATGGATAAATATTTCCCGTGTGATAACGCACGACCCGCAGCGGATAGGCATGGCTTAGCTCGTCCCAAGCGGGATCGGGTCGCCCTGCGACAGCGTCCCAAAGAATTGGCCCGCGCTTTCTCTGCGTCGAACCATGCCAGTCGCCACTCGTCACGTTTTGCCCGTAGAGCGCCGTGCGGGTGGCCAATGTCTGTCCGGTGGGTTCGAGGACAACCACGAGAGGCTCGCCGCCGCGCAAAAGAGGACCCGTGAGCCCGATCAAGACGGCCGAGGCCCGGAGAGCGGATGTTCGTAATAAACAGGGAATTCTCATCGCAAGGGGTAAAAGGAAGCCGGGATCACTTGGCGTCCAACCGCAGCGATACCGCGTCAAAATCAGCGTGTCCGGTGTTGGAGTTGTTGCGCAGGTTCACCTCGATCCGATGGAGTTCCTCCCCAGGCGGAATCACGTCATCGAGGCGCACCATCACCGCCACGTCCGTCCACCCGGAGTTTCCGGTCACCAACGGTGCGGTTGGGATTGCCGCCGCCAGATGTGCAGCCTGACTACCGGGCTTTTCCGAAAAAATCAGCAAGGTGGCCGATGCGCCGGCCTCCAGGCCGGTGGCCCGGATCTTCCCGGTAAACTGAAGTGTTTTTCCCTTGGCGGCCATAAGCATCGGGTTCACCTCCTTGGGAACCTCCGAACTGACAAAATAGGCCGACTTTCCGCCAGTCTTGACCAGACGCATGAACGCCTTCCCTTCGGGCGCCGGCTCGGTCGTCACCCAAGTATATTCGCCGCCCTCGACCGCCTGCTGGCTTGACGGATGAACAAACCAGTAGTCCGCGACCCCGTCTTTATTGCCATCTTTCTCAAAGCCGCCGTTACGAACAAAGTTGTCTTGGGCGAAGGCAAATTGAAGCAGGAAGATAAAAATACAGGACAGACGAACAGGGGATGGTTTCATGGTTTTGGAATTAAAATTTAAGGTGAGATCACTTGCCCCAGAATGGTTTGGTCTCATCGCCGGAAATCGTGTCGGAAGTCCGCAGCTCGATGTGCCCGTCGTAGAACGCCACGTTGGTCCCTCCCGCGTGGGGGATCATGCCATACCACAGCCGATAACCGGCCGAATCGGCCAAGGGAAAATCAGACTCCAGCACCATCGCGGTCTGGGCGGGCGTCTTGATTTGATTGAGGCGGACACTGGCCGTCCAGTAGACCGTCCCCGAGCCAATGGGGTTGGAGTTGAGCCCGTAGGAATAGGGCGACGAACGCAGGTTCACGCCCGGGGCCGGAGTGGGGTCCACTTGGGTAGTAGGACACTGAAAAATATTCCGATCAGGAACGCCGCCATTTTGAAAAACGAGATCATTGGCCGGATCGTTGAAATCTTCGTTGCGATAGCCGATATAGGACCAAATGGCGTAGCCCCAAGTATCCTGCTGACTAGCGGGCGGCCAGCTTTTCGACACCGGGGGCAATTGACGCTGATGCTCCGAAGCATAGAGAAACAAACCGCTCGCGATCTGTCTCAAGTTGTTCGCGCAAGTCGAGCGTCGCGCGCTCTCCCGCACGCGCCCCAATGCCAGCATGACAAGAGCCGCCAGCACGCCGATGATCGCGATCACCGTCAGTAATTCGACCAAGGTAAACCCTTGGTTGGAAACACGTCTTGTGATCATAAGGCAGCAGAAATGCAGGGAACGACCAGACCGCTCAAACGACGGTTGGGAAGCAGGCCGGGGGTAAGGCGTAGATTGACAAAATGGGGAGACCGGAAATCCGCCGGGGTCGGGTTCAACCCGTGCTTGGGCGAACCACGAGTTCTCCCTCGATCAGCAGGCTGCCGGGCCGCACGGGGCGTGAAGCGAGACAGGACTCCAACACCCGGAATGATTCCCTGCCGATGGTTTCGTACGGCACGCGATAACTTGTCACCGGAATATCGATACAATCGGGCGGAGAGAAATCCCCATGGCCTGTGACCTTGAGATCATCTGGAATGCGCAGGCCCATCTCCCGCGCGGCCAGAATCAGACCGAATGCGAGAAAATCGTCCGCGCAGACCACCCCTTCCATTGGCCCCGCCGAAGCAAGGTAGGCGCTCGCCAGTTTCTTGGGTTCCTGGAGCGGATCACTAAAATCGACACGCCTGCCTTCCTCCAGGAACACGTATTCCGGCTGCTCGGCGAGGCCGGCGCTCTTGAGCGCCCACCGGTAGCCTTGATAACGATCGCGCATAAATTGCGCCCAAGCGTGGTTGGAGAAAAAACCGATTCTACGCAGTCCTTGATCGATCAAATGCCGCGTCATGGTATAGCCCACGTGAAAGTTGTCCGCCAAGACGCTTGGGCAACCCGATCCAGGCAGGTTGGTGCCCGCCAGCACCACCGGAAGAGAGGGATTCGCCAAGGCGCTCGAAAAATGCATCTGCTCCTGCACCGTTGAAACGAGCGGATTCACCACCGCCCCCTTAACGTCGAATTCCGTCAAGCGCCCGATAAATTCAGCCTCTTTACGACAATCCGTGCCCGTGGTGAGCGTAACCACGCGGCGATTGCGCTCGCGGGCCGCCAACTGAAAGCCCGACACCATGCGAAAAATGCCCTCGTGCAGCTCGCTTGAGTAAATGAAGGCAAACGCATCCAACTGCATAACCTTGCCTCCCGTGGAGCCACTGGCCGCCCCGCTGCCGTTTGCCGAGGAGGGCTCGAATCGCAGCACCCGGGTGCCGGTCCGCGTTTTACGCTCCACCAAACCGTCGTGAACCAGCCGGGCAATTGCACCGCCAATCGTCGAGCGACCGCAATCGAGCGACTCCGCCAACTCCACCTCGGTCGGAATCTGCTCGCCCACTGCCCAACGACCGCGGGCGATCTCAGCCTTCAGAAACGCATACGTGGTAGCGAGCTTGGACCGGCGCGCTTCAGGCTTGGGAATGGGGGCGACCTTCATTAACCATAGATTTCAGCTAATTACCCAGACAAGTCAACCCATTTAACCACACAATACCAGCTGCCTCGCAAGCTATCCCTAAGTTTATATCATAAAACATGATATAAATCGATTTGGTGGCTTTACGAACGCGGGACATCGACTGAGAGACTCGCCCGCGAGTCATCATTAGCTCAACGGCGCGCCGAGAACTTCAGCCGGCGGTCGCTCGATTCCAAGCTAGTCATCTCCTTAAAGCGCCGGTGAAAATCGCCGCTTTCGGCAAAACCTAGAAGTCAGGCACTCCCCGCCCGAACAGCTCCGTGGAAACAGCAGGCTTGAACTAGGAGGCAAGGGATCCGGTCCCAGAAAACGTCGCGCTCGTTCCTATCGCACCGCTCGACCCAATCGATGCACGATCAGCCCGCGCTGATCGACCGTTAGCGCGGGCAACTCCGGCAACGTTTCATCCCGTCGTTCACCGAGGACTATCGCACACAACGCGCGAAAGTCTTCCCAACGCTCAGCCAACGGCAGATCCCGCTCGACCGCGTCGTCGAGCGGCGCGGCCGCCACCACCTGCCGCAGCCACGAGCGCCACTCCGTCATCAGCCGGTCGATATCGCCGCGCCCGGCAAACTCCGAAGCCGCCGCGAGCGCCCCCACTTTCGCCGTGCGACCCACGATCGCCTGCACCACTTCGCTGGCACCGTAACCGTAGCCCGGGGGCACGCCTTCGACCAGCCAGCCCTCGAAGTCGAAACGGTGAAACGCCTTTTCCCCCACCGCAGCCAGACGGCCGAGTCGCCGGGGGTTGGACTCCGCAAATCGATCCCCGGCGAAGAGGTTGGCCCCGTCGTAGACCAGGTGATCCAGCGGATACCGCCGATCCTCCAACGCGACCGCCAACGCCAACCCTTCCGGCCCGAGAAATGAACCCGCAATCGCGCCACGCGCCGTCACCCGCAATTCGCGGTCCAGCACGCCCACCCGTTGCAATTGCCACAACAACGTGGCTTGCGGCGACAACGCCAGACACGCGTCCCGCCACCGGCAAGTCTTGCACGCCGCCAGCGGACTCCGTCGCCGCCGCACCACGCGCGCCCTTCCCGTATCCGTAAGTTGGCGACACGGCAACGCCCCTCCTTCCGCGATCAGCGGCGCGGTCGCCTCATCCCCCAGGCGCACCGGTTCGTCGGTGTAAAAACGCGCCGCCGCGTCGCCGACCGCCGCGCGCACCGGTTCCCCCGGCCGCAGACCACGCAGCAGAAACGGCCACGGCAGCGGTGCCGCCCGCTTGACCCGCTGGGGCGCCGCCTGCCGCATACGAGGGGTGCGCCCGCTCACCAGCACGTAGCCCGTCTCGTCCAATCCGCGCCGCCCCGCACGCCCGATCATCTGCAAAAACTCATGCGGTGCAATCGGTCGCTCCAGTCGATCCACCGTGTAGGCCCCGGCCGTCACCATGACCGAGCGCAGCGAAAAGTTAATTCCGGCACTCAGCCCGAGTGTGCCCACGACCGCGCGCAATTGCCCGGCCTTCGCCAACGGCTCGATGAGTCCCGCGCGTTGCACGTAACTCAGCCCGCTATGATGAAACGCGAGCCGCTGGCGCAACAGCTTCGCGAGCGACGGCCCGGCCGCCTGCTCCTGCGCGGGCGTCAGCGTGAGCGGCTCGGCCAAGGGCAGCTCCCGCGCAAACTGGCGCGCGAGTCGTTCGGCGTCGCGACGATGCGGGGCAAAGACCAGCACCGGCCCCAGGCCCTCGCGCAGCGCGCCCGCCACGCGCTTCGCCCAAAACCCGGTGACCGTGCGCGGCAGGCCGTTGATGCAATCGTCGATGTCGATCTCCTCCAGCGGCACGGGGCGCTCATGCGTCTGCACCACGGTGGCATCGCGACCGAGCCGGCCCAGCCAAGCGGCGAGATCGGCGGGATTGGCCACCGAGCCCGACAGCAACAGCAGATGCACGCGCAGATCGAGATGGCCGATGACGCCTTCGTAGTGATTGCCGCGCGCCGGATCGGAGAGCCATTGATACTCGTCGACCGCGAGGAGTTGAAACTGGCGCGCCGCCGGATCGATCCGCCCCGGCCGAAACCTGCCGATCAGCCGGCTCTGCACGGCCTCGAGCGTCGCCACGATCACCGGTGCATCCGGGTCGATCGTGAGATCCCCCGTGATGATGCCGACGCGCCAGTCGCGCGCCTTCCACTCGGCGTATTTGTCGTTGGCCAGCGCTCGCGTCGGCACGGTGAAAATCGCCCGCCGCGAGAAGTTGTGCTGCTCCACCCAGCGCTCGAACACGTAGGTTTTGCCGGCCCCGGTCGGGGCATCGAGCACGACGTCGCGACCATCGTTGAGCGCATGGATCGCCTCGGCCTGCCACCGATCGGGCAGCACCAGGTTTTGCAGACATTCCAGATCCCGACCCGAGAACATGGGCTGAGCGTAGATCGCGGTCCGGCGGCGTCAACGAGCCGCCCGGAAATCCGCCCCGGATCTCGGTCGGCTCTCGCCCCTTTCCCAACTCTTTGCGCCGAGAACGTTCCGCCGGTTTGACGGACCGGACCGCCCCGGCTTCGCTGAGACTCCACCGTGCGTCTTCCTCACATCCTACGCGCCCTCGCCTCGCGCAACTATCGCCTGTTTTTCTGCGGACAGAGCATTTCGTTGATCGGCAACTGGATGACGATCACCGCTTCGGGCTGGCTGGTTTACGATTTGTCGCACAGCGCGTTCTACGTAGGATTGAGCGCGTTTTTCACCCAGATCCCCCTGCTCGTGCTGGCACCGTTCACCGGGGTGTGGGTGGATCGGATCAACCGCCACCGCACCTTCGTGTTGCTGCAGTTTTTCGCGTTGCTGCAATCGAGTGCCTTGGCGGCATTCACGCTTTCGGGGCATATGACCGTGCCCATCCTGCTGACGCTGTGCGTCTGCCAAGGTCTGATCAACGCCTGGGAGTTTCCCGTGCGACAGTCACTCATCATTGCCTTCGTCGATAACCGCGACCACCTCGGCAACGCGATCGCGCTGGGGTCGTCCATTTTCAATCTCGCGCGCATGTGCGGCCCGGCGCTCGCCGGGTTCGCGATCAATCAATGGGGCGCCGGTGGGTGCTACCTGATCGACGTCGTAAGCTACCTTCCCGTGATCGCCACGCTGACCGCCATGCGCCTGCCCGCGCGATTGCCGCCAGCCAAGCCGAAGGCCGCCCTGGCCGATCTGCGCGAGGGCCTCGCCTACGTGCGCGGACACCCCCAGCTGCGTCTCGTGCTGCAACTCGTGCCGGTTATCGCGCTGACCGGCTGGGCGGCGTCGGTGCTGGCCCCCGTCTTTGCGCGCGACGTCTATCACGGAGATGCGCGTCTGCTCGGGTTCATGTTGTCTTCGATCGGCATCGGCGCCCTCGGCGGCGCGATCGCGCTTGGGATGCGCTCAAGTGCGGCCGGATCGGAGCGCATGGTCGCGTGGGCAATTCTCATTTTGGCAGGCGGCGAATTGGTCTACGCCTTCAGCCCTTGGTTACCGCTTAGCTTGGCCGCGCTGGCGGCCTGCGGCTTCGGCGGGGTGCGCGCCATGGCGGGTAGCAATACGTGGATCCAATCCTTTATCGACGACGATAAACGCGGGCGCGTCATGGGTCTGTTCGCGATGGGCCAGGGGATGTTTCCGGTGGGCAGTCTGATCGCCGGCACGCTGGCGGCGCGATTTGGACCGCGACCCGCGGTCGCCGTCGCCGGCGTGGCGGCGGCGCTGGCCGGCATCGTGTTCATTCGCGCCAGCGGAGCGTTCGCGCCCGTGTCCCCCCGCCCACCCCGCAGCCCGACACCGTTGCCGTCAAATCCGCAGGGATGATCCGCGACGGCCGCCCCAAGGGGACGCCCACCCTCTTCACCGAAACGCAGTTTTCCCACCCGCGGCCCGTCTCAAGTCATGCGCGTCGCCACGGGCAAATCCGTGGTCCCATGCGGCCCGCGAAAATTCACCAGGGGACTCTGAAATCCCGCACCGGCACCGCCCCGAGCGGCCTGCCGCTTTCGACCTCTGCGGACGTTCCCAGGTCCAGTGGATCCGGATGCTTCGTCGCCCCCGCCCGAATGATCCCCACCGCTCACGATATTTAAAAACGCCTTCTGCGATGCGCAGCCCACGAATGCAGCCAGAATACTCGTCGCCGCGAAAAACCCGATCGCGAGGGTGCGGCAGAAACGTGATACCCGTGCGCCGCAATCACTCGTGATTGCCGAGCACAAGTGATGATCAAAAATCCCTCGGACCACGGCGGTGCCCATCACCACAACAATCAACACCACGACGATGTTAATCAAAATGAGATATCACACTTCATCCGACCGCAGCAGGTTCACTCCGCCCTCTCTGCCGGTTTGATGCCGACGGATCTAGCCGCGCTCCGCGTCGGCGGTCGACAATTCGGCATCCGCCTGTTCCTCGCGCCGACTCCGCCAGATCGCGGCCACCGCGCCCACCGCCGTCTTCACCACGATTTCACCGAAGATAATCGAGACCAACATCCGCGGCGCAAACACCCCCGCAAACGCCACCAAATTAAAGAACAACGAATCCAACGGGATACTGATCGCGTTGGAGGTGAGCACGCGATGCCACCAGGACTTGGCCAGCAAGCGCTGATAGATCTCCGTATCCGCCGTCTCGGCGATGGCAATGGCCACGACCGATGCCAGGATGATGCGCGCCGGGACATGGCCAAACGCGGACAACGCCACACTCAGCAACGTCGCCAACGCGATGACGCCGTAGACGAACTTCCGCCCGCGTACGTGCATGCGATCCCGCTGCGTAAACGTGAAGCCAAAGATAAACGTGCCCACGGCCACCTGCCCGAAAATCGGCAACGGCACAAACCAGGTGGCGGTGAGATTCGCACCCAGCACAGCGAGAACATAAATGACGGCGGCTAACATGAACCCGATATGATGCCAGAAATCCCCCGCCCAACGGAAGCCTGAAAACGGAGCCACGTCTCCGCCTGCATTTCCACCCCAACCAGCCTCACAGCAACCCCGCCAGCACGCGGTTCTTCGTCAGCGCGAAGGCACCACGCACCGCCCCAAAGGCTTCGATCAGTTCTTTCGGCGACCCGCTCCGCGGAAACGCCATGGCCAGCGTCGACCCGTCGCAACGCACCTCCGCCTCCACGCCTTCGACCGTCAAGGTGCAGTCACGACAATCCGACGGGTAGTCGACTCGCAGCCCCCCCTTGCCGTCGATCTCCTCGACCGCATCGATCACCGCCTCCACCGAAACGCCCTTCGCGAGCGCAAACTCGATGGCCTCAAACTGCCCGGCAAACAGTGCATCAAAGGCCGGATCGCGCACGATCTCCCCTTTCCGCACCTCACGCAGCAGACGCGTCATTTGCCATCTCGTCGGGTCGCCGTCCGCGAATCCGTATTCCCATTCCAGCACAAAATCCTTCGTCGTGAGCACCGCCGCCGGAGGTGTCACCTCAAGCGTCAAATCCTTGCGCTTGTAGGCCAGCGTGGTGCGGGCATTTTGGAACATCGCCTCGGCTTCTTCGGCCAGTTCCTCCGCGCAGAGTTTGGCCAAAAAACTTTGCGCGGCCGACGTGACCACGTCCGGCACCCGATGCATGCCTTTGCGAAAACCGCTCAGCGTTTTCACCGCCCCTTCCCCGCGCCCGGTCAGCCGCACTTGCGCGACAAAGGAACGGGGATCATCAGCGGCGGCGCGAGGCATATGCGGCCATTCAGCGTCGCCCGCCGCACGAGCGCACGCCCTTTTTACGCTCGCCGAACACGACGCGCTCAAGCCGCCGCGGCCGGTGGTGGCGTCGCCGAAGGGCCCGAGCCACGCCGACACAGACTCACGATGCCGATCACGGCGAGAATCGGCAGCGCGATCGGAGCCAGCCCGATCGCCGCCGATAGTCCGACCGCCACGATCACAAATGCGAGCACGACGCCGAGCCCGAGCAACAGGCTTCCCACCGCAAGACCGACGATGGCCAAGCCGAAGATCGGCACCGCCAGCACCGGAAAGAATTCCAGCGCGATCCACAACAAAACCGCCACCAACGCGATCCGACCAAGTGTTCCCCAGAATGTGTTCATGGTCTTAGCACCCCGGGGCCGCCTAAAAAGTTGCAGCCAACCTCACATTCCCCGTCGATGCCCGTGTGTCTCCCCCTCGTTTGCCGCTGCCCGTGGTCTGCGCCCTCATCGAGCGCGATGGCCTCGTGCTGGTGGCCCGCCGCCCGCTCGACAAACACCTGGGCGGGCTCTGGGAATTTCCCGGAGGCAAGATCGAACCCGGCGAGACGGCGGCGAACGCGCTCCATCGTGAGATCCGCGAGGAACTGGGCTGCACCCTGCAACTCGGCGAAGAACTAGGCACGTTCGAGCACGCCTACGAAACGGTGACGATCGCGATGATCGCCTTCGTGGCGGCGCTGGCGCCGTCCAGTCCCCCGCCCCATCCGCATGAGCACAGCGAACTGCGCTGGGCCGACGCCACCAGCGTGGCGAAACTCGCGCTCGCCCCCGCCGATCGACCGATCTGGCAGGCCTACCTCGCGCGTTGAGCCGCAGCCGCGCCCCGTCACCTCACTCCAACGAACGCAATCGGGCGATGGCCGACTGCTCAAACGAACGCCATTCGCGCCACACCGCCGCCGGCACGCCCGACGTATGCAGAATTTGTTGGGCCCACTTGATGTCGCCGGTGAGTTGGTGACGCAGCGCATCGCGGTCCAAGCCTTCGCCTTCGAGCCGGGCTCGATCCGGCAGCACGCCAAAATTTGTCGGATCGGCCAAATCGGTGCCCGTCGGCAAAGGTTTCGTTGCCGGCGCCAGCCCCGGGCCCCGCGCGGGGGCATTGACCGGAGCGGCGGCCGCCACCGGTGCGGTGGGTTTATGGGCCGCCGCAATTCC
>CAXBDS010000043.1:0-30924 GCA_963974355.1 uncultured Opitutaceae bacterium
CCGCCGTGGCCCGCCTCGCCGACTTCCTCGAACGCAATCCCAGCGCCCTGATCTCCGGCCGCGCCCCGGAATAAACGCCTCCCGCCACCCTTCACCGTTTCTCCGATGCACCGTCTCCCGCTTCCGTTCCTGCTCGTTTCGCTCGCCGCCTTCGGCCTCGCCGGTTGCGAGATCATTCCCGCCGCCAAACCCGATCCGACCCAATTCTACGTGCTCTCGGTTCCGGCGATTCCCACGACTCGCGAGGCCGTGCCGCCCGGCGCGCAGATCCGCCTCGGCCTGCGCCCGCTCACCCTGCCCGGCTATCTCTCCAACACGAAAAACCTCGTCGTGCGCCGCGGCACCAACGCCGTCACCTACCTCACCTTCGATCGTTGGGCGGAAAACCTCGACCTCGGCGCCGGACGCTTGATCGCCCAACGCCTCGCGGCCTCAGCCCGGGTCTCGGGGGTTGAAACCTATCCCTTCGACCGCGCCATTGATCGCGACTACGACCTCAGCATCGACATCGAACGCTGCGAGGGCCAGATCGACACCGCAGGCAACGCCATCGCCCTCGTCGTGTTGCACTACGAAATCACGACTGCCGGCGCCGGCGGAAAAATCGTCGCGCAGGGCACCCTCGCTCCGGCCGGCCAAGCTTGGGACGGGCGGGACGCCAACGCCCTCGCCGCCGCGCTCAGCCAGACGCTACTGCACGCCGCCGACGGGCTCGTGGCGGAACTGCCGGCGAAGCTGAAACAGCGCTTCACCCCGGAGGATTCGTAGTCCTCCGCTCAATACGGTCCGCGGATATGCTCCGCGACCTCGGCCGCGTAGAATGCCGCGAGCTTCGCGTGCAGCTCTTCGCCGAGCGGCGGGAGCGCGGCCGGACGCAGGTTGCGTTGCACCTGATCCGCGTTGCGCGCGCCGGGAATGATCGTGCTCACCGCCGGATGGTCCAGAATCCAGCGTAGCGCGAACTCGGCCATCGTCATGCCCTCCGGCACAAACGGGCGCAACGCTTCCGTGAGCGCGACCGCCTTCGGGAACGGCAGGCCCGCAAAAGTCTCGCCGACGTTGAACGCCTGCCCGTCGCGATTGAAATTGCGGTGGTCGTCCGCCGCAAAGGTCGTCGTCGCCGACATCTTGCCCGCCAAAACCCCGCTCGCCAGCGGCAGGCGCACGATGAGGGCCGTGCCATTGCGCCGGGCCGGCCCGAACAGCGTCTGAATCGGTTTCTGGCGGAAGAGATTAAAGATGATCTGAATCGCCGCACAGCCCTCGTGCGCGACACAGTAGGCCGCCTCATCCATCGATTCGACGCTGGCGCCGTAAGCCTTGATTTTCCCCTCGACCTTGAGTTCGGCCAACCAACCGAAAAGCTCGCCGCGCTTCAGCACGTCGGTCGGCACACAGTGGAGTTGGGTGAGGTCGAGCGCCTCGACCCCGAGGCGTTGCAACGACGCCTCCGTGTGAGCCCGGACCGCGTCCCGGGTAAAGTTACCCGGCCAACCGGGCTGGCCCCCGCGGCCCAGTTTCGTGGCGACAAACACGCCGTCCCGCGCCGCCGGCACTTGGCGCAAAAATTGGCCGATCAACGTTTCGCTACGCCCATCCCCATAAACATCGGCCGTGTCAAAAAAGGTGACGCCGCCGTCATACGCCGCCTGCAACGTCATCAAGGCGTCGCTTTCGGAAACATCGCCCCAACCGCCGCCGAGCTGCCAGGTGCCCAAACCAATTTCGCTAACGTCGCGCCCGGTCGGGCCAAATGTGCGGGTATTCATACCCCCACGGAAAGCGGCTCGTCGCCCGCACGCAACCCGGACGGTGAAATCAATTCACCGCCCGCCCACGCCTCCACCGGCGCCGGTCGACCAAGACCCACAACGCGCCACAAACGCCGAGCATCATCGAAGCCGAGGCCATCTCCGGCACCGCCGTCAACGAGTAGCCGGACGACGACACATTCTGCTGCAGGACCGGGAAATACAGACTCAACTGCGTGTCGTAGGCGAAGGTCGGATCGGGCAATTTGTTCACATAGCTGTGCACCGCAGCCAGCCGCAGCACGCCATTGTCCACCACGAAGGTCGGCGAGCTCGAATCGCCGCTCTGCGGCATGGCTTCACCCGTTACTGCGTCGTAGTCGTAAGTCAGATAGCTGTAGCTCGACTCCACCGTATTCGTGCCCAGCAAACCGCTGCGGCCACTCACCAACAACGTGTCGCCATAGGTCACCCGCTCATCGCCGACCGCCAGTGAGAACGCCCGGATGCCGCTATCGACCGCGATCGGTGCGCTCAGCGTGCCCAGCGAAAGATCGCCGCCCACGTTGACCTGCGCCGCGACCGTCGCCGAGACGAGCACACCGGATGAGTTCACAAAATAGACCGTCTCGCCGACCGCCGTGTGAGCGTGTTGCGCCTGCACAAAATGCAGCGGCGAAATCAGCGAGACCGACCAGCCCCCCGCGTCCCAGCCCCATCCGCTCAGATCAAAAGCCGCCCCCACAAACGACGCATCCGTGTTCAGCTTCGGCGCCGTGATCGAGAAGGAGCTGAACCGATTGTAAGAGGCCGGTGCTTCGTCGTAGTGATAGACCAGGAGCGCGCCCGAAGCGCTCGCTCCGGCCAATCCCAGCCCCAGGCAAACCAATAGGAAATTCTTCATACTGGTGGGCATATCGGCGGCTCCACCCCGGGCTTGAGCAAATCGGTAACAAGTTGGGAGGCCCTCTGCCCAAAAGTATTCAATTTGGCGTCCGCGGCTAAAGTTCCGGTTCCGGGGGCCGACGCGCGAGCGCGGACCCAGAAAATGGATACGCGAAAAAAAAGCACTTGGGCCTGCAACTTTCGCCGCAGCTCCGGGGTGATGGGAATAACTCACCAAGAAAGTAAACATCATGAAACTCACCACCCTCCTCCTCGCCGCCGCCTCCGTTGCCCTGTCCGTTTTCGCGGTCGCGCTTTATCTCAACGTGCTGGCCGTGCCCGCTATGACCATCGGCCTCGCCGCCATGCCGCTGGCTTTCCTCAGCAGCGACTACGGCGCCCCTCGCCGCGGCTATCGCCACGACCGCCGGGCGGCTCGCGACGCGCATGCGCTCCCTCTCGCCGCTTGATTCGGCGGGATTCCCCCCCGGAAGGACCCACGCCCCCGCGCGTGATCGGCCTGCCGGGTTTTTCGTTTGGCGATCCCGGCACCACCCCTGATTGCGCCCTTGAATCCGAGCGCTGATCGCCGCCTGCTGGAGCGGCATGAAGATTGAGCACATCGCCTACAACGTCGCCGATCCCGTGGCCGTCGCCGCCTGGTATGGCCAGCATCTCGGCCTGAAAATCGTGCGCCACCTGCCGGCCGCAAACCAAACGCATTTCCTCGCCGACGATCAGGCGACCGTGCTCGAGATCTACTGCAACCCGCCGGAGGCGGTTCCCGACTATGCCGCCCTGCACCCGTTGCAACTTCACCTCGCCGTCGCGAGCAGCGACGCCCCCGCTGATGCCGAACGCCTCATCGCCGCCGGCGCCTCGCTATTCACCGATCTCACCACGCCCGACGGCTCGCGCTTGATCATGTTGCGCGACCCGTGGGGTCTGGCGCTGCAAGTCTGCCAACGGGCGGCGCCGTTGCTGGGTTAAACCGGCAAAGCGTCGCGCGCCGCCGCGCTCATTTCATCACCTCTGCAAAGAAGTTTAGAACCTCTTCGTGGTAACGCCGGGAGTCCTCCCACGATCCCAAGCCAAAGCGCTTCGCTTCGAGCGACGACTCTCGATAAGATCGGTGGTTTTTTTCAATGCTTCGACGAGTTCCGGCGTCTGATCATTGGCGGCAAGGAACCCGGACAAGCTGGGTGCGACAAAAACCGGCGCCCTCACCCGCGCCAGATCGCGAATCGGTGACATCGCCCGATACGGTTCCGGATCGGCCTCCACGTCGCCAAACGCCCTGGTCAAGACGTCCCGCGAATCGAGCCGGTCCTCCCGAGCGTAGTCCTTGGCCAATTTTTCCCAATCGAAGACCCCGGCCTGCGTGACGGCGCAGGCATAAAGCTCGGGCTCCCACGCGACTGCGGCGACGGCCAAAAAGCCTCCGAAATAAGAACCCATGATCGCCACCCGCTTCGGATCAATCACGCCTGTCTTCGTCAGGTATTTCACGCCTTCGGCAATGTCCTCGGACATCTTTCGATACGCATCTTTATCCGCGTCGCTCACCGCCCACGAAAAGCCGGTCGACCCCCGATAGTTGGGTTGAAACACGGCGTAGCCTCGGCTCACGAAAAGCTGCACCTCGGGGTCGTAAGCGACGAGGCTGCGTGCCCGTGGTCCATCGTGAGGCAAAACCACCAATGGCCAGGCCGTCTCCGGCTTCCGCTCCACCGGCAGCGTCAGCAGTCCCTGCAACGGCAACCCGTCTCTCGCCGACCACCGCACCAGGCTCGCCTGGCTGATCGGAGGCCCCTCAACCCAGGGGCGGGTGGGCGGAAGGCCTTGGATGCTCTGGGTCTTCAAATCATACACCAAGTAGGTCGTGGGAAAACGATCGATCGAGGCCGAAAGCACGATTCGTTTTTCCGCGTCATCCAGCGCCTCCACCGCGATCAGCCAACCCGGCATCGCCGCTTTCACGGCATCGATCATCTTCGCGAAAGACGGACTGAGCGGAATCGTTTCCACCCCCGCCCGGCGATAGGTCAGACCCAACAGCTCCTCCGTCTCGTCGTCGAAGATCACCTCCGCGCCATCCAGATTGTAGTCAGGATCAGAATACAACATCTCACTCAGGGTCCCCGTGGTAAGGTCGTAGGCAAAAAGCCCTCCCGTGGGCAGCGAAGCATCTCCCGCCGCCAACCAAATGGAGTTCCCGCTGCCGTCGAAACTCAGGACCACCGCCCTTTCCCATGGTAAGCTAACCGGCGCCCAGACCGACTCATCGTTCCAGTGGTGATAAAGCTGCATCCCGCCCGCTTCGTCCCCCATCCAAACCAGGCGCAACATCCCCTTATGGTCGAATTTGGCGGCGAGAAAACGGCCCGGAGGAAGCTCCACCCAATACTTCACGTTCCGCTGCTTTATTTCCCGTCCGCTCACGCGCACGTTGCTCTTGGTGACATCGACCAGCGCCAACCCGCTCCGCACGCCGTCGGCGTTGGATTTGGGGAAATAATAGCAATACGCCAAGCTCGGGTCGTCAGGGCGAAATTGGAGCACCTGAAAACGGGCGTCCTCCGCCATCACCGCCTTGGGCCGACCTTTCCCCAACGTGTAAAAGCTGTAGTGGGCGTTGGTCCCCGCATTCGAGAAAAACAGCAGCTCATCACTGAGCCAACGGTAGCTGTAAACGTCGTCACGCTTCGAACCGACACCCGAAGTCTGCCCCGTGCGGTAGTCGTAGATCGCCAAGGTGCCGTCACCCGCTTCATCCACCAACAGATACGCCAATTTCTCGCCGTCGGGAGAGACGGTGACGGATCGAATCGCATCGGAGCGCAGAAATGAGGCCACGGGAGTCTCAGCGCAGGTGCCCTGCGCCCCCCCGCCGAAACCGAGCAACGCCACGCCGCAAACCGACCGGAGAAATTTCATAACCTCCGACGCAAGCGGGTTTCGTTTTCACGCCAAGCCCGAATCTGCCGGCCCCTCCGACCATCCGGGACCAAGCGGCAACGGACCACGCCCTCGCCCACCCTCTGCACTCGCGTATTTGGGTGATTCCCGGCGGGATGAGCCTTCGCCATGCCCTTTCCCGGTTCCCCTCTCATTGCCGAAATCCGTGCGTTGCCGCGTGCCGTGCACGTGCTCGTGGGCGGTCAGTTCATCAACCGTTTCGGCAGCTTTGTGCTGCCGTTTTTGGCGCTGTTTCTCACCGGCCGCGGCATCGACTTCGCCCACGTCGCGCTGGTGCTCGCCACGATGAGCATCGGCGGATTGTTCGGCCCGTTCGCCAGCGGCTACCTCGCCGATGCTATCGGTCGGCGCAACACGATCTTCCTGTCGCTCGTCAGCAGCGCGGGCTGTGTGATCGGCCTCTACGCCTGCCAGACCCTGCCGCAGTTTCTCGCCGTCGGGGTGTTCTACGGTTTCTGCACGCAACTCTACGGACCGGCCGCCAATGCCCTGCTCACCGACCTCGTGACGCCGGCCCAGCGTGTCATGGCCTTCGCCACGATGCGTCTCGCCATCAACGCCGGTTTCGCCGCCGGACCCGCCGTCGCCGGCATCCTGTTTAGCCGGGCGCCGGCAATGGTCTTTTTCGGCGACGCCGCGACCACCTTGATTTTTGCCGCGCTCGCCATTCGCTACCTGCCCCATGGACTGCGCACGGTCCATGGCCGCGTCTCCTCGTCACGCGTGATCTGGTCGAGTTGGCGTGAAGCGCTCCGCGACATGCGCCGCAATGCCCCTTTTCTCCAATACATCCTTGCCGCGCTGCTGATGGCCATCGCCTTTGCCCAAGCATTCAACGTGCTCGCGCTCACCACCGCCGACCGCGGTCTGACGCCGGCCGAATACGGCGTGATCATGGGTCTGAACGGCGCGCTGATCATGGGCTTCGAACTCCCGCTTAACCAGTGGTCCCGGCGCTTCGACCCGCGGCGCGTATTGGTGGTGGGGTTCATTCTCGTGGGCGTCGGTTGTGCCTCGTTTGGCAGCATGAGCACCCAGCTCGGTTTCTTTGCCGCGATGGCGCTCTACACCCTCGGCGAAATGCTGTCGCTGCCGGTCGGCATGAACTACGCAAGTCTGCTCGCCCCCGAGGCCTATCGCGGTCGCTACTTCGGCGTGATCGGCATGATGTGGTCGACCGCCACCTTGGTCGCCAGCAGCGGCGTCTGGTTCTATGGCCGCTTCGGCGAGCGCTGGTGGTGGCTCGCCGGCAGCGTCGGTGTGGGCGGCGGCCTGATCATGTTGATCCGCCCCAAGACCGTGCCGGACACCACGTCCCAAGCCTAACCACCTCCGCCCGCATCAGCTCGCCACCTCGCGCCGGCAACGCAGCAAAACGCCGGTGCAAAAAAGGCCGTAAAACCGAGTGTCACGCCCAACACCGCCGTGAGCCGACGCGGTGCATAGGGTTGCCGTCCCACGTTGCCCCCAAACCGGCGATACAGCCGCCAGCCCACCAACGGGGCGATCAACGCGGGGATGAGTGGGGTGTTCGTCATGGCGTGAGTGGGTGGATACAGGTCGACGCTCCCTCTGCAGAACCCGAATCCAGCGCCCGCGCGAGTCCGCAAAAAGACCGGCGACCGCCGGATGATTCCGCCCCCGGCCGGCGACTGCCGCTTGGCAACCGCCCGCCGACCCTTCACGCTGCGCCCTCTTTCGCCATGTCGTCCGCCGCCCCTCCCCGCATCGAAACGCCCCGCCTCCGGCTTCGCCTGCCCACCGGCGCCGATGCCCCCTTCTTTCTCGAACTGCTCAACGACGCCGAGTTCATGCGCTTCACCGGCGACCGCGGCATCCGCGATTTGGCCGGGGCCGAGGACTACGTGACGAACCGCCTCTTGCCGCTGTATCAGAAGATCGGTTACACGCTGCTCACGGTGGAGCAGCGCGCCGACGGCGTGCCGATCGGCATCTGCGGCTGGGTGCAACGCGACTATCTCGACGGCCCCGATCTCGGCTACGGCTACCTGCAACGTTTTTCCCGCCAGGGTTACGGCACCGAGGCCGCCGCCGCCACGATGGCCCATGGCCGCACCGCGCTGGGTCTGGACCGGGTGCACGCGATCACGATGCCCATCAATCACGGGTCGATCCGCCTGCTCACGAAATTGGGTTTCCGCATCGCGTCGCGCGCCCTGCTGCCAGCCGGGTCGAACGACCTGCTGTTCAGCTGCTCGCTGGCGAATGTCGTTTCGGTTTGAGCGCGGTGGACGGGCTGCGACCATAGAACCGCCGAAACACCGTCGCGAAATACTGCGAGCTGGCGAAGCCGAGCGCATGTGCAACGTCGGTCACGCGCGCGCCGGCCTTGGCCAACATCGCTTCGGCCACGGCGAGCTTGTGCCGCAACACAAACTCGCGCGGCGGCAACCCGACTTCGGTGCGAAAACGCGTCTTGAAACGCGACGGCGAGAGCTGCACGAGCGCCGCGAGTTGCGGCACGTCGAGCCGCTCCGCCGGATGGGTCTCAATGAAGTTCACGCACCGTTGGATGCGCGGGGAAGGCGCGGCCCGGCGGTTGCCGTGCGAACCGCGAATCGTGGCCAAAAGAAACGCCTGAATCTCCCCGGCCAACGCCAAGCGATCGAGCGGGCCCCGCGCCTCGCCGCGCTGCAATCCCGCCACCACCGTTTCCAACCGCTCCCGCGTGCCCTCCTCCGCCGCGAAATGCCGCGACGGCAGATCCAGCAGCGAGCGACGCAGCTCCGCCGCAGCCTCCGCGTTGAGAAACAACAGCGGTTGCCCCGCCGGCTGCAGCCGCACGAACAGCCAATACAGTTCCCCCTTCTCCTCCGGCATCCCGCCCGAGTCGTGCACCTCGCCGGGAAACACGAGGTAGGCGTCGCCGCCCCGCAGCCGGTAGATCGCGTCGTTGACCCGATAGGTCTGAAAACCACGCGAAAGAAAACAGATTTCGAGGCCATCCGGATGCGACTGTTTACGCATGCGCTCGTAAGCCGTCGCGTAGCGATAACGCCCCACCTCCACCACACCCGGAATACCGATCTCCGCCTCGGCACACTCGAAGCGCCGCGCCAACTGCTCGGGCAACATGATGTGCTCGTCGTCCAAGGGAGGTTGCGAACGGGGCATGTTTGATTTTGTCCTGCGCCACGTTCACGGACGCGAGGTCAATATTCTCGGCTATAATCGGAGCGATGAACACTTCTGTCTCTGCTACCCCCCTCGTGCCCGATTACGGCGCCGAGTCCCCGCTCCCCCCCACCCACCTGCTCACCGCCGAGCAGGTCGCGTTCTTCCACGAGCACGGCTATGTGTCGGTCGACGCCGTGATGCCGCCCGAAGAAATCGAAAAGGTGCGGGCCATTTACGACCGCCTTTTCAATGAAGATCGCAACAAAGCCGACGGCGATCTGCACGATCTCACCGGTGAGAGAGCGGTCGGCAAAAAGGTCGCCATCCCCCAGATCCTGCAGCCCGCCAAATACGCGCCCGGCCTGCTCGAGAGCCAGCTCGTCGCCAACCTGAAGGCGATGATGAAACAGCTCCACGGCGACGACACCAAGATGGTCGGTGATCACGCCATCAACAAACCGCCGCACAACGCCGCCCCCACTCCGTGGCATCAGGACGAGGCGTATTGGAATCCAGCCAAGGACTACCGCAGCCTGAGCGCTTGGGTCGCGCTGCAACCGGCCAACACGACCAACGGTTGCATGGTTTTCGTGCCCGGCTCGCACCGTCTCGAAGTCATCCCGCATCAACCGATCGGCAACAACCCGCTCACGCCCGGCCTTGAGGTCGTGCCCGGCGCCTTCGACCCGAAATCGGCCGTCGCCTGCGAGTTGCCGGCGGGCGGTGCGACGTTCCACGACGGACGCACCCTCCATTTCACGCCGCCCAACAACTCCGAGGATTTCCGCCGCGCCTACATCGCCATGGGCTCCGCCTACGAGCGTCCGCGCGACACGCCGCGCAGCTTCCCGTGGCAGGAGCGCCAAAAGGCCGCCCGCGAGGCGAAAGCCGCCGCCGCGGTCGCGACTGCGTGAGGTCGGCCCCACCCCTCCGGGCGGCGGCGTCACCAAAAGGGTGATACCGCCGCGCCGGGTTCAGGCGTGCGCAGGGAGCGCGGCGGTGACCGCGGCGGCGAGCGAGGTCGTCGGCCGCCCCAGCAGTTGGCTCAAGGCCCGCCCGTCGTCGAACAGGGCGCCGCCGGCCGCACTCACGTCCCAGCTCGCCAAACCCGCGGCTAGCCAGTCCGGCAACCCCGCCTTTACCAGTGCGTCACGGTAGTCGGCTTCCGGTAGATTATGGTAAGGGATCGCCCGACCGGTCTGCCGGGAAACCTCGCCGGCGAGGTCGGCAAGCGTGTAGGCGACGTCGCCCGCGAGTTCGAGAGTCGAGCCCGACGGCACCTCGCCCAGCAGGGCCTTTGCCGCCGCCTCCGCGTAGTCCTGCCGCGTCGCCGATGCGATTTGTCCGTGGCCCGCGCTCCCGTAGAACGCGCCGTTGGCAAGCGCGGCCGGCACCGAAGCGGTATAGTTTTCCGTATACCAACCGTTGCGCAGGAGGATGAACGGCAGGCCCGACGTCTTGATCATCGCTTCCGTCTGACGATGTTCCTCCGCGAGACTGAGCGTCGACGTCTCGGCATGGAGCAGACTCGTGTAGATGAGCAGCTTCACGCCTTGGCGTTTCGCCGCGGCGATCACGTTGGCATGCTGCGTCGCGCGTTGGCCGACCTCGCTCGACGAGATCAGCAACAGCCGCTCCACCCCGGCCAACGCGCCGTGCAGCGCGGCGCCGTCGTTGTAGTCTGCCGCGCGGAGAGTGACGCCCCGGGCGCCGAGCTCGGCCGCCTTCGCCGGATTCCGGACCAAGGCGACGACGTCGGCGGCCGCTCGCGAGGCGAGCAGCGCATGAGTAACACGTTGGCCGAGTTGGCCGGTGGCTCCAGTAAGCGCGATCATGATAATTGAGTAGGGGGACGGTTGAGGAATTGATTTCCGCTTTTGGTTACTAAAATATACCGACTTACCGAAGTGCCCACAAGAGAGGTCCGCCCAGTAATTCGGTTACGCCGGTGTAACCGCCCTCCTCGCGTCTACGTTCCCGTCATGAAAAACAATCTCCCACCCGTCGCCCCCGGCTCCAATCAAGCCCAACATTGCCCCGTGCGGGACGTCCTCGACTGCATCGGCGACCAGTGGAGCCTCCTGGCTATGCTCACGCTCGCACCGGGCACGCTGCGGTTTACGGAACTCAAGCGCGCCATCGGCGACATCTCCCCTCGCATGCTCGCGCGCACCCTGCGTCAGCTGGAACGGGAGGGCTACATCGACCGCCGCGTGTTTCCCACCATCCCGCCCAAAGTGGAATACAGCCTGACCGCGCTCGGCTCGTCGTTGCTCACCAAAGTGAAGCCCTTGGTCGCGTGGGCCGATCAGCATCACGATCAGGTGCGCCAAGCCCGCGCCGCCTACATTCCGCCGGAAGCGATCGCGGCGCTCTGAAACCCGTTTCGCAGGTCAACGCCGGATAGCCGAGGTCGCCGCCCTCGGATCTGACTGACGGTGGTGTTCGATCGCCGCCGGTGGCGACGACGCGGCCGCACGCCGGGGTCGGCCCGCCCGCCCCCGCCCGGGCGGACAAAGAAGCCGCGTTATTATTCACGCTGGCGTTTGCGGTTCGGCCCTCGGCCTGCTCAGTGAGCGCCCTCATGTCCAGCCGCGCCGCCGCCGAAGCTTCCTGTCCTTGTCCGCCCGAAACCGTGACGCCCGCCTCCCGCGGCGCGCTGCTCGTGACGGTGCTCGGCATCCTCACCGCGTTGGCGCCGTTTGCCATCGATATGTATCTGCCGGCCTTGCCGTGGATCGCCCGCGACCTGCAGGCCGATGCGGGGTCCGTGCAACTCACGCTGTCGGTGTTCATGATCGGCGTCGCTTTCGGCCAAGCCGTCTATGGGCCGATGATTGACCGGTGGGGACGACGCGGTCCGCTGCTCGTCGGCATGGTCATTTTTGTCCTCGCTTCCGTGGGATGCGCGTTCGCGCCGACGCTGGAGTGGCTGCTGCTCGGGCGCCTCGTGATGGCGCTGGGTGGATCGGCCAGCATGGTGATCCCGCGGGCGGTCGTGCGGGACTTTTTCGACGAACACGAATCGGCCCGCGTTTATTCGTTGTTGATGCTCATCCTCGGGGTCTCGCCCATTCTGGCACCAACGGTCGGCGGCCAACTCATCGACTTCACGGGCTGGCGCGGCATCTTCGGCTTGCTGGCCATCATCGGCGTCATCTCCACGCTCGCGTCGTTGCGCTGGTTGCCCGAATCGCTGCCCCCGGAACGCCGCACGCGGGCGAGCGTCGCCCAGGCGTTTCGCACCTACGGCCGCCTGATCACCGACGTGCGCTTCGCCGGTCCGGCCATTTCGGCCGGCTTCGCGATGGGGGCGATTTTCGCCTATCTGTCGGGCTCGGCATTCGTGTTCATGGAGTTGTTTGGACTCAGCGCCCGTCACTACGCGCTCGTCTTCGGCTTCAACGCCATCGGCCTGATCGCCGCCTCGCAAATCAACCGCCAACTCCTGCAGCGTTTCACGCCGCGGCAAGTCATCGCAACGGCCTTCGTCGCGAGCGCGCTCTTCGGCCTGGCCTTGGCCGTGATCGGCGCGACCGGTTGGGGCGGTCTGCCGCTCATGGTGGCGTGCCTGTTTCTGTCACTGGGCGCCGTCGGCGTAATCATGCCCAACGTCGCCGCGATGGCCATGGCGCCGTTCGGCCACATCGCCGGCAGTGCGTCGGCCTTGCTGGGCACGGTGCAGTTCGGCGTTGGCGCGGTGTCAGGGGCGCTGGTGGGTCTGCTGCACAACGGCACGGCCATCCCCATGACCGCCGGCGTCGCGGGCTGCGCCGTCACCGGCTGGATCGTGCAACGTTGGTCCGCCAACCGCACCTGATCCGTCCCGCGAGGGGCCCGTGCGACCTCACGCCACCGGACGCAACACCGTCGTGATCGTCGCGCTGCGCACCGGTTTCGCGCAACGCAGCGCGATCCGGTGAGGGTGCGGCGGCTGGTTGATCGTATCCGTATCGCAGGCCAACTCCGCCCCGTCGATCGTCACGTTCGCGTCGATCGCCGCCTCTCCATCGCGCAGCCGCACGCGCGCGCCGTCGATCTCGAATTGGCCCAGCGTGATCAATGCCGTCTCGAACTCCGACGGCTCCGAAAACTCCACGCGATCCACAATCGTCAGGCTGCCCGCGCCGCGCCGGTCGTAAACAAACTCGCGCTCCAGGCGGCGCAGCGTCGGCACGTCGTAGCCCGCCCGCAGATCCAACACCACCCGGTCCACGTCGGCGGTAAAATCGGTTTCCAGCACGGTCGCCCGCCACTGCGGCCCCGCCTCCTGCAACCGCCCCGCCACGCGCGGCACCGGATGCCCGTAGGAGTTGAGCAGTTGGCTGTCGTAACGGTTCGCGCTGAACGTGCGGAAGCTGTAAATCTCCGCGCCCGGATCGAGCACGAGGGCTTTGCCGTCGAGCACCACGGTGAAGGTGCCGAGGTCGTTGTGATTGTGGTTCACGCCGTTGTCGCCGCCGAGAAAGGTCGCCGCCCAACGCCGCGTCGTCGTGCTCGCCGGACGGCACACAAGCAGCGCCGCGTCTTCGAACCAGTTGCGCAACGCGACCGGCAACGCGCTGCGTTGGGGCCGCCGCGGATCGTGCGTGCGAAACATCCACAACATGAGTTCGCCGACAAATTGCACCCCCATGCCGTCGAAAGGATCCGTGCCGTCCGTGACCGGCTCGACCTCACGCCGGGCCGTGCCGAGCCGGTTGTCGAGCCAGTGTCGCGCCCAAAACGTCGGCACCGCGCCGAGGTGGCAATCGGCGTAGGTCGGGAACACGCCCGGCATGATTTCAACGTGATCCGGAAACAGCGCGACCCGCCCCATCTTCGGCTCGTCGAGCAGATCAATCGTATTCGCCGTTCCCATACGCAGGAGCTCGCCCAGCAAAATATAGTGAATGAATCCATAGCTCCAATAGCCCACCCCCTCCGTGCACACGCCGTCGTCGGTGAAGCCGTCGCGGAAATTTTTCACAAGCGCTTCCGTCGCCGCCAACCACCACGCACGATCCGCCGCCGGCAAGAGCGTCATGGCCGCCTCCGCGGCGCAGGCGAGGCAGACGGCGTTCCAGTTGTGCTTCACATCGATCCACCAATACACGTCACGGCCCGTTTCGATCCGCTGGCGCAAGGGGTCGAACACCCGGCGCTGGGTCTCGGCCTGGATGAGCTCGCGGGTCGCCGGGGACAGGCGCGGGCCGAGGACGTGATCGACCGTGCCGAGGTAGGCCGCGAAATGCATGACCACCAAATCCGGTTCGTAGGTCTTCAGCTCGAAATTGAGCCGCTTCAGATCATTGTTCGGGTGGATCCAGGTGCTCAGCTTCGCCAGCGCCCGAATATCGCTTTCCAACACCGGCAGAAACTCACCTTCGTCGTAGATCGCCTCCGCCATGAAAAACGCCACCTGCCGCCGTCGTGTCTCCGGCAACACCGTGTTTATCTGGGTCACATCCTCCTGCTCCAGACACGCCAAAAACGCCGCGTCGTTATAGTCGGGAAACGGTTGCTCCGCGTATTCACGAGCCAATGACAGCATCTTTTTCCCGAGCGGATCTTCCCGCCAGCGCCCCCACGCGGCCCGATCATCGACACTCGGGGCAAACCCGAAGGTCTCCTTCGGCAAGAGCGCTTCGTAGGCCTTCACCCGATCCGGATGGGGCGCCAACGTTTCACCGGCCGGAACATCGAAATTGAAATCGTAGGCACCCATGCGCGCGAGCTTCGCCACGGGCCCACCGGACGCAAGATTCCAGTGATAATTTCATGAATAAACACACGGTATGACCTTGCCGAGGTCAGCCCAAAGTGGGCAGCATCCCGCCAGCCCATGAGAGGTCCCGCCACCTGAACCCTCCCTCGATCCCGACATATGAATAATCAATCAAAACTCGATCGTCGCACGTGGATAAAGTCCGCCGGGGCCGGGGTCGCCGGTTTGGCCGTGGTTCGCCAGCTCGGCGCGCAATCCACGGAAGCGCCTCGTCCAGTCGCCCAAGCCACTGCCGCCCCCCTTCGTGCCCCCCGGATTGATCGACGCCGCGTGCAGGGCTTCGACATCTATCCGGCGTAAAAACCGCCGCCGGTAAGCCCCGAATCGCCCGCCCCGGAACGGTTTACCGTCCCGGCCTCCCGGCCGCCGTCGCGACCCGCCCAAAAATGTCGCAGGGCTTACCTTGCACGCGCCACCCCGGGCCCCGTAGCGTGATTCTTTTGCCTGATCCCGATGTCCGTTTCGTCTTCCTCCGCAGTTGAACCCGCACCTGCCTCCTCAGCCTCCCCCGTGCTCCCGGCGGCCCGCTCTGCCGATGAAGAATCGCCGGCGCTCGGACAGGTAACCGAAGACGAAGCCCTGCTCGCCTCTTGGCGCGAAGCCTTGGAAGAGCGCCTTGAGGATCGCGCCGACTTGCAAGCCCGGCACCGTGATCGACTCGAAGACGCACTCGATCACCTCGAAACCCTCCGGCAAACCGCCCGGGAAGCCGCGGCCGGTCCGCCCGAGGCCGAAATCGACGAAGGCGCATCGCTCGCCGACGCCCCCAGCCCATGGGTCGAACCGCAACCCGACCTGCCCGATCCGTTCACCCCGGAAGAGCTGAAGGCCTACCGCGCCCCACCGCTCGACCTGCTCCGCGCCCCCGCCGACAACGAGGGTGAATTTACCCGCGCCGCCGACCTCGAGGCCGACAAACGCCGCCTCCAGGACGCCCTCGACAGTTTCGCCGTGGATGCGCTCGTGCACGACGCCATCGTCGGCCCGCGCGTCACCCAGTTTCGCGTGCGCCCTGGTTTCGGCGTGCGCGTCGAGGCCATCGCCTCCCTCGACAAGAACATCGCCCTCACGATGTCGGCCAACGCCGTGCGCATTCAGGCGCCCATCCCTGGGGAAAATTTCGTCGGCATCGAAATCCCCAATCGCAACAGCGCCCCGCTCACCCTGCGCGGCTCGTTTCAGACCGCGACCTGGCGCGATTCCACCGCCGAAATCCCGCTCGTGCTCGGCGTCGATATCGCCGGCCGCCACATCCTCTGCGACCTCGCCAAGGCCCCGCACGCGCTGATCGCCGGCGCCACCGGTTCGGGCAAGTCCGTTTGCATCAGCAACCTCGTCCTCTCGCTGATCTATCGTTTCCGTCCCGACGAGCTGGAGCTCGTGCTCATCGACCCAAAGATCGTCGAGTTCGCCATCTACCGCGATCTGCCGCACCTGATTCACCCGGTCGTCACCGATCCGAAACAAGCCTGCCAAGCCCTCAGGTGGCTCGTGCGCGAGATGGAGCAGCGCTACGAAACCCTCGCCGAGAAAAACGTGCGCAACCTCGCCGGCTACAACGCCAAGGCCGCCACCGAGGGTTTTCCGCGCCTGCCCTACATCGTGCTCGTGATCGACGAACTCGCCGACCTCATGATGACCGCGCCTGAGGAAATCGAGACCTCCATCGCCCGCCTCGCCCAGATGTCGCGTGCCGTCGGCATCCACACGATCCTCGCCACGCAGCGCCCTTCCGTGAACGTCATCACCGGCGTCATCAAGGCCAACTACCCCACGCGCATGGCCTTCCAAGTTTCGTCGCAAATCGACAGTCGCACCATCATCGACGGCAAGGGCGCCGAATCCCTCCAAGGTCGCGGCGACATGCTCTACAGCCCGCCCGGCGTCGGTCGCCTGCTCCGCCTCCAAGCCCCTTTCGTCGACGACGGCGAGATCGAGGCCATCGTCGGTTTCCTGAAGGAACAGGTGCAGCCGCGCTACCGCGTGAAGCTCCGCGCCGAAGACGCCCCCGGTCCGTCCGAAAGCATCGACGGCGACTCCGTCAACGCCGGTGCCGACCCCATGATCAAAGAAGCCCTTGAGGTCATCGCCACCCACGGCCGCGCCAGCACGAGTTACCTGCAACGCCGCCTCAAGATCGGCTACAATCGTGCGGCCTCCCTCATGGAGGAAATGGAGCAACGCCGCTACATCGGGCCCCAAGTCGGTCACAACCCGCGCGAGATCTACGTGCAGCCCGGCGACCTCAAATTCGATTAACCCGCCTCGATGTCCGACGACCCGCTCACCGCTGAAATCATCCTCGCCCGCGTTCACGCCGACGGCATTCGCCGCGCCTGCAACGCCTACCGCAAGCCGCCCATCCCGTCGCGCCTGCTGCAGGAACTGGCCGCCCTTCCCGACGAACCGCTCGCGCTCGAATTCGTCGCCGCCTACCCCCTTTCGCCGAGCCACCTGCTCGAAACGCTGGCCACCGCCGAGCCGCCGCCGTCCGTGCTCGCGCAACTCGCAACCAACCCGCGCACCCCTCCGCATCTGCTCACGCAACTCGCCGCCCACGCCGACACTTCGGTGCGCGCCCAAGCCGCCCTGCATCCCCAGTTGCCCAGCCGCGAGATCATCGCCCTCGCCACCGATCCGCAGCCCGAGGTCCGCCGCGCCCTCGCCGGCAACAGCTCCCTGCGCCTCCCCCACCAAGCCGCCCTCGTCATCGACCCCGATCCCGCGGTGCGCCTCGCCCTCGCCGGCCAGCCCGGCCTGCCGCCCCCGGTCGCCCTCGTGCTCGGCGCCAACGCCTCCGCCGCCGTGCGCCTGCACACCATTGCCACCTGCGCCGCCGAGGAAGACCTGCTCCAAGGCTGGGCCGCCAGCGACGAAGAGGACGTGCAACTCGCCCTCCTCCAACGCCGCAACCTCCCCGCCGAGGTCTGTCATACGCTCGTGCGCTCCACCCACGCCGGCGTGCGCCGCCTCGCCCGCCCGGAGCTGGATCTCGACGATGTCGACCTCTTCTTCCTCGCCACCCGCGGCGAAGCCGACGAACGCGCCTGGGTCGCCACCCGCTCGCTCGTGCCCCGTCCACTGCAAAGCCTGCTCGCCCGCGACACCGAGGTCGCCGTCCAGGCCGCGCTCGCCGCCAACCCCGTGCTGGATGCGACCATCGCCCGCTTCTTCGTCAACCTCGGTGAGGAATCAGTCTGCGCCGCTCTCGCGAGCAATCCCGCCCTGCCCGCCGATCTCGTCGAAGCGCTCGCCGCCACCCGCCACCCCGCCGTGCTCGCGGCCCTCGCCTATCGCGCGGATATCGACGCCGACCTCGCCCAATTCCTGCTCGTGCACAGCCCGGACTTTCGGCGCCACTGGGCCTTCCAAAATCGCACCGACCTCGCGATCGAGCCCGACACCGCCCGCGAACTCTTCGGCGACGCCCTGCCCACCGTGCGCGTGCTCGCCATCACCGCCTGCCCCGATTGGCGTCGCGCTGATCTCTACGACCTCGCCCGCGATCCGGTGCCGGCCGTGCGCATCGCCGCCCTCCGCCACCCGCAGGCGCCCGACGAGTTGCTGATCGACGCCTCCGCCGACCCCACCGAGGAGGTCGCCGTCGTCGCCCGCGAGGTGCAACAAGCCCGCCCCCGCCAACCCCGCGTCGTCACCGCGCCGAAAACAAAAACCGCCCGCGTCCACGCCGACGTTGACGCCGCGCCGCCCCGCCCAACGCTCTCCGATCCGCCCGTGGCTCCGTCCGCGACGACGCCCGCGCCCCGCTCCGCGGCACCCAAATTTTTAAACAAACTCAAACGCATTCTCTGGCAATAAACTCCCATGGCTAAAAAGAACGTCTCCCTGACCTTCCGTGACATCGTGCTCGGCGCCGAAGCCGACGTGATCCGGCAGGCTCTCGCCGCCCGCGAGCAAATCGACCAACTCGTGGTCGAACGCGAGCGCGCCTACGCCCAAATCGCCGCCCTCGAAGCCCAAGTCGAGGACGTCCTCGGCGAAACCGGCGTCTTCCCCTTCCCTGCGCCTCCGCTGCCCGTGGCAGGCTTCGACCCGAAGGCCGCCACCGTCACCCGCTCCGCCGCCGCCGTCGAAAAGGCCGTCGAGGCCGCCCTCGTCCCGTCCGACGACGAGGTTGATTCCGACACCGACGAAACGGCCGGGACCGACGATACCGTTGACGCGGCCACCACCGCCGAGACCGAGGTCGACGACGAAGAGCCCGAAGCCCCGGCCCCGAAGCCTGCGCCCAAGAAAAAGGCCTGAGTGATCTCCCGGTAAGTGAGCGCACACGACGCCCGCGTCGTGACGGCCCTTGGGCCGCGCCTACCTGCCCCCGATCCTCTTTTGTCCGCCCGCATGGCCGACCCGGCAACCATTCGCATCAACGCGCTGCTCCTCGAACGCGAGGGGCACTTCCTGCGCGTGCACGAATTGGAGCAAGCCGCCGCCGCCATTCTCGGCGAACCCTATCCCTTCAGCCAGCCGCCCCTGCCGTCAAATCAGCGCACCAAAGGCAAAAGCACCAAACGCAGCAAAGCGACCGACGCCACGCCCAAGATTCGCAAGCTCACCGACGACGAGTCCGCCTACCGCGTGACCTACCGCCAGCAAGGCCAGACCCGCACCGAGGACCACGCCTCCACGGAGGCCCTGCACACTCTCCTTGCCGCGCAAAGCCGCACCCTCGACGTGCTCCACATCGCGACCCTCGCGCCCGACGGTAGCGAGCTCGTCACGCTGCACGGCACCGCCCCGACCGAGTCTTAGGCTCGGGCATAAAGCCCAGACTGCGGTGACCCGCCGCCCTCGAACCGGGCGTCCGTCCTGACATCGGGCAAAACAGAAAAAGCGCGCGCCCGGGTCCTAACCGGGCAATCGTGATCGTTGAAGGTTTGCTGACGTCTTCAATCCCTCCTCGGCCCCGGCAAAAGGTTAGTGCCTACGCCGTCATCTCTGCCCAAAGAAAAAGCCCCATGGCCAAGTATCTCATTTCCTTTCCCAGCGCCGCGATGGTCGTGCCCGACGGCGAGTTGGAGTCGGTAGGCCGCGCCGCTCGCGCCGTGATCGATGAGGCGAAAGCCGCCGGCGTTTATGTCTTCGCCGGCGGAATCGATGAAGCCGTGCCACCGGCCCTCGTGTCGTCCGAGGGCGCGGTCGCCGAAGGTGGCTACCCCTGGGCACCGCCCCTCAATGGCGGGTTCGCCGTGCTCGAACTGCCCTCGCGCGATGAAGCCATCGGGTGGGCGGCGCGCCTCGCAAAGGCCTGCCGCTGCGATCAAGAGCTACGCGTCTTCAGCTTCGATCCCTCTTCTTAGGCGCCGCCGGCAGGAAAGAAAATCCATCCACTCACCCGGCGCCACCAACGGCGGCCATCGCGGAACACCCCTCCCCGCGACCAACCCTCGCCGCCGAGGCGACCCACGGCGCGGTCAAACCACCACGCTAACATAGCGCAAGCGATACTCTCGCGGGGTGCGGGCGTGCGCCTCCCGAAACAATCGATAAAAGTGCGAGAGGTTGTTGATGCCACAATCGAGCGCGATCTCGGTAATCGGGCGCGCCGTCACTCGCAGTTCTCGGGCGGCGTAGTCCATGCGCACCCGGTTCACGTAGGCCGACGGGGTGCAGCCAAACGCCGCCCGAACACTGCGCGCCACATGCTCGGGACTGCGGCGAGACGCCCCCACCAAACCGGCCGCGCCCCGCGCAAAAACACCAGGTCGCTTCACCTCGTCACAGGCCTGCCGCAACCAGTCCGGCATGGTCGGCCGCTCTGCCTCCGCCGCCAATCGCACCGCCTCCAACAGTCCCGTGAGCACGTATTCCAGCGCGAGTCGCGACAGGGGCGCCCGGGCCAATCGCTCCACCCGGCGGCGCAACGTGGTCAGCCCCAGAGTGGGCAGTCGAGCTTGGGCGGGCAGGGTCGCGTGGGGTCCCAACCACCGGGCCGCCTCGCTGCCGCCCCGACGCAGCAGATCACGGCGCACCTTTTCCGGATACGCCACATTGACCAAACTGAAGCCTTCGGCGTCCACGACTTCAAAACGGTGTTGATCAGTCGGACGCACAAACACGACGTCACCCGCCTCCAAAATCTGCGCGGTGCGGTTGACCTGATGACGCGCCCGTCCGCGTTCCACCCACGCCACTTCGGCGAAATCATGATCGTGCAACAGCGTCCGCCGCTCGGCCCGAAAGGGAATGACGGCGACGTGGCTCCACGTTTGGGCCGTCACCAGGTCGGACCATCGCTTGTGCTCAAGCATGTCAAAATAACACAACTTTTGGTCAGTTGGCGGCAAGATCCTTCGACGCGGTTCTGCTAAGCTCCGGGCATGTCGCTTTCCCCGCCGAACTATCCCCCGCCCCTGGCCGGTCTTTGCGGCTATCAGCAGGCCGCCCTCGCCGGTATCTCCGTGGATCAGACGGTATCACGCCTGCGCCGCTGGGTCTTCCTGAAATCACAACTGGTGTTCATCAATGCCCGCGCCTTCAACGCCATCCCGGAGTGGGAAGTCAAAGGCGCGATCTCCCTGCATCTCTGGCAGGACGCGGAGCATAGCAGTTGGTTCCGCCGCCGCATCACCGAGATGCGCACGCCTCCTCACCATCTGGACAAGGTGCCCGACGAGGCGCTCGAAGAATTCGTCCGGGAGGTCGGCGGAGCCACGAACACGATCGAGTTTCTCGTCGGCATCTACCGGGTGCTGAAGCCGGCCTTGCGCGAGGCTTACCGGGAACACTTGCGCGATGCCCACCCGATCGCCGATCACCCGACCCGCCGTCTCGTCCAACTCGCGTTGCTGGAGGAAGAGCAACACATCGCCTGGGGCGAGCAAGCCATCGCCGCGGTGCTCACCCGCGCAGAGCCGGGCTCGGCCGCACGTTGGGAAACCCATCTCCGCGCCTACTTGGCGGCCGCCGGCGATATCAATGGCGAAGCGTCGCGTCCCGGGAAGACTGCGTTGCCGGCAGCGCGGGCCACCACCCCGCCTGCCACCGCCCACGTGCCGCGCCGCGACGCACGCTTTCCGCATGTCTGGCGCTCGCGCGGCGTCGTCCCGGCGCCGACCCAACCCGTGCACGAACGCGTCTGGTGGATGATGAACGTGCGCCTCAACGAAATGCATGTTTCCGAACTGGTCGCGACCGTCATCGCCGACTGGACCGGCCAACCCTGGGAGTTCTACCACGACCTCGCGCGCCACCTCTGGGACGAGACCCGCCACTGCATGTTGGGCGAAGTCGCGTTCGCGTCGCAGGGCGTCGACTTCACGCAGATTCCCACGCACATCGGCTTCGCCGAATACCCGAACCGCGAACTGCCGCCGCCCGAACGCTACGCCTTTCTCTGGGGCATCGAGCAGGGACTCATGACCAAAACGGGCAAACAAGCCGAGGTCGCCTTGGCGCGCGCCGGCGAAGACGAACGCGCCACGGTTTTTCAAGACTTCGACTGGGCCGATGAGGTGCTGCACGCCGCCATCGGGCGACGTTGGCTCGAGCCCCACTTCAAAACGCGCGAGGCGATGCTCGACGTCTACCAACGCATCCGTCCCGCCTACGACCAGATGAAGGAGGCGGACCTCACCCTCGCCGGCCGCGATTGGTGGCCCGAGTTTTACCGAAAATACCTGCACCCGCTCGATCCGCATCTGGGTCAATCGTCGGCCGCGCCAACGCTCCCTCCCACCGCCCCATCTGACGCATCATGAAACTCTGGCTGGCCTCAACTGAGCCCGACACCGTCGCACACGCCTTCCGCTTGGGCGTCTTCGAAGGCGTGCTCACCAACCCAAACACCCTGGCCGCTGCGGCGCGCCCGCCATTTGAGGTCGTCCGCGACCTCTGCGCCGCCACGACCTGCCCGGTCTTTTATCAGCTCGCGCAGGGATCGGCCGAAAGCATGCAGGCCGCCGCCGCCGACTTGCTGGATCGCGGCTGGAGCAACCTCGGCATCAAGGTTCCGCTGACCCGCGAGGGCTGCGAGGTCCTGCATTGGTTGCGCGAACAGAAGATCGCCCTTCGGCTGGCTACCGCCGTGACCGCCACCGCCCCACTCCTGCTCGCCACCGCGCTGGAGGTGCCTTGGGTGACGCCTTCGGGCTCGGCCCTCGAAAAACTCGGCGGCCCCTCCAAGCAAACCCTGCTCGCCGAAATGCAAACCGTGCTGGACCGCCAGCGGAGCGAACTGTGCCTCATCCCCAGTTTTTCCTCTCCCGCCGAGATGAACGCCTTGGCGACGATCGGCATCCGCGCGGGCTTCATTTGGGATCGCGACCTCGCCCGCTTCGTCGACCATGAACTGGTTACTCAAACTGTTGCCCGCTTTGACCCGGCTTGGGCCACGCTCAACGCCGCGCCCCTCTCCCACGCCTACTAAACCGCGGCCATGGCCTTGCTCATCGTAGGCGGCACCGTCGTCGACCTCATTTTCCCCCACGTGCCCCGCCTGCCCGGTTGGCCCGAGCACACGGAATTCACCGCCGACAATCTCGTCCTGCTTCGGGAAGCGCCCCTCGTGACGATCGGGGGCAACGGCGCCAATGCGGCCTACGTGGCGTCTCGTTGCGGCGCCAGCACTCGGCTGCACAGCAACATCGGCCAAGATGCGCTGGGCTCCCTCGCCCGCCGCTGGCTCACCGACAGCGGTTGTTCCGTGATGGAACCCTCCCCCGCCGCCCCATCGCAGCGCCGCACCGCCGTCAACGTCACCGCGGCCAACCTGAGTCTGCAACGCGCCACGTTGTTCTTTCCCGGCGATCCCCCGTCCCTGCCACCGCCCGCCCCGGACATCGCCCACCTGCTGGTCTGCGGCTGGCCCCATCCCGGTCCCGCAGAGCTGGCCCGAAACCTCGGCGCATGGCGCGCCTCGGGCGCCCGCACCGCGATCGACTTCGGCCCGATTCTCGATACGCCCCCCACATTGTCGTCACTCCGACCTGTGCTCGATGAACTCGACCTGTTCATCGCCAACGAACACGAACTCCTGAGCATCACCGCAGACGCCGAACTCGCCCCGGCGCTCAAGCACCTTCGCGCCACGTTTTCCGGTGACATCGTGATCAAGCGCGGCGCGGCCGGCGTGACCTGGGTGCCCCGCGGGGAACCTGCGCCGCAGTCCATGAACGGTCAAGATATCCAGGCAGTGAATACCGTCGGCGCCGGCGACACCTTCAATGGCGGATTGCTCGCGGCGCTTGATCGCGGCGCCCCGCTCACCCAGGCCCTCCGCTTCGCCGATCAGACGGCATGCAGCGTGGTTTGCTCGGCCGAAGGGGTGCTGGGAGTCAAACCGCCACCTTGGCCGCCCGTTTGATGCGTGGCATGCCGCCAAACCTCATCCTCACGGCCAACCTCTGGACCTTGGACGCCCATCCGTCGCCGCGGCGGGAATGGTCGCTCGCCCGCAAGGTCCGCGCCGTCGCCGAGGCGCGTTTCGACGCCCTCACGGCGCCGGCCACACCCGAACTCACCGAGCTGATACGCCGATACGATTTGCGCTTCATGGGGTTCTTCTCATCCAGCGATTCCCGCGAATTTCCCCGCCTGCTGGCGGCACAACGCGCCGCCGGGGCCGAGTTGGTGAATGTTCAGGTCGGCGATGACTTCACTTCAGTGGACGAAGGACTCGCGCTCGTCCGAACACTGCTCGACGACGCCCAACGTATCGATTGCTACGCCGCCATCGAGGTCCACCGCGACACCGCCACCGAAACGCCGGAAAAAACCTACGCCATCGCCGATCGCTACCGCGAGGCCACCGGCCACGTTCTTCCGCTTACCTGGGATCATTCCCATTTCGCAGTCGTGAAGCATCTGAAGCCGTTTCTCTTCAACGACGTTCTGCTGCAACGATCGGAACTGATCCAATCCGCCCGCATTTTCCATCTGCGACCGTTCAACGGACAACACGCGCAGGTGCCCGTCATGGATCGCCGCGGCCGACTCACGCCGGAGTTTCGCTCCTGGCTTTCGTTTGCGGAAGCGCTGATGCAACGCTGGCTCGACGGACCGCGTCCCGGCAACGCCTTGTGGGTGTGCCCCGAGATCGGGCCGGTCGGTGTCCATGGTTACAATCTAAGCACGTTCGAGCCGAGTTGGAGCCAAGCGATCGTATGCGCCCGGGAACTACGCACGCTCTGGCGCCGCCTCACTGCTTCTGGAACATGACGGCATCCGCCACGGTATAGCCTGCATCGCCATCGGTGATCCGCACCTGATTGCCCACGCCCGTCGTCAGATTATACGTGCCGAGATACTTCCAGGTCGCGCCGTCGACCTGCTGATTGACGGTGAGGTAGGTGGTCGAGCTCCCACCATTATAATCGATTCGCACCGGTGCGGCATTCGGCCGGTTGGGGTGCGCGGTCCATCGCATGAAGATCGCGTAATCCCCGGCGACCGTGATCGTCGGTGTCCAAGCCGCATAGTCGGCCGACGTCCCGCTCGCGCCGTCGTGCTCGTAATTGGCACCGTAATAACCCTCGGCGGCGGAAGACCCCGACCAGGTCCCCGAGGTCGTGAAACCGCTGTCTCCATTGTCGATCAAAACCGTGGGCTTGTCGGAGTCGATCACCCATTCGAGATTGAACTTGGCCACGTAGACCCGTTCCCCGCAGAACGACGTGCCGTCGCGGCCATAGACACAATAAATGTTGCCGCGACCGTCACGCGCGAGGTCCGAGTAAGTGGCCTTACCCGCGTGGATGACCTTGCCGTCGCCCCAATTGATTCCGCCATTGGTGCTGGCCTTGATCGTCAGCGTGTTCCGCACGCTCGAGCTGTTCGAGTCGCTGTCCGGAAAGGTGTAGAGGTGGTAGGCATCGCTGAACCGCAGCAGTCCGGAATCGGTCGGCGTGCCATTGATGTCCGCCTGCGTGACCCAAGTGCCCCACGTATCCCCGGAATCCATACTCGCGGTGCGCGCCCGCTTTTGCACGGCCCCCGCCGCCTGCCGCGAAATCATCACAACCTCACCATTGGCCCGCTCCGCGATCCGCGTCTCATTCACGCTCCGCGCGGCGTCCACCGCGGGTTCGCCACCGAGCTTCCAAACGCCGTTGTCGAGATAAATCACATCGTTGCCATAACGCCGATCCGCCACCGCGTAGGAAATTGATCGCCGGTGCCACATCGGCACGATGACGCGGCCTTCATCGGGACTCTTCAGCTTCTTGATCCCGTGCCCGATCGGCAGGTGAAAGGTCCAATCGTGAGCGTTGTCCGCCCACAACGCTGTGATCTCGGTGCGCTCACTCCACGTCGCACCATTGTCCGTGCTGCTCCGATAATAGACCTTGCTCGAATGGTTGGCATCGTTGTCCGCGTAGAACAAATACGTCGTCACCCCGTCGCTCACGAACGAGGGGTTGCTCCAGCTCTTCGTGTCGGATGCGCCTTCGATCACCTGGTCGTCGCTCCACGTCGCCCCGCCGTCGGTGCTGCGCTTGAGGAGCAGGTCTTTCTCCGCGGTGTCCGACACGCTGCCGACGCGCCCTTCACACGCCACCAGCAGCGTCTCGTCCCACGTGACTCCGATGCTGTAGACGAAATGAGCGGCATACTCATCCTCGTTCAGGCCCCAGACCTCACTCTGCGAAAAACTCGCGGCCCCGCGGGCCGCGGATAACGCCAACAATGCCAAACCCGCCAGACCAAGCAGCCGGCGGGATTTTTCGAACCAGCTGAGCGCGACAAGATACCGATGCATTTCACACATAGACCAAAGGGGTTGAGGGTAAGCTGGAGATCGACCGACGGCCAGCGCGGCCACTCTCAGCCATTCGGACCGAAACGTGAAGCGGGTGTAACCGGTTACCAAAGGAAACCAATCAGCAACCCTCGAAGCAATGCGGCATGGACGCCGGCATCTGCTTTCGTTTCACTGCCCGCAGGCCTGCCCGTTCCGACGTTTTTCCCTGATGACCACCCCTTTTTTCTCGCTCGCCCATCAAGTTGCCGGGGCCATGAAGGCCGGCATCGAGGAAGGCCGGTGGGTGGATTGGTTGCCCGGCGAACGACTGCTGGTCGCCGAGCTCAATGTGAGTCGCAAAACCGTGCGCAAGGCCCTCGCCCAGTTGCGGCATGACCGCTGGATCGAATCCGAGCTCGGCCGCGGACATCGTATCATCCGTCGCACCCGCCCCCGACCGAAAAAGGCCGCCGATGGCAGCGTCGGCCTCTTGTTGCCCGTCGCCATCGAGTTCCAACGCACCTACACCAATCTATGGATCAGCGAGCTCCGGGTTTTTCTCGCCGCGCACAATCTCCAGTTGCGCGTGTTTTCCGGACAGAAATTTTACTCCGGATCGCCGACGCGCGCGTTGGAGAAAATCGTTCAACACGAGCCCCAGCAGGCATGGGTGCTCACGCATTCCACGACCGCCATGCAACGCTGGTTCCACCAACGCGAAGTGCCCGCCGTCGTCGCCGGTTCCATCCACGGAGGCGTGCCCTTGCCCAGCGTCGATCTGGACTACCAGGCGCTCTGCCGGCACGCCGCCGGGAAGATGCTGCATGCCGGCCACCGTCGACTCGCCATCGTCGTCGGTGAGCCGGAACGCGCCGGTGATCGCGAGAGCATCAACGGCTTCGAACGCGCCATCGAACTGCACACCGGCGGAGACGCCAAAGTCATCGTCTCCCGCCATGATTGCTCCCCCGCGGGTCTGGCGCGTTCCATCCAACGCCTGACGAAGCTCCGCGCCGCCCCCACCGCCATTCTGGTCGCCAACTCCGCGCACTACCTGACGGTGCACACCAGCCTGGCCGCCCGAGGCTTCACGATCCCGCACGACGTCTCGCTCATCAGCCGCGACGACGATCCCTACCTCGCCTTCGTGCACCCTGAACCCACCCGCTACGCCTGCCCCCCGGCGCATATGGCCCGACAAATCGGGCGCTCGCTCATCACGCTCGGCAGTTCCGACTTGGCCGTGCCGCGCATCGCGAAGTTGATGCCCGAATTCATCAAAGGCGCTTCGTTCGCCAGCCCGTCCTAGATCTCGCCCCCAACAAAAGATCCCCGAAGGAAACCCTCCGGGGATCAGCGGACTCAAGGAGCGCGCAACGGGCTCACCTCAGAATGAGTAACGCAACGTCAACCGGTAGCTCCGCGGCAACATGCGGGCGATGAGCTGGTCGCTGACACCGGACAACGCGGTGTCGTCGTCGAGCACGTTGGTCACGTTGACCTGCACGCTCCAGCGGTTCCGCCCAAACCCGACGAAGGCATCGACCTGATCGTTGGAGGGCAGAAAGAAGGTGTTGCCCGAATCACCCGGCGCGCGGCCGTTGTGCTTCCACGAGGCACCGAGGAACAGGCCCTCCGCCACGCCTTGCTGGAACGCATAGCGGCCATACAACGCGTAGTTCGCCGTGGTCGGCACGCCGCGGAAGAAGCGACCGTTGGCATCGGTCGAAGTGATGTCGCTGAACGATGCGCCAAGATTGAGTCCGGGCGCGACTTCGGCGGCCAAATCCAATTCGTATCCATCGGTCGCCTGCACGCCCACCGGCTGCAGCACAAAGCCACCCCCCAACTCCGGCGGGTTGATTACCGTCAACAGCACGTTCGTGAGCTCCATTTCAAAGTAGGAAACGGTGCCCACCAGGCGCCCCTCGAAAAGCTCCACTTTCACGCCGACTTCCTTCATCTCGCCTTCCTGATTCGGGTTTTTCTCACCCTGCGCGTTGAGGCTCGTGATCGGGCTGAAGGTTTGGCTCACCTGGCCGAAGACGCTCACGCCTTTGATCGGTTTACCCACGATGCCGTATTTGACGGTCGTGTCTTGGTTGCTGGACTTCGCCGTGGCGGTGGGATCAACGACGAAGTCACCGGCCGCGAGACTCGCGGCGGAATCGAACGACTCGTTCGTCGCCTGCAAGTTGTCGTAACGCGCGCCCAACGCAAAGATCAGGCGATCATCGAACAGGCCGACGTTGTCCTGAAACGCCGCCGCAAACCCGTTGCTGTCGACATGACCTTGGAACGGATTGAAGCTCGCCGGTGCGGTCGCCTTGATCGTCGCGGCGTTCACCCCGGTGAAGTCCGGCGATACCGCGGAAAACGAATTCGCCACCGCCGTCGTGTTGTTAGGATTCGGCGCGCCCCAGAAGAAGAACGCACGCTCGGATTCGCTGCGGGTCAGCTGTGAACTCATCACCAGCTTGTGCGAAAGCGGGCCAGTGCTGAAATCGCCCACGAGATCGGCGTAACCGCCGCCGGCCTTGTTGAACCCACGGAAGTCGCGCAGGGAAAGCGTCGCGCGCCAATCCGCCACCCGCGGATCCGAGGCGGAGACGTAGCGGTTGTCACCATTGCGCACCACGCCGCTTTGATCGACGTAGGTCACGATCTGGCCCGACGCATCGACCGGCACCGGCCGACCCTGGGAATAGGAGGGCGATTTGTCGCCTTCGCCATTCGAGAAACGCCCCACCAACCGCAGCGTCCAGTTACCGTCAAACGGTCCCGCGAACGATTGCTCATAGCCGCCCTCAAAGCTGTAAATCTCCGCCTTTGAGAGGTCGTCATCCGGCACCGTGTTGGCATCGATCGGCACGCCGAACTCGGCGTTGTCCAGCGTCGGAGCATTCGTCGAACCGGGCGTCAGATAACCCGTGATGAACTGCCAGCCGTTATCGCGATCAAGATCCATGTCGAAGTATTGGATCCGGGTCCAAATGCGACCGCTGTCATTTTCGCCGATCAAACGCGTGAGTGAAAAGGTGCCGTTAAACACATCATTCGGCGCGTCGCCTTCGTCGTAGTAGCGGTCGCCCTGACGCGCCGAAAGCACGACACGATACGCGGTGTTCTCGTTGAGCGGACCCGTCGAGTCCACCATCGCCCGGATGAACTCATCATAGCTCTGCGCCTGCAGTTCAACCTTGGTCTCCCGGCGGAACTTGGGCCACTTGCTGATCTTGTTCACGATGCCGCCCATGCTCGTCGCGCCATAAAGCGTGCCGGCCGGTCCCTTGATGATTTCAACCCGTTCGTAGGCCGAGCTTTCATCAAAGGGATTATCCGCCGCCGAGAACGGGTCGGGCAACCCATCGCGCAGGCCGATGCCTCCGACCGCATAACCCCGCAGGGAGAACTGCTCCTGGCCGGGCAACTGATCCGAGGTGCGCTGCACCCCGGACACGAGCGGCAGCACCTCGACCGCCGAGACCGCGCCACGATCAGCGAAGATCTGTTCGTTCAACGTTACGATCGACGACGAGACATCAGCCACCGCAAGCGCAATGCGCGACGCGCCCATCGACGTCGTGGACGCGTATCCACGATCTTGATCCGACTCCACGCTGAACGGTGAAAGCACGATGGTCTCTCCACTGGTGGAGGCCGTCGGCGAATCGGAAACGGGCGGCACGGTCTGGCCGCAAAGAGGCATCGCGAGCGCGCAAAGCGACGTCGCGGCGAGGACATTTTTCAGGAAGGGCATGACTAGAACGAGGGATTGGGTGTTGGGGTAAGCTGTCACGGACACATCGCGTCCGGCAGGTCAAACGAGATGCGGCCTTCGACCGGGAAGAGAACGGTGTTTTCCCGGTTACCAAAGGGGACCAGCTATCAACCATCGTCGGGGCGGTCGTCAACTGGCCGAATGCAACGACTTCCCCGCCCCACTTCCTTTTCATTCCCAATGAGCATTCAACAACGACCGAATCTAGCCCTGGAAAAAATCCGCGCCGGCCAAACCGTCCACCTCTATGTCATGGGGAATTTCGCCTCCGCCCGGCATGTGGACTTCGTCTGCCAAAACGGCGCCTTCGACGCGCTTTGGTTCGACCTGGAACACTTCGACATTCCGACCGCGGAACTCTCCACCCTTAATCTGGTCGCGAAATCCTGGCCCGTCACCACCTTCGCTCGCGTCTATATTGGCGACTACCAGACGGCCGCCCGCATTCTCGAAACCGGAGTCGGCGGGTTGATGTGCCCGATGGTCGAATCCGCGGATCAAGCGCGAGCCATCGTCGGCTGGACCAAGTTCAACAATCCCGCGCCCAAGGATAATGAGACCATCGGCTTGCGCGGCTGGAACGGCGGCGGCATCGACGCCCGCTATGGTGCATTCCCCGCGCTCGACTACATCGCCCACCAAAACAGTCAGACCGCCATTCTTGCCCAGATCGAGACCCCCCTGGCCGCTGAGAACGCTGCGGCGATCATCAACGTGCCCGGCATCGACGCGCTGTTCTTCGGCCCGGGCGACTTCGCCCACCGCCTCGGCGTGCCCGGGCAAATCTCTCATCCGAAAGTCGTCACCGCGATGGAACACGTCGCGGCCGCCGCCGCCGCCGCCGGCAAATGGTGGGGCACCGTGGCGCCCAGCCGCGACACTTACCTGAAGGTGCGCGAACTGGGGGCCCGCCTCATTTCACCCG
>CAXBDS010000044.1:0-30760 GCA_963974355.1 uncultured Opitutaceae bacterium
ACTCCCGCCTTTACGACGCCGGGGGGATCTGTTTCGTTGCCCATTTTCAGCCTTCCCACCGTCCATGTCTACCACGCCCCCCGCCTCTCTTCCTCCTTCCGGCGACGATCGTAATCTCGTCGAGGTCGACGAAACTTATCTCGCCCCCTCGTTTGAGGACAAAGTGCAGCGCGTTTGGGAAAAAAACCGCGGACTCATCATCGCAGGCTGCGTGGTGGTGCTGGCGGTGATCGTCGGCAAAGGAGGCTGGGCCCTATGGCAGGATCGCCAGGACGCGGCGTTGTCGGCGGCCTACGCCGAGGCGACGGATGACGCCGGCCTGAAGGCCTTTGCCTCGGGGCATGGGGGCACCGAACTCGCGGGCATCGCTTGGCTGCGCCTCGGCGACAATGCGTTTACGGCCGGCGATTTTGCCACGGCGCGGACCCACTATGAGGCAGCCCGAGCCGACTTGGCCGGCACGCCGTTCATTAGCCGGATTTCGCTGGCTTTGGCGGTCTGTGACTTGAAAGCCGGCAACACCTCAGGTGGCCAAGCCGCCTTGCAATCCATCGCCGACGACGCGACGGCCTCGCCGGCGATCCGGGCTGAAGCGGCTTATCATTTGGCTTCGCTCGCTTCGGCGGCCGGTGACCGTGCGAAAGTGACCTCGTTGGCCGAGCGTATCGGCACGATCGATCCGAGCAGCTCTTGGAGCCAACGTGCGATGATCTTGTTGAGCACGATGCCGGTTTCGGCCAATGGGGGCGACGCGGCTAAAAATGACGCGGATTCGCCGGCGGTTTCGTTCCCTTCGGCACCTTAAGCGAGGAAAGTGTCTCGGTCCGTCTCGCGACGCAGAGAGACGTGATCGGTTGGTCGGGGCGGAGAGATTCGAACTCCCGACCTCCTGCTCCCAAAGCAGGCGCTCTACCAGGCTAAGCTACGCCCCGAAACCGAAGGGCCAACGCACCGGGTATCATGCAGCGTGTCAACTGCGACGTTTGTCTAAGTGTGAAAACCTTCAAATCAGATGCTTTGGTTGGCCTTACTATTACCGGCTTGCTTAGGCGGGCGGCCCGCCCCTACAAAACCTAACCCTTCCCTCCATGGATACGATTTCCCGCGAAAGTAACGAAACGAGCTATCTGCCGATTGCTGCCCTGATTGTGGGTGTGCTTGCCGGCATCTTTGCCGCTGTGGCCTTCTTTAAGGTCAACGCTGTGGCCAAAAACTTGGAAGGTCAGGCGGCCCTCTCGGCTCGTGTGCAAGAATTGGAAGGCCAAGTGCGCACGGCGGTGGCCACGTCGGAAAAGGCCACGGAGCGGATTACCAAAGTCGCTTCGGACACCAATTCGGCCTTCGGCCAAGTCGGTGAGGCGATCGGCGCGATCCGCGGCGATATGGCCAAGGTTCAGGACGCACTCACGAAGCCGACGGCTGTGACGTCCAGCGGTGGGGGGTCGAGCGGTAAGTCGGCTCCGGTCGCGGCGGCGGGTGAATACATCGTCAAGGGGGGAGACACGGGGTCGAAGATCGCGCGTGCGGCGGGCGTCTCCTTGAGCGACTTGCTGGCGGTCAACCCCGGGGTGAATTGGAACCGTCTGAGCGTCGGCCAAGTGGTCAAGTTGCCGACGAAGTAAACGGAGCCTCCTGATTGGCTCGCTGATTTTTCGCCTCCCATTCCTATCCGGATGGGAGGCTTTTTTTTGCTTCGCCGTGGCGCCCTCCTCCGACTCCTCAGCCTCTTCACCCGCCACGTGGCGAGCGGGCGTGAAGCGCCGCTTGTTGCATACGCGGATCTTCGACGTGGATGGGATCCGTTACGCGCATCCGCGGCGAAAGATTGATCGGGAGTTCTTCGTGATCGACGCTCCGGATTGGGGGATCGTGTTGCCAGTGACTGCGGACGGAAAGTTGGTCATGGTGCGCCAATTTCGTTTCGGGAGCGCGGCGCTTTCGTGGGAGTTGCCGGGCGGGATCATCGAAGCCGGCGAAGAGCCGATCAAGGCGGTGCAGCGGGAGCTGCGGGAGGAAACGGGTTACGTTGGGCGTGATGCGCGATCACTCGGCTGGGTGCATCCCAATCCCGCGATTTTTTCCAACCGCTGCCATATCATCGTGGTGGAGGGGGTCTCGCTGCAGCGGGAAACCGCGTGGGATGCGGACGAAGAAATCGAAGTGGCGGTCCGTCCGATCGATACCGTTTTGGCGGAGGCCCGCTCGGGGCGGCTGACCCATGCGTTGATGATCAACGCTCTGTTTTTATTCGAGCCTTGGTGGCGCGCAAAGGCTGGGGCCGGCGTTTGACTTGGCCGCGCCCCCTGCTTACGTGCCTACATCCGACTTATGCCCGCACCCATTTTTGCCAATTCGTCCGCGGCGCTAGCCCTTGATGGGATCGACGCAGATCGGCTGCCCACCCCCCTAGAGGCCGAGCTCCGTCAGATCTACGCGCGTAGTCCGCTCTACACGCGACGTTTCCCTCTCCACGCCGAGCCTCTGCAGTGGTCATGTTACCGGGAGATTCCCACGCTTTCGAAACAGGAAATCGTGCAGCATGGTCACGAGGCGTTTTTCGAAGACTATCGAGAGATCGAAAAGGGCCTGAGCGACCGGCGTTTCGAATACGAGAGCACATCCGGCACAACGGCGGGACCAATGACGGTGATCATGGAAGACGGCTGGTGGGACGCGCAGACGACGCGCGCCTACGAGGCCTCCGCGATTCTCCGCTCCTTTGCGGGGAAGGCGCACCGGAAGTGTATTTTGGCGCCGGTGGGGTGTTCGAGTAACCTCTGTCCTTACGAAGACCATCCGTTTCCGAACCGGTATCTGAATGGCACGGTGTATCTGAATCTGACGAGCGATCCGTTTGTCTTTCCGGAAGCGGAATGGGATCGGATCGTAACGGAGATCCAAGCGGTCAAACCCGACATCATTGAAGGCGAGCCGATTTACCTTTCGTTGCTCGCGCGGGCGGTCGCGAAACGTCGCGTGTCGGTGCCGAGCGTGAAAGCCGTCATCTTAACCTACGGCAAGGCAAGCCTGCAGCACAGCCGCCGGATCGCGGAAGTATTTCCGGCGCCGCAGGTCGATTTGTATGGTTCGACCGAGGCGGGGTATCTGTTTGTGGGGGAAGCATTCAAGGACGATTCACAGGTGATTGATGCCAATGCGTTCATCGAGTTGGAGCCCTTTGCCGGGGCGGAGAATACGTTCCAGATCGTGGTGACTACCCGTGGCCGTGAGGCGATGCCGCTGCTGCGCTATCGCACCGGCGACGTGGTCCAGCGTCGGGAAAACGGCTTTCGTCTGCTCGGCCGGGAGGCTGGGTTATATTTCCGAGGGGACGGATCGTTGGTCTCGCCCTCGGATATCGATGAAGTGCTGCCAGCGGAGTTCACTTGTTGGCATTACTCATTGGTGCAAACGAAGCCCGATCGCTGGGACTTTCACTACGTTGCGGATCACACTGCGCCGGCGGGATTGGTGGACCGGATTGCCGAGGTGCTCGGGGATGGGGCTCGTGTGGTGGCGTTTCGGCGTCGGCACATCGCTCCGGCCGCCAGCGGAAAGTTTGCGTTGTTGAAACCATTGGGGCGCTGAGCGGGTTGAGGGGGGGGCGTGAAGCTCGGTTTGGAGGCGATTATAGCCCCGAACAGCCTTCTCTGGCGGGTTAGTCTCCCTAATAGAGCCTAACATGGGGAACCTAGACGGTTTACAATGGAAGAGGGGACTCTTTGGATCTGGCTCGGCGCGGGCTAATTTGCCTGCCTTGTCATGCACCTATTTTTGCTCCCGAACCCTCCATTATGAGCCTGCTCGGCAACCTGTTTTCCTCTTCGATCGGTCGAAAGTTCCTTATGGCGATTACGGGCTTAGTGCTCGTCGGATTTGTCATCGGGCATTTGGTGGGCAACCTCCAAATTTTCGGTAACCCCGACCACATCAACGGCTACGCCCATTTTCTGCAGTCGTTGGGCCCCTTGCTTTGGGTCGCCCGGATCGTGCTCCTTGTCTGTGTGGCCATCCATATCTGGGCGGCGGTCGTATTGACGCTGGAGAATAAATCCGCCCGCGGACCGGAGTCCTACGGGGTGAAGCGTTTTATCCGCGCCTCGGTCGCCTCGCGCTACATGCGCCTGACCGGTTTTGTGGTGCTGGCCTTTATCGTTTATCACCTCGCGCAATTTACGCTCGGGGCCGCCAGTCACGACACCTTCAAGACAGAGTTGCCGGAGTATCGTATGACCGAGGATTTTCAGGTCGCGGGTTTCCCGGTGGTGATGGCCGGCGAAGAAGTGCACGACGTCTACAGCATGGTATTTCTCGGCTTCGCGAATCCGATCGTATCCCTGTTCTACATCGTAGCGGTGGGTCTGCTCGCGGTGCACCTCTGGCATGGCGTCGAATCCATGTTTCAAACCTTCGGCTGGCGTAACGCGAAGTGGGCCGCCGGCCTGCAGCGGGTGGTCGCGATCCTTTGTTTGGTCTATTTTCTCGGCAACCTCGCGATTCCCGGAGCGATCCTGACTGGTCTAGTAAAACCGCAGGGTGACACTCACGCCGCCAAAATGGCCGCCGCTGCCTCCACCGCGTTGAACCGTTAATTTTTCCCGTCATGGCCCAACTCGATTCCAAGATTCCTTCCGGTCCGCTCGCCGAAAAGTGGAACAAGCACAAGACGGAGATCAAACTCGTCAATCCCGCCAACAAGCGGAAATACAAGGTCATCGTGGTCGGCGCCGGTCTCGCGGGCGCCTCGGCCTCCGCCACGCTGGCTGAGCTGGGCTACCAAGTTGAGACGTTCGTTTTCCACGACAGCCCGCGTCGCGCCCACTCGATCGCCGCGCAGGGAGGCATCAACGCCGCCAAGAATTACCAGAACGACGGCGACAGCGTGTATCGCCTTTTCTACGACACGCTGAAGGGCGGCGACTATCGCTCTCGCGAGGCCAACGTGCATCGACTCGCCGAAGTTTCGGTCAACATCATCGACCAATGCGTCGCGCAGGGCGTGCCTTTCGCGCGTGAATATGGTGGCCTGCTCGCCAACCGCTCGTTTGGTGGGGCCCAAGTTTCCCGCACCTTCTACGCCCGCGGTCAGACCGGCCAGCAGCTGCTGCTCGGCGCCTACTCGGCCTTGTCCAAAATGGTCGGCGCCGGCGCGGTGAAGTTGCACGTGAATGCCGAGATGCTCGATCTCGTGGTCATCAACGGTCACGCCAAGGGAATCATCGTTCGTGATCTCGTGACCGGCAAAGTCACGCGTCACGCGGCCGACGCGGTCATTCTCGGCACCGGGGGTTACGGCAACGTTTTCAACCTCTCGACCTATGCGCGCGGTTCCAACGTCACTGCGGCGTGGCGCGCCTACAAGCGCGGCGCCTGTTTCGCCAACCCGTGTTACACGCAGATCCATCCGACCTGCATTCCGGTCTCCGGCGACTACCAGTCGAAGCTGACCCTCATGTCGGAATCGCTGCGCAACGACGGTCGGATCTGGGTGCCGAAGAAAGCGGAGGACTGCGACAAGCACCCGAAAGACATCCCGGAGGCGGATCGCGATTACTACCTTGAGCGCATCTACCCGAGCTTCGGCAACCTGGCCCCGCGCGACGTGGCCTCGCGGGCGGCGAAGCGCGCCTGTGACGATGGTCGCGGGGTGGGCCCGGGCAAACTCGGCGTGTATCTGGACTTCTCCGACGCCATCAAGCGTCTCGGCGAAGGCGCGGTGCGCGAGCGTTACGGTAACCTCTTCGACATCTATAAAGAGATCACCAACGAGAGTGCCTACGAAGTGCCGATGCGCATCTTCCCGGCCGTCCACTACACAATGGGAGGTCTTTGGGTGGACTATAACCTGATGTCGAATCTCGACGGGTTGTTCGTCCTCGGCGAAGCCAACTTCTCTGATCACGGCGCCAACCGCCTCGGCGCCTCGGCGCTCATGCAGGGCTTGGCCGACGGCTACTTCGTCATCCCGTATACGATCGGCAACTACCTCGCCGGTCAGAAGCCGGGCTCACGTCCCTCGACCGATGCGCCGGAATTCGCCGAAGCCGAGGCCCAGGTCAACGCGATCACGCAGCGTCTGCTCAACGCCAAGGGGACCGAGCCCGTGGCTCATTTCCATAAGCGCCTTGGCAAGATCATGTGGGATCATTGCGGTATGGCGCGCACGAAGGAAGGCCTCGAGATCGCGTTGAAGGAAATCCCGAAGTTGCGCGAGGAGTTCTGGGCCAACGTCAACGTGCCCGGCTCGGGTGCGTCGCTGAACCAAGCCCTCGAAAAGGCCGGCCGGGTCGCCGACTTCCTCGAACTGGGCGAACTCATGTGCCTTGATGCGCTCAAGCGTGAAGAGAGCTGCGGCGGACACTTCCGGGAGGAATACCAGCATCCCGACGGCGAGTGTCTGCGCGACGACGAGAACTTTAGCCACGTGGCCGCTTGGGAATTTCAAGGCCCCGACCAGCCTCCGCTCTGCAACGTCGAACCGCTCAACTATGAATTCGTGAAGATGAGCGTTCGCAGCTATAAGTAATCTGGAATCCTTAATTTTTCACCGATGGTCGCCGACAAATCTTCTTCGCAAAACATTTCTGTCACCCTGCGCGTCTGGCGTCAGGACGGCCCCGCTTCCGCCGGCAAGTTCGTCGACTACGCGGCCTCCGACCTGAACCCCAACATGTCCTTCTTGGAGCTGTTGGACGTGGTGAATGACGAGATGGAAGCCAAGGGTGAAGAGCCGATCGCGTTTGCCCATGATTGCCGCGAAGGCATCTGCGGCACGTGCTCGCTGGTTATCGATGGCAAGCCGCACGGCCCGCACACGGGCGTCGCCTCCTGCCAGACCTACATGCGCAGTTTTAACGACGGCGATGTGATCGTCGTGGAACCTTACCGCGCCAAGCCGTTTCCGGTGGTGAAGGACTTGATCACCGACCGTTCGGCCTTCGACAAGATCATGCAGTCCGGCGGTTTCGTTTCGATTCGCACCGGCGCGGCGCCCGACGCCAACGCGATTCCGATTTCGAAGGAGAATGCCGATCTTGCGATGGACGCGGCGGCTTGTATCGGCTGCGGCGCATGTGTCGCCGCGTGTAAGAATGCGTCGGCGATGTTGTTTGCCTCGGCGAAGATTTCCCAACTCGCGCTGCTGCCGCAGGGGCAGCCGCAACGCGACAGCCGCGTGCTGAACATGGTCTCGACGATGGACAGTCTCGGCTTCGGTAACTGCACCAATCAATACGAGTGCAGCGCAGTCTGCCCGAAATTAATCTCGCACGACTTCATCGCCAGCATGAATCGGGACTACCTGAAGGCGTCGTTCCGCACGTCGTTCTCGCCGAAGAGCTCGGCCGCCGCCGGGGGAAGCTGAGTGCGTCTCGACGGTCGGGCTGGGGCGGAGTTCTCTTCCGATCCGATCAGGCGGGGCTGCGGGTTGCTCCATGAGTTCAACGCCGCGTGGTGCGTGGCGGAACGCGAGCGGGGCCGTGCGCCCTGGCGACCGCTCCCGTTGCGTGTTAGCGGGAGGCGTTGACCGGCACGATGCCGGAGGCGGTGCTCTTGCTGCGCACCACATCTTCACCGGCGTCGATGAACAGCAGGCTTTGAATTTGGTAGGACAGCGATCCGTCGTCCAAGGCACTGAGGGTGGCGCTGGGGAGTTCAACGGTAATCACCTGGTCGGCCTTGGCGAGACGCGGCACACCGACGGGAGTGTCGATCGAAACGCGCTTCAGGGCGACACCGTTGAGCGTGATATCGTGCTGACTGCGGCTGACGCCGACGGGCAAGAGGTTGTCGTTGGAGTATTCCAACGTGACTTTGGCGCTGGTCGCACCGGTCGGAACGACGTTGACTAAGCGGGCCGTGAGACCACCGAGTTTGGCGTTCGACGCACAACCTCCGAGTAAAAGGACGAGCAGGCTGGCGAGAAGGAGGCGTTGCACGAGTGACTTCATGGTGGTTAGTGATCCTAGAGATGACGAAGCGGCTTCAGATCGCAAGGCCGGGACTCGCCGTAATCGCGTTCACCTTGTGGGGGCTCGGGGCTCGGACCACCTACCAAGCCGTGCCGGAAGGCGAGGGCGGTGCGAGGGTCCTGCGAGCGGATTCGGCAAATGCGAACCGGGCACTGCTCCATCGCTCCCGGTTCGTCGCGCCGACGGAGGCCACGGTCTCGTGGCGCTGGAAAGTGGCGGCACCGTTGCTGGCGAACCGCGCGGAACGTCGACGGAGCGGCGACGATTATGCGGCCCGAGTCTTCGTGGTTTATGAGACGTCTTTGGTTCCCTTGCATACGGTCGCGATCAATTACGTCTGGGCGGCGCACGAGCCGGCGGGTAGTGTTTATCCCAGTCCTTACACGTCGCGCGTGCGGGTGATCGTGTTGCGGTCCGGAGCGGGGGAGGCTGGATCGTGGTGCGACGAGTCGCGGGATGTTTTGCGGGACTACCGGGAGGTCTTTGGTCGCGAGCCGACGGAGATAAACGGCGTCGCGATCATGGTGGATACCGACAATACGAACACTCGGGCAACCGCATGGTTTGATGCGTTGCATTGGGAAATAAATTACGGGACCGCTGACTCTAACGCGCTCAATCCTTGATCAAGCTCTCCGTTATCATCCCCGCGTTAAACGAGGCTGGCGCTTTGCCTGCGACTTTGGCGCGGGTGCGTTTGGTGTGGCCGGAGGCCGAAGTCATCGTCGTGGACGGTGGCAGCGCCGATGCCACCCGACGCATCGCGAGGGACGATGGCGCACGCGTGCGGGAATCCGAGGCGGGACGCGGTCGCCAAGTGCGGAGGGGGGCCGCGGCGGCGAGCGGCGATTGGCTGTTCTTTCTGCATGCCGACACGCTCGTGCCCTTGGATGGCGCCGCGCTCGTGGAGGATTTCGCGAGAGAGAACCCGACCGGCGTGGCAACTTTTCGGCTGCGTTTTGATTCCCCGCATTGGTTTTTGCGGGGATGCGCCTGGTTCACGCGTTTCGACACCGTTTGGACCCGTTTTGGGGATCAGGGCATCTTGGTTTCGCGTGCGCATTATCACCATATGGGTGGTTTTCCGGAGTGGCCGCTTTTCGAAGACGTGGAGTTTCTGCGACGGGCGCGGCGCTTGAGTCCCGTGGTCTCCCTGCCGGCGGCCGTTGTGACCTCGCCCCGGCGTTTTGAGGCCACGGGGCACCTGCGTCAGCAGTGGCGCAACGCCCGTTTACTGGGGCGCTTTTTGCGCGGCGAGTCGCCCCACAGCCTTGCTCAGTTCTATCTTTCCCGCAAAATCGCCGGATCTCGGATTGCTCATGAAACCTCTGTGGATTAATTGTTTGCTGATTTTAATCACAGGGGCGGGGCGCGTGGCGAGCCAGCCCGATGACGGGCTCTATACGTCGTTACTGCAGCACTACGTGGATGCGAACGGTCTGGTTGACTACGCGGCGTTGAAGGCGGATCCGGGGCTGGACCGTTACTTGTCCTCTGTGGCCGAGATCGATCCCGCCACGTTGCCGGAAGGGGCGGCGCGCCTGGCATTTTGGCTCAACGCCTACAACGCCTACACGCTGAAATTGATCGCCGACAACTATCCGGTGCAGTCCATCAACGACCTTGCGACCGGGGGCAAGTATATCGGCTATCTGATCGGTAAGACACCGTGGGACATCAAATTCGCCACGATCCATGGCGAGCGCGTGACGTTGAATTACATCGAGCACGACATCATTCGAAAACAGTTTCGTGAGCCGCGCATTCATTTCGCCTTGGTTTGTGCGGCGAAATCCTGCCCCAAGCTCAGGCGCGAGGCCTATGCCGGTGACTCCTTGGAGATGCAGCTAGCGGATCAACTCGATGGGTTTTTACACGATCGGACGAAGAATCGGTTCAGTGTTCCGCTCCGGATGGCGGAAGTGTCGAAGGTCTTCGACTGGTTCAAAAGTGACTTCGGCACGGCCGATACGGAGGTTCTGGAGTTTGTCGCCGAGTATGCCCCGAAACGCGCGAGCCTCTCGATTCGGCGGGCGCCGGATACCTGGAAACTCGGTTACATGAATTACGACTGGGCGCTGAACGCGCAGCCGTGAACGAGGGCGGAACAGGGGCTGAACGCTACCGACGTTTAGAACGCGGCGAGCGCTTGGGCGCTCTCGATCACGAACCAGGCGCTAAGCGCGGCCATCGACACGAAAGCCATCACCCGGAACCGCCGCTGGCGTTTGAGCCGGCGGTCTTGGAGGTCGGGATGGCGCGGTGAGACGCAGCCTTGGCCGTTGAAGAAACTCACGAAGCCGGCGTTGCGAATCGTGGTCGTGCGCATCGACCGGTTATCGACGGATCCCATGCGGATCGGCGGACGACGGAAGAGGTTTCGCAACACGTTAAGCACGTTTATATGATCGGCGCGTTTGCGTTGCATATTACAAGGGAAAAGCTCCTGCCGCCGCGGCTTTCACACACTTTTATTATCCGATGCATCACTTCCGATATCTTGACGCTGCGCTCCATTGTGAATCCGTCGATCTGGCGGCGGTGGCGAAACTGTATGGCACGCCTACTTACGTTTACAGCGCCGCGACGATGGCCGACAACGTGGCGCGTTTAACGGGCGGTTTGGCCGGTATCGATCTGCAGATTTGCTACGCGATGAAGGCCAACTCGAACTTGGCGCTGCTGCGGCATTTCGCGAATCTCGGGACCGGTTTTGATCTTGTGAGCGGAGGTGAGATTCGGCGCGTATTGGCGGCCGGGGCCGAGGTGTCGCGCAGTGTGTTCGCCGGCGTGGGCAAGACCGAGGCGGAGATCCGGCTGGCCTTGGAGAACCGTATCTTTGCCTTTCACGTGGAAAGCGAACCGGAGCTGGAGCGCATCAATCACGTCGCCGGCCGACTTGGGGTGAAGGCGCCGATCGCGATTCGCATCAACCCGGATGTCGACGCGCAGACTCACGCCAAGATCACGACCGGCAAGAACGACAACAAGTTCGGCGTCCCTTTGACCGTCGCCGCCAGCGCCTACGCCGCCGCGGCGAAATATCCCCACCTCGAGTTGAAGGGCGTGCAGATCCACATCGGTTCGCAACTGACGGCGCTCGGCCCGTTTGTTGACGCGGTCAAGAAAGTGGCGCCGTTCGTGGCGCAGTTGAAGGCGGACTACGGCATTTCGTATTTTTCGATCGGGGGAGGGATCGGCATCGTTTATCAGGATGCGTTGGCCAGCGGCGACGCGGCGTGGTGGGCGTCGAAACCGGCTGGGGAGCGTCCGCTGACGCCGGAGGCGTATGGCGCGGCGCTGCAACCGCTCCTCCAGCCGCTCGGGCTCAAGATCCTCCTGGAGCCGGGGCGTTTCCTCGTCGGCAATGCGGGCGTGCTGCTTTCGCGCGTCGAATACCTGAAGCGCGGCCAAGCAAAGACCTTTCTTGTCATCGATGCGGCCATGAACGACCTCGTGCGCCCGGCGATGTATGAGAGTTATCACGAGATCGTGCCGCTGCGGCGCGACAGTTCGCGTCCCGCCATGGTGGCGGATATCGTCGGCCCGATCTGCGAATCCGGTGATTGTTTCGCGAAGGCTCGGTCACTGCAGGCGGTGGGCGAGGGAGAGCTCGTGGCGTTTATGAGCGCAGGGGCCTATGGCTACACCATGGCGAGCCGTTACAACACCCGCGGGCTGCCGGCGGAGGTGTTGGTCCAACATGGCACCTTCGAGCTGATCAATCGCCGTGAGGCCTTCGAGGAGATGGTCGCCGGGGAGCGGATTCCGGCCTTCCTGCAGTGAAGGGCGGAGCGCGCGGTGGTTTGATTTCTTTGGTGTGTTTCGTGTGATTTGTGAGCCATCCTTCGAACCCTCTTGAAAACGACACCGCACACTTTGCTTAAACTGAAAGGCGAGCGCCCGATCGTGGCGGTCACCGCCTATGATGCGCTCATGGCGCATTACGCGAGCGCGGCGGGTGTTGATCTCATCCTGATCGGGGACTCGGTGGGGAACACGATGCTCGGCCTGCCCGGCACGGTGCCGGTGACGCTCGACATGATGGTGCACCATACCGCGGCGGTGGCGCGCACCCAGCCGGAGGCGCTGGTCGCGGCTGACGTGCCGTTTGTGGAAGCGCATTTCGACTTTCGCCGGGTGCTCACGTCTTGCCAGCGGCTGATGCAGGAGGCCGGCGCCGATGCCGTGAAGATCGAGGCCGGGCGGGCCTTGGCGCCGAAGATTGCCCGACTCACCGAGGCGGGGGTGCCGGTCTGGGGGCACCTTGGGCTCATGCCACAGCAGGTGAAACGACTCGGCCGTTACAAAAAATTTGGCGTCAACGATGCCGAAACGGCCGGCTTGGTCGCCGATGCGCAGGCCCTCGAAGCGGCGGGCTGTTTCGCGTTGCTGTTGGAGATGGTTGCACCCGATGCGGCGCGCGCCGTGACCGAAGCGGTGGAGATTCCGGTGGTCGGTATCGGAGCGGGCCCGCATGTGGATGGGCAGATCCTCGTCTGCACGGATCTGCTGGGTCTAACGCCGGGCTACGTGCCGGGCTTCGCCAAAAAATTTGCAGATGCCGGCGCGGCGTTTCGGGATGGATTGGCCGCCTACCGCGACGCCGTGCGGGACAAGTCGTTTCCCGGATAAAGGCGACTCAGAGCGGCTTGCGCAGGATCGGGAGCGCGCGGTTAGGCGCGCCGGGCATGGGCGCGGGTTTTTGTCGGATGACAACTGCGCCCATGCGCTCGTAAAAGCCGGTCGCATGCGGATCGCTCTCGACGACAAGTTGGCGAGCCCCCTGCGCTCGCGCCCAGCTCTCGGCGTGGTTGAACAGGTCGCGACCGAAACCCGCGCCCATGGCGGTCGGTAAGATCCACAGGTGCTCGACGTGCAGGGTGTCGGTATCAGGTTTTAAGCTACAGAATCCCGTGATACTTTCGCCGGTCCGGGTGATGAACGTCGGATGGTCCGTGAGGTAGGCGGGCGGGAAAACGAACTCATCGTGCCATTGCGCCATCCACTCTGCCGGGTAACCCCAATGGCTTTTCGCGGCGATCGCGATTCGCGTCAACGCGGCAAGGTCCGTGGGTTGGGCGGCCGTGATCGACATGACGGGAAGAGGCGAACGGGGCCTTACGCGGTTTTCTTGGGCCGGCGGGCGCGGGCGTGCCAGATGCGAGCGATCTCGAGGAGAATGAGGGGACCAAAGATCCAGACAACCTGCGGCGGGAAAAGTTTGCGGGCGAGGATTTGGTGCCAGACGACGAGACCGGCTGCGAGGTAAACGAGGCGGTGGAGGTTCTTCCAACGCCGGCCGCCGAGGCGACGGACGAACGGGTTGATGCTTGTGACTGCCAGCACGAGAAGGATGGCGAAGGCGCCGAGGCCAAACGCGATGAACGGCTTTTTCCAATCGGTCGCGAAGGTGCCGAAACCGCCCTCGTAGATGAAGTGCATCGTGAGGTGCAGCGAGGCGTAGACAAACACGCTGACGCCGACGAGCCGGCGATGACGGTTCAGGGCGCGGACGAGGGCCGACTTTGGCCAGAAAATGCGCAACGGAGAAAATGTGAGCACGAGCGCGAGTAACACGGCGGCGGTGAAGCCGAGGTGATGCAGCACGTATTTGCCGGGGTCAGTCGCGACCGTGGGATCACGCGAAAGGACGAGCGGCCACACGGGCCACAGGCCAGGGAGGACGAGAAGTATCCAGATGGCCGTTTTGCGGCGGAGGAGACGGGCGAGCCATCCCGGTCCGCTCGCGCCGGCGGCCCTCGCCTCAGTAGAACTTGGCGAGATCAAGGTCGCGGTAGAGGCCGGCCACTTGTTTTTCGTAGCCATTGAACATCAGGGTCGGCTGCTTGCCGGCGAAGAAACCGGCGCCGATCACACGTTCGCTGGCTTGCGACCAACGCGGATGGTCGACCTGCGGATTCACGTTGGCGTAAAAACCATACTCGTCGGGCGCGAGGAGGTTCCATGTGTTGCGGGGCTGCTTGGCGGTGAACTCGATCTTCACGATCGATTTGATCCCCTTGAACCCATACTTCCACGGCACCACGAGCCGGAGCGGCGCGCCGTTTTGGTTGGGGATAGGTTTGCCGTAAATGCCGGTGGCGATGAACGCGAGTTCGTTGGTCGCTTCGTCGAGGCGCAGCCCTTCGACATAGGGCCAGTCAATGAAGTTGCTGCGTTGTCCGCTGGCGGCCTGGCGGTCAACGAAGGACGTAAAGCGCAGGTATTTCGCGTCGGCGGTCGGGTCGGCCAGTTCGACGAGTTTGGCGAGAGGAAAGCCGTCCCACGGCACGACCATCGACCACGCTTCGACGCAACGGTGACGGTAAACGCGTTGTTCGATGCCGCCGAGTTGGCCGATGAGGTCGTTGACGTCGTGTTTGCCGGGATTGCGGATGTGGCCGGTGAGCTCGATCGTCCACGGATCGGTCGACCAGCCCTTGTTGGCTTTGACCCGGGGATCACCCTTGTCGGTGCCGAATTCGTAGAAGTTGTTGTAGCTCGTGATGTCCTCGTAAGAGGTCGGCTTGAGGTCGCCGGCGGCAAACGCAGGATTTTTTTCGCTCGGGAAACCGGCCGCCGCGCCGCGCAACAGCGGGGCGGCAAATACGCCCGCGGTGCCGATGCCGAGCTTGCGCAGAAACTCCCGACGCGCCGGCGGCGGGGTGTTAAAAATGTCTTCCGGGGTGGCGGCAGAGGCGGGGAGCTGCCAGTCGGGTTTTTTAATCAAGTTCATGGGTGGACCGAAGGGATGGAAAGACGAGCGGAGGGATGCTGACGCGCACCGCAAAGGATGGTGCTCTTTCTACGAAGCACAACGATTGGCCGGTATTCCCGGATGCACGGATGCAGGTGGGGTCGAGTGGGAGACGCTTTCCGTGGGCCAAAAAAAAGCCCCGCTGGCGCGGGGCGGGTGGAACGGACGTTAATCGCGTTCGGGCGTGATCGGATCAGGCGCTCGGGCTGACCGGAATAACCGTCGGATCGATGACGGGGATCGTGGTCGACGGCGTCGTCGGAGGTGCGATGGTGCCCGGTTGAGTTGTCGGCACGCCAGCTGCGGCGGTGGCTTGGGCGACCACCTGGGAGGCTTGCGCCTGAGTGAGGCCCAAACCGGTGGCGTTGCTCTGCACGGCGGCCCGGACGGCGCTCTGCTGAGCCGCGATTTGAGCGGTGGTGCCATTCACGGCGGTGCCCTGGATTGCGGCTTCAGCGACGGCGGTGGCGCCGCCGGCTTTTTGTTCGGCCGGAATGGAGGGGCTGGCGGCTACGGCGGCGATCGCCGATGTCGAGTAGCTGGCGGCCGCGGCGGGATTGGCGGTCGAGGCGACCTTGACCACCGCAGCGAGCAGGGTGACCGCTTGGCTGCCGTAGTCGCCGGAGCTGACTTGGGCGGAAAGGGTGCTGACGGCGGTGCTGAGTTTAGTGGTCAACGAGTTGGGGCCGCCCGCTGTGCCACTAGCGGCTTCTTGCGCGATGAGTTGGGCAAGAGTCTGTTGAGTTTGATTGCCGTTGGCATCGATCACCAAGCCGGAGCCGATATCGATGATCGTGGTGTTTCCGTTAGCGTCCGTGTAGGCAACTTGGCCGGAGAGCGCGGCGATCGTGGTGACACCGTCGTTGATCGTGACCGTGCAGGAAGCGAGCTCGCCGGGGCTTGTGTCGGTCCCACCAAGGGGGGGCGGGCTGGGGACCGCGACGGCGACATCGATGGCCGCAGCAGCGGCGATGCCGACGGCCAAGGCGCCGGCGGTAATGCCACCCGCTGCGGCTGAGCCGGCGGCTCCGGCCCCCGCCGCTGCACCGCCACCACTCCCTAACCATATGCGTCCGACGGTTCCAGCACCAGCGGCCTGTCCAAAGGCGTGGGCGCTCAACAGAGCGGTGAGGGAGAACAGGGCAATATAGCGGCGAAGGGAGGAGTTCATGGGAGGTTATATCTTCTCATCCTCAGTAGGCGGGACACCGCCAAGATTTGCTGAGGCAGCAGAAGCAGCAGATGGACGATAGACTGTGGTTTGAGAAGCGAGTTCGGCTTCATTTTTGGGAAAAATACGTAAAAAATTACCCATTTCTTTGGCGCCCGTCCTAACCTATTTCTTGCGAAAAGGTTACCTAGACGGACGTCGTGATGACCACGGGGGATCGATTTTCGTTTCGGCTGAGGGGGCGGGGTGTTCGCCCGTGGAGATCACGGCGCGGGGATCGTCGGCGGCGATCCTAGCGTGTCCTTCCCGGGTGCTCGGCCGGGTCTTGATAGGCGGAGTAGACGTGTTTGCGCCAAGCGGCCGGCGAGGTCCCGTTATGGTCTTTGAAGAATTGGCAAAATTGGCTCGCACCGCCGAACCCACACTCCGCCGCGACATCCGTGAGTTTGCGGTCGGAATGGGCCAACAGCTGCATCGCTTGCTCCATGCGAATCCGGTCAAAAACGTCGCGCGGACTGAGCTGCCGCACCGTGTGAAACAAGCGTCGAAGATGACTGACCGAAAGTCCGCCCGCGCGGGCAACCTCGCGGATGGACGGCTGGTTTGGCAGATGTGTTCGATACCAGTTTTCGGCGGCGAGCACGCGGGCCAATGCGGGGTTGGTGGGCGGGATCGCGTCGATGTTGAGCGGGATGTGGTGGTGGCGCACGGAGTTGGCGGTGGCGGTGGAAGGCAGGGGCTCCCGCCCTTCCAAAGATAACAAGCTCAACTCGACGAGCGCCTGTTCGAAATGCAGGACGCTCAGCGCATTCGGGCAGCGATAGTGATCGTGGAGGCGGTTGGCGATATGTTGGATCTGTTGCTCAGCTTCGCGAGACAGGGGCACGACGAGACACCCGTTTGCTCGCCCCCGCCGGTCGAGCTCCGTGGGCACTTCGCTGAAATGAAATACGACGATACGACACGACCGGCCGGGGTCGCTGATCCAGCCGTGGCTGTTGCCGGGGGGAAAGATCCAGAGGGTGTCGCACCGTAGCTCCTCAAGCTGCGGCGGATTCACCAGCGGTGCCAGTCGCCCGTCGAGCACGGCGTAGAATTCCCAATTCGGACGCGTGTGGACGGGCATCGGATAGTCTCCGAATGGGCGGACTCCTTGGTTCAAGTATCGCAGCATAGTGGGGGCGGTCGAACCGGGGGAGGCGACCGACGATGGGGGGGCGGAGGGGTAGTGAGGCCCGGGGGGGAGCCGGGTCATCAAGGTGCGGTAGATAGCACGTCGTCTCCACGGATCACATACACAATTCCGTCGAACTGTTCGATGCTGGGGGTAACACCCTATGCGTGAGCGTTTTGCTATACCCTTTGCGCTACTGGGACAACGTCGGGAGATTGAGCGCGACGGGTTCGGACCGGTGTAATCCCTCATATCCCCTTTTCGATGCGACCCGCTCCGGGACCTGCGTCGATGGCTTCAACCCCGAACAACCCGATCATCATGTATTACCCGTCTTGTTACCGTTCTTCGTCGCGTCCGCGTTTGCGGATTGCCTCTTGGTTACCGTTCACATTGCGCCTGTTGCCCCTGCTCGTTTGCGCGCTGGCCATGGTTCCGAATCTCCGGGCGGCCTATCAGATGGAAAACCTGGGTCGCGGCGTCATCGCGATGCGCACGGGGACCAGCAGCGTCTATGTGGGGTGGCGCCTGCTCGGCAACGATCCCTCGGGCATTTCCTTCAACGTGTATCGCGGTTCGACCAAAGTGAACGGTTCCCCGATCACCAATTCCACCAACCTTGTGGATACGGGCGCCACGCTGAGCCAAGCCAACCTCTACACCGTGCGGCCGGTCATCGGCGGCGTGGAACAGGGGGCCAGTGCGGGCTACACGCTCGCGGCCAACGCCCCCACCCAACAATACCTGCGCGTCGCCCTCATGCAGCCGGCGGGCGGCACGACTCCCGTGGGCGAGTCATACACCTACACGCCCAACGATTGCTCGGTGGGCGACCTCGATGGAGATGGTGAATACGAGATCATCGTGAAATGGGACCCCACCAATGCGAAGGACAACTCGCAGGACGGCTACACCGGCAACGTCTATCTCGACGCCTACAAACTCAACGGCACCCGCCTCTGGCGCATCGATCTCGGCCGCAATATTCGCGCCGGCGCCCACTACACCCAGGTCATGGTGTATGACCTCGATGGCGACGGCAAAGCCGAGGTGGCCTGCAAGACGGCCGACGGCACGATCAGCGGAACCGGGCAGGTGATCGGTTCGTCCAGCGCAGACTATCGCAATTCGGCCGGTCGCGTGCTTTCGGGCCCGGAATATTTCACGATTTTTAATGGTCAGACCGGAGCGACGCTCGCCACGACCAACTACGTCGTGCCGCGCGGCACCGTCGGCAACTGGGGCGATACCTACGGCAATCGTGTCGACCGCTTCCTCGCCTGCATCGCCTATCTCGACGGCGTGCGGCCCAGCATCGTGATGGCCCGTGGTTACTACACGCGCGCCGTGCTCGCCGCGTGGGATTGGCGCAACGGCCAGCTCACCCAGCGTTGGACCTTCGACACGGGCGACAGCACGACCGGCTCGCTTGCCGCCTATCGCGGTCAGGGGGCGCACAGTCTCTCCGTCGGTGATGTCGATGGCAACGGCACCGACGAAATCATCTACGGCGCCGCCACCATCAACGCCAACGGCACCGGCCGCTACTCGACCGCCCTCGGGCACGGGGATGCCCTCCATATGTCCGACATGAATCCCAATCGGGCGGGCAAAGAAGTGTGGATGGTGCACGAGAGTCCCAGCTCCTATGGATCAAGCGGCTTGGAGCTGCACGATGCGTCGACCGGAGCCTTGTTGGTGAGCCTCAGTGGGGAAGGCGCCGATGTCGGACGCGGTTGCACCGGCGACATCGACCCGCGTTATGCGGGCTACGAATTGTGGGGGTCGCGCGGTTCGTTGGTCAGCGTGACGGGCGTCACCATCGGTTCGGCCAAACCCAGCATGAACTTCATGGCCTACTGGGACGCCGATCTGCTGCGCGAACCCCTCGACGGCACGACGGTTTACAAGTGGAACTACACCGCCGGCACCCAGAGTGCGATTCTGGCTCCCTCCGGCATTGCTTCCAATAACTCCACCAAGGCGACGCCGAACCTCAGCGCCGACCTCTTCGGCGACTGGCGCGAAGAGATCATCTGGCGTGAGACCGGGAACAACGCCCTGCGCATTTACACCACGACGGATGTCACGACCCACCGCATCTACACGCTGATGCACGACCGCCAGTATCGCGAGGCCATCGCTTGGCAAAACGTCGCCTACAACCAGCCGCCGCATCCGGGCTTCTTTCTGGGCGACGGCATGGCCACGCCGCCCACGCCCGACATGTATGTGGTCGGCGGCGGCACGCCTCCTCCGCCTTCGGGTATCACCTATCAGGCGGAGAGCGCGACCGCTGCGGGCGGCGTGGCGATCGAGAGCAACAACGCGGGCTTCAACGGCACGGGCTTTGCCAACTTCCCGACCAGCGGCGGCACGCTCACGTTCAGCAATGTCAACGGCAACGGCGGTGGCACCAAGGCCTTGGCCATCCGCTATGCCCTTGGCGCGACCACCTCGCGCAGCGGCACCCTTACGGTCAATGGTAGTTCCAGCAGCATTACGTTTGCGCCGACCGGCGCGTGGACCACCTACCTGACCATGACCGTCAACGTCACCTTGAACAACACCACGTCGAATACGCTCCAGTTCGCCTCCACCGGCGCGGACTTGGGCAACATCGACGAGATCACCGTGCCCTGATCGCGCGCGGTTTCCGTTTCGCCCCGGGAGCGCCTTCGCCTGGCGGTGGACGCGCTCCCCCTTCCCTCCTGTTTCCCGCCATGGGCTCTTCGGTTTCGTTTCGCGTTCTCCTGTTCGGCGTCGTCTTTCTGTTGAGCGGAGGCGGGGCGCGGGCCCACGACCCTTTCGAAAGCACCACCCTCGTGCGCCTCGGGGCGACGACTCTGGAACTTGAGGTGACGATGGCCCGGTCGACGGCGCTCTCCGCGGCCAAGGACGGCCAGCCGAGCCCCACCTTTGCGCCCGAGGACTTGGACGCCTTGCGACCCTTGCTGCTCGCCGGTGCTTCGGGGCTCTTTGTTCTGACGCAGGCGGGCGAGCGGCTGGTGCCTGAGGCCGTCAGCGTTTCGCTCAACGTCGAAGCTGATGTCGAATGGCATGTGACCTATGTTCGCCCGTTGCCTGGCCGATTGGAGATCCACGCGCTGCATGTTGAGCGGTTGGGCCATGGTTACGGTTCGGTGCTCAATTTCGACTTTCGCCCAGAGCCGTCTCCGCCGGTCAGTCTGTTGATGGGCGCGGATACCCGCGTCCAAGTCAACGTGCCCGGCGCGTCCCTGATCGAGGGCTCCGGGGCGACCCTCCCGCCGGCTGCCGCGTCGGTCTTCGGTCCCTTTCTTCGCCTGGGCGTGGTCCACATTCTCACGGGTTACGACCACCTGCTTTTTCTCCTCGGTCTGTTGGTGGTCTGCCGCCATGGGGATCAAACCTTCGGTCTCATCACGTGTTTTACCCTGGCCCACTCCCTCACCTTGGCGGTCGCGGCGCTCGGAGTTTTCAGCCTGCCGGGACGCATCGTCGAGCCGCTGATCGCCGCGTCGATCGTCTACGTCGGGATTGAAAATCTGGTCCGTCACGAGGAGCCCAAGGGCCGCTGGCTCCTCGCGTTCATCTTTGGGTTGCTGCACGGTTTCGGCTTTGCCGGAGCTCTGCGGGGCGCGGGTTTGGGCACCGCTGAGCACGGCCTGATCGGGCCGCTCTTTGCGTTCAATCTGGGAGTCGAACTGGGCCAGTTGGCAATCGTGGCGGCGACGTTGCCCCTCTTCATTGCCCTGCGCAGAGATCCCGTCCGGCTGCGTTTTGGCCAGGTGATAGTTTCGGTGCTCGTGGCGGTGGCCGGAGCGGGCTGGTTGGCGCAACGCACGGTGTTTTCCTGACATGACGACGTTTTGCTTCCGGCGGCCGCGGTTGACGGTGGCCGCGCTCGTTTTGTTCTCGGGCGGGGCCGGGCTCGGGTGGTGGATCACGTCCTGCGATCCGTTGATCCTCGCCCGGATGCCGTCCTTCGCGGCGGCCGAGACGGTTGACGGCGCACGCGCGAGTGATCCGGCGCGCCGGTGTGAGGAGGTTCTTCGGCTCCCCGTCGACCAACGTCTGGCCGCGGCCACGGCTTTGCTGATCGCCGCCGCGGAGGAACCCGGACTCGCGAGCCGGCTCGCCCGTCGCCTGTGTGCCGCGGATCCGATTTTTAGGCGCGAACACGGCGACACCTTGATCACGATGCTGGGTGCGTCGCACCAGTTTGAGGCGGCGCTGGCTTTTGCTGAACTGGGCGGGCCCGAGCGATCGGTATGGCTGCAACGCTGCCTGGAGGATTGGGCGGAAACGGATCCGGGGGCGGCGATGCAGGCCGCGCTCGCCCAGCCGGGCGGGGAGGGGCTGGCGCACGTGGCCGCGCAATGGGCCGAGCGCGACCCCGCCGCCGCCGCGGAGTTTGCGCTGCAGTCCCTGCCGGGCGACGCCCGCGCCCAAGCCCTGGCCGTCGTATTGCCCGCGTGGATTCAACGCCAGCCGGCCGCAGCGGCGAGCTGGCTCGATCAGCTCGAACCCAATCAAGAACTCGACGGCAGCCTGGCCACCTTGGCGCGCCTCCCGGCCATCGTCGCGACCTGGCCCGATGTCGCGTGCGACTGGAGCGCAGCCATCGTCGACCCTGAAATTCGTCAGCGCACGCAGACGGAACTGGTGCAGCAGTGGGCGGGGACGGATCGCACCGCGGCGCGTGCGTATCTCACCAGCGCATCCCGTCTCCTTCCCCCGGATCGTCTGCGTTTGCTCGCGTTATTGGAGGGCTGGCGGGATTGAGCGATACGGGGCGGAGATGCCGGGGCCTGCGCGTTGCCGCGGGTGATCGCAACGGCGGTGGGTGGTGATCGGTTTTAGATCGTGTCCCAGGCGCGATCCGCGACGGGGTCCCGGCCTTCATCGTATTCGATGTGATCGAGGATCGTCTCGACGACGAGACCTTGCATGCCGCTGGCTTCGGCGCGTTCCCGCACGACGGCGGAGCGTTCGTCGCGCCAGCCGAGTTTGGTGAGGAAGCGATTCCACACATGACACTCCTCGTCGGTGCGAGGCGTGCCGTGGGCGTGGGCCCAAGCAAGCACGGCTTCGTCGCTCTCACCGGCGAGTGTGCGCTCACGCAGGTCCGCGTAGCGCACGCCGAGAAACCGACAACAGCGGCCGTCCAGCACGGCGAATTTGTCGTCGCCGAGATTGGCCACGTAGTCGTCCGGCAGTTGTCCGTTGGCGTGCAGTCGGATCTTATCGAGCATGCGGCCGAAGTAGACGAGCCGGCCTACCTTGGCGTAACAACTGCGGAGTCCGGGGATGGTGGGCATGGGTGGGTGAATCGGGTGGGCCGCGGGTTTTGCGCTCAGGCGAGACAGGCCTTGAAACCTTCGTTCAGCGCGGCGCGGTCGAGGTTTTTGCCGATGAAAACGAGGAGGTTCTGGCGGGACTCGCCGGACTTCCACGGGCGGTCGAACTTCGCGTCGAAGAGCATGTGCACGCCTTGGAAGACGAGGCGCTTGTCGGAGCCCTTCACGCTGATCACGCCCTTGCTGCGGTAGATGTCGTTGCCCTTGGTATTGAGCAGACCGCCGATCCAGTCGTTGAGTTTCTTCGGGTCGCAGGTGCCCTCGGTGCTGATGCCGACGGACGTCACATCGTCCTCATGGGAGTGCTGATGTTCGTAGTCCTGCTGCCAGACGGGTTTCACGTAATTTTCGCCGTCACCGCCCGTGATGATGTGCAGCGGTTCTTCGCCGCAGCCCTCGAAAACCAGGTAGTGGCCGGGCTCGTCGATCTCGAGCGGGTAGCGGCCGTAACCGTCGTCGAGCAGCAGGCGATGCAACACGCCGCCCGGCGTCACGGTTTCGCCGGTCGCGACCTGGTTTTCCCAATCGGAAAAGGTGAGCACGGCCGCGTCGCGGGCGGCGGCGAGATCGGTCTCGCCGAGCGACTTCACCGGCATGATGACGACATCGAGTTCGTTCTCGTTGCCGTGGTGGTGATGGTGATCGTGGCCGCAGCCATCGTGATCATGATCGTGTTCCTCGCCGGGCGCGTGGCCGATCTCCAGCACGTGCGTGCCGGCGGTGAGCGGGTAGGCGCCGGCCCACTCGAAGGGATAGGACGGCTGGAGGAAATTCGGGTCGAGCGTGGTGGCGCGGGAGAGCAGGAACCCGCCGACATCGAGCACGGCGGAAAGCGGCACGTCGGCGTTGACCGTGCGGTGGACCTTGGCAGCCGCATTCATCTTGCGGATACGGGCCTCAAGCGTGTCGAGGGCGGCGGGTTCGACGAGATCGGTTTTGTTGAGGATGAGCACATCGGCGAAGGCGATCTGCTTCTTGACCTCGGGCGAGTCGTCGAGGTGGCGCTCGACGTGTTTGGCGTCGACGACGGTGACGATGGCGTCGATGCGGAAGCGGGCGCGCATCTCGTCGTCGGTGAAAAACGTCTGCGCGACGGGGCCGGGATCGGCGAGGCCGGTGGTTTCGATCAGAATGCCGTCGAGGCGATCCTTGCGCTTCATGAGGCGGGTGAGCACGCGGATGAGGTCGCCGCGCACGCTGCAGCAGATGCAGCCGTTGTTCATTTCGAAGAGTTCTTCTTCGGAGGAGATGACGAGCTGGTTGTCGACGCCCACCTCGCCGAACTCGTTTTCGATGACGGCGAGTTTTTTGCCGTGCTGCTCGGTGAGGATGCGATTGAGCAGGGTGGTCTTACCGGCGCCGAGAAAGCCGGTGAGCACAGTGACGGGAATGGGTTCGAGGGAGGCGGGAGTGGCGGGCGTCGTCATGATCGTAGGGAGCCAAGGAATGCCGGACCGGCCGATGGGTCAAGGGGCGGCGGGAGCGGGGTGAGCGTTGACCGATCAACGGTGGCTCTGAGCTGGCGGGGCGGAGTTAAGTTTGAGGCCGGCCTGAGACAGCGAAGGCACTCATGCCCTGTGCCCGGCACTCAGCTGTTCATACCCCGTGAACGCTGCCCGTTTATCGGCCCCGGTAGGGGTGCAGGTGGAGAAAACGAAGGTCGGGAAAGCGGGTGAAATCGGAATCGAAGGAGACGACGCGAGCGTTGGCGGAGAATGCGATGGCCGTGATCCAGGCGTCGGTCCAGCCATGGGTGGGGAAATCAGGACGGCGGCTCCAGCGTTCAAAGTGCTGTTCGGCGGCGAGAGAGTCCTCAATGAAACCGATCTCCGGCAGCGCGGTGAAGGTGTGGTAGGCATCCCAAGCTTCCGGAGCGGTAAACGGTGCGCCGTGCATGACGCGGGAGTTGGTGAGCAAACGGAGCAGGCCCAGCATAGTCACGCGACAGAAAGCGATGTCGCCGGGGGCTTCCTCTTCCCAGTAGTGGCGGGCGCGGGCGTGGTGCTCATGATCCGGATCGATGAGGGCCAGCCACACGTTGAGGTCGGGAAGATCAATCGCTGCCATGGCTGTCTTCCGCAACGAGCAGCGCATCGACCTCGCGGTTAGAAAGCGCCGGATGCCGGACGCCGGTGGCTTTGCGGATTACAGGCAATGGGCTGCGCCGACGGGGCTCGACCGGAGGGGCCCCGGTTTGGTCTAGGCCTGACTGGAGGATTTCCGCGACGAAGTCCTTGAGTTTCACGCCGCGCAGGGCGGATTGGGCCTTAAGCTCGCGAAAAAGCGGGTCGGGCAGGTCGAGCGTGGTTCTCATAAAAGCATTTTTATGCGAAAATGCGTAGTGGTCAACCTAGCGGTAACAGGGGGAGCTTTAGCTCGTGGAGAAAGGTGTTGTGGCGGTCCGTCGCGGAGCGGATGGCACAGCCAGTCGAGCACGCGGGTGACCCGGGCGCCGCTGAGCGAGGTGTCGACCTCGATCCACAGGCACTCGCGGGTGTAGTCGTCGTGCACCGTGAGCAGTCGCAGGGAGCGGCCGTTGATCATCCGGTCGTGCACGAAGTCCATGCTCCAGCGTTCGTTCTGGCCCTGCGGCGTCGGAGGCTTCCCCTGACCTCGCACCAAGTGCTGTTTGCGGCGGTGACGACGACGCACTTGCAAGCGTTCCTCCCGGTAGATCCGGTGGATGCGCTTGTGGTCGTCGTTGATACGTCCCGCCGCAGCAGCACCAGCAAACGGCGATAGCCCCAGCGCCGCCGCACCGCGGCGTGTTGCCGCAGGGCGCCGCGCACCGGCGCATCGTCCCGGTGACCGTGGGACTGGTAGGAGTAGCTGCTCACGGTCAATCGCAGCAGCCCGCACGCACGTTGGGTGGCCACGTCGTAGCTCGCCTTGAGGTGATCCACGGCGTCGCGACGCACGGCGGGCCCGACCAGTTTTTTGAGTTCACGTCCTTGAGCATCACGATGTCCAAGGCCTGATCGGCCACCAGGCGCTTCAATCGCTCGTTCTCGCGCTCAAGCTCCTTCAGGCGCCGCAACTGGCTGTTCTCCATCCCGCCGTATTTGCTCTTCCAGCGGTAGAACGTGCCTGCCGCGATGCCGTGCTCGCGCAACCGATCGGGCAACGCCTTGCCCTTCTCCGCCTCGCGCAAAATACCGGGGATCTGCTCCTCCGTGTGTCGCTTCTTCATGAGTCTCGGGTCCTTTCATTTACCCCATTACTCACACTTCGCCACTCCAGCTTCAGGGGAGCAGGTCAACCGCCATGACGGTGGCGTCGAGGTTGTAGCGGAAGTTATTCGAGGCGTTTGTCCGAGGTTAGGCGGCGGTGTGGCGAATCGGGTTGCTCGCCCCAAGTGGGGTGCTTCGCCATTGCTAGGGCGGGAAGAAGGGGGCGTGCTGGGGGCTCTGTCTGGCGGACCATGCTCGCATCCATTCAAGTCATTATTCCGGCGCTCGATGAGGAGGCGACCATCGCGGATGTCGTGGGGGCGTTGCGGGGCTTGGGGCTGACGCGCATTCGGGTGGTGGACAATGGCAGTCGGGACGCGACGGCAGAGCGGGCGGGCGAGGCGGGCGCCGAGGTCGTGCTTGAAGCGCGGGCCGGCTACGGGCAGGCGTGTTGGACCGGTTACCAGACTTTGGCGGACGAGGTGGAATGGGTGCTGTTTTGCGATGCGGATGGCAGCGATGATCTCACCGACGTGGCGCGTCTGATCGCCGCGGCGGAGGGGGGGGCGGATTTTGTGTTGGGGGATCGGCGGGCGCGGGCGCAGAGCCGGCGGGTCATGACGCCGGTGCAGCAGTTTGGCAACGGGTTGGCGACGAGGTTGATGCGTTGGGGCTGGGGGCAACGTTATGGCGATCTGGGGCCGTTGCGGTTGATCCGGCGCTCGCTGCTGGAGCGCATTGCCATGGAGGATCGCGGGTTTGGCTGGACGATCGAGATGCAGGTGCGCGCGGTGGAGGAAGGCGCGCGGATCGTCGAGTTGCCGGTGGGTTATGTGCGGCGGCAGGGGGGGCGGTCGAAGATATCCGGCACGATCAAGGGCAGCGTGCAGGCCGGCACGATCATCTTGGCAACCTTGGGGAAACTGGCGGTGCGGCGGGTTCGCCACTCCACCGATGCAGTGGCGTGGTGGGCGGGGCTGTTGGTGGTGGGAGGAGCGGGGGGGATGATGCCGTGGGGCGACTTTGCGCAGCCGGGGCAGGTGCGTTGGTTTTTGGCGGCGGCGGCGGTGATGAGTTGGGGGTATCTTGGCGGGTGGCGGGTGAAGCGGATCAGCGCCGGTTGGTTTTGGGCGGTCGCGGTGGTCGCGCGATTGCTGCTGGTGCCGATGGCGCCGGGCGACGACGTGTGGCGCTATTTGTGGGAAGGCCGGCTGCAGGTGGCGGGGTTTTCGCCGTATCTGCACGCCCCCGCCGATCCGTTGTTGGCGACGTGGCGGGATGCGCGTTGGGGGCTGATCAACCACCCGGAATTTACCACGATCTATCCGCCGTTGACGCAGTGGGTTTTTCACGGATTGGCGGCGCTGCACGCGGGGGTGCTGGGCTTGAAGCTGCTGTTGATTGCGGTGGAACTGGCCACGGTGGCGAAGTTGGCGCGGCGGTTTGGGCATGGGGCGACGTTGGTCTATGCGTGGAATCCGCTGGTGATCTACGCGGGAGCCGGGGGCGCGCACACCGAGAGTCTTTTTGTGGGGGCGTTGGTGGCGGCCTGGATGGCGGTGGACGGGCGCGAGATCGGGCACGCGCAACCCGCCGGTGTGGCTGGGTCGCTCCCGCGAAGGAGGGCGTGGACATGGCTCGGGGTGAGCATCGGCTTGAAATGGGTGTCGGCCCCCATCGCCGGATGGATGGCGTGGCGGGGGCGGCGGACGCCCTGGAACGCGTTGTTTGGCGTTTGGCTGGCGGCGCTGCCGGTGGTGCTCGGCCTCGCATGGTTTCACCTGCGCTACGGTCGGGTGGGGCCGCTGATGCCGGCGGAATTTGTTCAGGTGGCGCGTGGGATGGAGGTGGTGCCGTGGTTGGCGGCGCGGATCTGGCCGGAGTCGTATTTTAGTAATGGTTGGATTGGATGGGCTTTCCTTCCGGTGGGGGCGTGGGTGTTTTTTAGAGCGCGCGATTGGCGCGATTTCGTGGAGAGTTATTTGGTGATGCTCCTGCTGTTTTCTCCGTCGAACCACGCGTGGTATTTTACATGGCTCATGCCGTGGGCGGTGGCCTCGCGGAATTTGGGCACGCGTTGGCTGGCCGTTTCGGGTTTCGCCTACTTTTGGGTGTGGGACGGGGTGGCGCGGGAGGCGGAATGGACGCAGACCACGGCCGAGCGGGCGTGGGTCTGGGGGCCGTTGCTGGTGGGGTTTGCCTGGACGAAATGGCGGGAGGCACGGGCGTTATTCCGACGCTCGTGCTCATGCTCAAGGCTCCGGTGGCGGGGCAGGTGAAAACGCGTTTGGCGGCGGAGATCGGGGATGCCGCGGCGTTGCGGGCGTATCGTCGTTTGGTCGAACATTTGGGGGCGGGATTGCCGCCGGAGTGGCCGGTGGAGGTGCATTTTTCCCCGGCGGAGGCGGAGGCGGACATGCGACACTGGCTGGGCGGGCGGGCGCTCTACGTGCCGCAGTCTCCCGGCGATTTGGGCGAGCGGCTGATTGCGGCTGCTTCGGGGGCCTTTCATCGGGGAGCCGCGGCGGTGTTTCTGATCGGCGGGGACTGTCCGGGGCTGGATGAAGCGACGTTGCGCACGGCGGCGGCGGGGCTGGCCGGCCGGGATGCGGTGCTGGGGCCGGCGGTGGACGGGGGTTACTACCTGCTGGGCATCAAGGCGGTGGAGCGGACCTTGTTCGAAGGCGTGTCTTGGAGCACGGCGACGGTCGCTGATGAGACGCGTGCGCGCATGCGTCGCCTCGATTGGACCTGGATGGAATTGGCCGAGCAGGAGGATGTGGATGACGTGGCGGCATGGGATCGGGCGCAACGGAAGCATCCGTCGCTGGGCGCGAAACGTAGTGCAACCGGATGAGTCGTCGACGAGGTGCCCCGGGGGCGATGCGTGTATCGAGGTGGTGGTTGCACCGGGGAGATGCTTCCCGGAGGCTCGCGGCGCTATGACCCCCTGCAGGAGCACTTCCCCGTTTCTCACGCGCGTGGCGTGGTGGCGGCGCCTGCGAGTGCGGGTTTTGCTGGCGATGGTGTTGGTTGCGTCCTTCGTGAGCGGCTCGCTCTTTGTCACGACTTACTTGCTGCGGAAGCAATCGCTGCTGGAACAGTTTCAGTTGTTCGTGACGACGGTGGCGGGCACGGGGGCGGTGGCGATCAACGGCGCTGATCTGGAACAGATCGAGGTGAATTTTGACTACGTTACGCCCGAGTTTGAGCGGGCGCGCACCGTATTGAACACAATTCGGGAGCGCAACGGATTGACCCCCGACGAGATCTACGTGCTGCGGCCGCTGGGCGATCCGGCGGATCACGTGGCGGAGTTTGTGGTGATGACGCACGATATTCCGTTTATCGGAAATCGTTACGAGATCCGGGCGGAAAACCGCGAGGCCTACCGCGAGGCACTCGTGGGCCTGGGGTCGACGTTCACGAATATTTACGAAGACGAGCACGGGTCATGGATCAGTGGATACGCGCCGATCACCGACGGCGCGGGCCGGGTGGTGGCGTTGCTGGAAGCTGACGCGGAGATTGGCCGCTACATTCGGGCGTTGCAGAACGAACTCGCGTTGGAGGCGGGCGTCACGCTGGTCGCCATCCTGATTGCCATCATGCCGATTTGGTATTTTGCGCGGCGACTGACCCGGGGTATCAGCCGGCTTTCGGCGGCCATGTTGCGATTTGAGGAGGGCGATGCCGACGTGCAGCTCACGCTCGATTCGAAGGATGAAATCGCCGGGATGGCCGAGACCTTTAACCGGATGGCGTTCTCGGTGGGCGAGCGGTTGAAGCTGTTGCCGTTTGTGTCCCGCTTCACCGCGAGTGCGGTGGAAAAGAGTTCCTACGTCGAAGACTGGCTGGACGGTCAGGAGCGGCAGGCCGCCATTCTCATCACGGACGTGCGGGGGTTCACGCGTTCATCGAGTCGCTTTGAGCCGAAAGAGTTGGTGCGTCACCTGAACGATCTTCTGGCGGTGCAAACCGATGTGGTGATCAAGCATGGCGGCGACGTGGACAAGTTCATGGGGGACGCCGTGCTCGCCGTCTTTATGGGGCATGAGGATAACCTGGACCGGGCGGTGGCGTGTGGCCGGGAGCTGTTGTCGCGCACGCAAATGACGATCCAGGATTGGCCGGAAGGGTGGTCGTTGGGCGCGGCGGTTCACCAAGGGATCGTGGTTGTCGGGGCCGTGGGATCATCGGCCCGGCGCGATTTCACGGTGATCGGGCATACGGTGAATTTCACCGCGCATTTGTGTGCGGCGGCGCGGCCTTGGGAGCTGCTCGTTCCGACCACGTCCTTTGACCTGCTTTCCAGGCCCAATCGCGCCCTGTTTCCCCATGAGGTTGAGGTCCTGTTGAAACACGTGACCGAGCCCGTCGCCGTGCGTTCACACTTGCGGGACCGGCTGACGGCGAGGCCGTGGTGAGCGGAGCGGAAGGAACAGAGCCGGCAATGCGGGTGTCATGGTCGATTCACGGGGCGGGGCTGGTGGCGGCGGCGGGTTATCTGGCGCTGGCCGCGGTATCCGTGAGCCGGGGACCGGTGTTGCTCGGGTTGGGAATGGCGACCGTCGTGGGGTGGGCGGCATTGGGTTTGGTTTGGAAAAAGGCGGCCGGGGCAACGGCGGCGATTTTGGGCTGGGCCATGGTTTTTCGACTGCTCGGCCTGTGCGTCGTTCCGACGTGGGAGGATGACTATCACCGGTATTTGTGGGATGGTTACCAGTTGGTCACGACCGGAAACCCGTATGCGGAAGCGCCGGAAGCGGCGTTTGCCCGCGATGATTTGCCGGAGGCGATGCGAGATGCCCTCGATGGAATCAATCATCCGGAGTTGCCGACGATTTACGGGCCGGCGGCCCAGCTGATCTTTGGTGTGGCGGCGTGGCTGGCTCCGGGTGGTTTGGGCCTGTTGAAGGCGCTGCTGGTGGCGATCGAGCTGGCGGGGTGGTGGGCGTTGCGGCGATGGTTGCCCCCGCAGGGGTGGTTGCTGGCGCTGTGGTGCCCGCTGGCGGTGATCGAGTTGGCGTTTGCCGGGCATCCGGAAGCCTTGGGGGTGGGCGTCATTGCAATGGCCTTGGCGGCGGATCGGCGCGGGCGGGGGGGGCGCGCGGCGGCCTGGCTGGGCGTGGCGGTGGCGACAAAGGCCTTGGCGTGGGTCGTGGTGCCGTTC